>NZ_WHNU01000048.1:0-73357 GCF_009362305.1 Burkholderia sp. BE17
TCGCGCTCGTGATGCCCGACACGAGCCCGCGCGGCGCGGGTGTGCCGGGCGAGACCGATGCGTGGGACTTCGGCGTCGGCGCGGGTTTCTACGTCGATGCGACCGAAGCGCCGTGGTCCACGCATTATCGGATGGAGTCGTACGTGACGGGCGAGCTGCGCGAGCTCGTCGCGGCCGAACTGCCGATCGACGGCGCGCGGCTCGGGATCTTCGGCCACTCGATGGGCGGACACGGCGCGCTGACGCTTGCGTTGCGCCATCCCGGCCTGTACCGGTCGGTGTCGGCGTTCGCGCCGATCGCCGCGCCGACGCGCTGCCCGTGGGGCGAGAAGGCGTTCTCGGGGTATCTCGGCGACGATCGCGACGCGTGGAAGGCACACGACGCGAGCGAGCTCGTTGCGCGCGCCGATGCGCCGAAGTTCGCGGACGGCATCCTGGTCGACCAGGGCCTCGCCGATCAATTCCTCGCGAACCAGCTGAACCCCGACGTGTTCGAAGCCGCGTGCGCGAAGGCCGGCCAGCCGCTGACGCTGCGCCGCCATCCGGGCTACGACCACGGGTACTACTTCATCTCGACGTTCATCGGGGATCATCTTGCGCATCATGCGCGGATTCTCGATTGCACGAATGGCAGTTGACCGACCTTCTGTCGACTGTCGTGTGATTTTCCTCTACTTAATCAACGGAATTGCATATGGCAATCTTTACGCATGTCACTGTGGGCACCAACGATCTGGAACAGGCTCGCACCTTTTATGACGAGATTCTCGGAAAAATCGGGATGAAACGAATCGCGGACCTTGAAGGTAACGGTTCGATCTGGGGAAAGGAAGCGCCATCGTTCTTCGTGCTGAAGCCCGCGAACGGGCAGCCGGCGACGGTGGGCAACGGCGTGACCGTCTCGTTTGAGGCGCCGGATCGCGCCGCGGTGCATGCCTTCCATGACGCTGCGCTGGCCCAAGGTGCCAAGGACGAAGGAGCAGCGGGCCCGCGCGGTTGGGCACCGGACGCATATGCCGCGTACGTTCGCGACCTCGACGGTAACAAGCTCGCCGTCTATTGCTTCCAGGCGGCCTGACATCGGCGGGCGATCCGGCGCGTATAGCTCCCGCGCATGCCGCGGGAGCGCTGTCGGATCCGATCCATGCACCGACCCGTTGCCCCACCACACGCCGGTTTATTCCGCTGCCGCTGTTCGTCACGATGGTATTGAAACAGTATGCCGATGAGCGCACCAGCCTACCAGGAGATCAAGAATTTCATCCTGGCTCGCATCCACGCCGGCGAGTGGGAGGAGGGCGACCAGGTGCCGCCTGAGAACGCGCTGGCGCGCAGGTTCAAGGTTTCGCGCATGACCGTCAACCGCGCGTTGCGCGAGTTGACGGCCGAGCAGGTGATCAAGCGTGTTCAGGGCGCGGGTACGTTCGTGGCGCGATCGAAGTACGAATCGACGCTGGTCGCGATCCGCAGCATCTCGGAGGAGGTGGGTGCGCGCGGGCGTGCGTATCACGCCTGCGTGCTCGGTCTCGAGACGATCCGCGCCGACGAGGCACTCTCCGACGAGATGCAGGTGGCCGTGCGCGCGAAGCTGTTTCATTCGCAGGTGCTGCACTTCGAGAACGACGAGCCGGTGCAGCTCGAAGAACGATGGGTGAATCCGGCGGTCGTGCCGGAATACGCCGAGCAGGATTTCACGAACACGACGCCGAACCTGTACCTGATGCGCGCGGCCCCGCTGCAGCGCGTCGAGTACCGGATCGAAGCGGCGGCCCCGGCGCCGGAGCGGCGCGAGCAGCTGCGGATGGACGACGTCGAGCCGTGTCTGGTTTTACATCGGCGCACCTGGTCGCAGGGCGTCGTCGCCTCGGTGGCGAATCTGTGGCATCCCGGCAGCCGTTATCGCTTCACCGGGCATTTCTGATTCCTATTTGATATTCATTTTCCTTCGGGAGCAGTCGTCATGAAGGCGCTGTCACGTTGGCGGGGTGTCCGCATAACGTGATGGGATGACGAAAGCGAAATCGCTTTATCACACGGCCACCGGTTCCCGGCGTCGGTCAGCAGCCACGCGGTGCGTTGGTACTTTCGGTTCCAGCTCAGCCTGCGCGACATCGAGGAGTTACTGTTCGAGCGCGGCGTAACGGTCGGCTACGAGACGATTCGCCGCTGGTGCGAGAAGTTCGGCACAGGCTTTGCCCGTCGGGTGAAAGCGGCGCGCCGCAAGCCGGATAGCACGTGGCACAGCCACCATCCCACGTGGGAGCGCGAGCGGCGCATGCGCGGCTTTCTCGACCCGAAGTGCACGCAGGTCTTCCTGTCGAGCTTCGGTTCGATCCGACAGCACTTCGCACCGAAACGACATCTGCTGCGCGATTCTCTCTATCGCTAACACCTCGCGACACGGTTTGTCGCATGGCGCGCATTTACCAATGTTGCCCAAACTCCGTCGAATGCTTTCCGAGCACCAGTGCCTTATGCATTTTCACCGCGCAGCGTGCTGATTCTCGTCTATCACCAGTTTGGTCAAGTGCCGCTGGATTCGATGACGGTGCGAGTCGAGACGTTGCTCGACCAACTACGCGCAATCGGCTGCCGTACCGTGCCGTAGTCGGAGTGCATTGCCGACCACCGATGCCGAACTCAGGCTCATTGCCAGCGCAGCGATCAACGGCGAGAGCAGCCAGCCCGTCAGGGGATACAGCACTCCGGCAGCGATGGGGATACCCAGCGCGTTGTAGAGCAAGGCGAACATCAGGTTCTGCTTCATGTTGCGTACTGTGCCCACCGACAGCATGCGCGCGGTTGCAATTCCGCGCAGATCGCCCTTGACCAGCGTGACCTGGGCACTGTTCATGGCAACGTCGGTTCCCGTCCCCATCGCGATGCCTACATTCGCCTTGGCAAGGGCTGGGGCATCGTTGATGCCGTCGCCGGCCATGGCGACAACCCGGCCCTCGTTCTGCAGCCGCTCGATCAGCGTGAGCTTGTCAGCCGGCTTGACTTCGCCGTGGACCTCGTCGATGCCGAGCCGTGCCCCGACCGACTTCGCAGTGGTCAGCCCATCACCGGTGGCCATGATGACCCGCAAGCCAGCGGCTTTGAGGGCGGCCAGCGCATCGGGCGTACTGGCTTTCACCGGGTCGGACACAGCCAGCAGGCCGGCTAGGCGCCCATCCACTGCCAGATACATCACACTCGCGCCTTCACTGCGCAGTGCTTCGGCTTGCGGCACGAGTGCTTCCACCGAGACACCCGACTGCCCCATGAGCACCGTGTTGCCCAGCGCGAGTTGCCGTCCACCCACCTGGCTCCGCACGCCGATGCCGGAGCCGGACTCGAATTGCTCCGGTTTGTCGAGTACCAAACCCTGGGCGCGCGCGGCCTTCACGATGGCATCGGCCAATGGATGTTCGCTACCCTGGTCCAGGCTGGCCGCCAGACGTAGCACTTCTTCTGCCGTGAAGCCGATGGCCGGGACGGCGCGGTCGAAGGCAGGATGCCCTTCGGTCAGCGTGCCGGTCTTGTCGATGACCAGAGTATCGACCCTGCGCAGGTTCTCGATGGCGGCGGCGTCGCGGAACAACACGCCCTGGGTCGCCCCGCGCCCGGTGGCGACCATGATCGACATCGGCGTGGCCAGCCCCAACGCGCAGGGGCAGGCGATGATCAGCACCGACACGGCGTTGATCAGGCCGAACACCCAGGACGGCTGCGGGCCGAAGAAGCCCCAGATGAAGAAAGTGGCGATGGCGATGGCGACGACCACCATCACGAAGTAGCCGGCGACCACGTCGGCCATGCGCTGCATCGGCGCCTTGGAGCGCTGGGCCTGGGCCACCATCTGCACGATTTGCGACAGCACGGTTTCCGAGCCGATGCGCTCGGAGCGCATGACGAGCGTGCCACTGGTGTTGAGCGTTGCGCCGATGACTTTCTCGCCTTCACGCTTAGTGACGGGCAATGGTTCGCCGGTCAGCATGGATTCATCCACCGAGCTTGCGCCCTCGACCACCACCCCATCGACGGGCACTTTCTCGCCAGGGCGCACGCGCAACAGGTCGCCGACGTACACGTGGGTCAATGGCACGTCTTCCTCGCTGCCGTCTGCGCCGATGCGGCGCGCGGTCTTGGGGGCCAGGCCCAGCAGCGACTTGATCGCCGCTGAGGTCTGCGAGCGCGCCTTGAGTTCGAGAACCTGCCCGAGCAGGGTCAGCGAGATGATGACCGCGGCGGCCTCGAAGTAGACGCCGACTCGGCCCATCGACATGAACGATGCAGGAAAGATCCCGGGTGCGGCGGTCGCCACCACGCTGTAGACGATGGCCGCGCCCGTGCCCAGGCCGATCAGCGTCCACATGTTCGGACTGCGGTGGATCACGGACAGCCATCCGCGCGAAAAGAACGGCCAGCCCGCCCACAGCACGATCGGCAGCGAGAGCACCAGTTCCACCCAGCTCTGCGTGGCCATTTCCATTAGGTGCAGGCGTTCGCCGAACATCGCCAGCGCCAGCACCACCAGGGTCAATGGCAGCGTCCACCAGAAGCGCCGCGAGAAATCGCGCAGTTCGGGGTTGTCGTCGTCCAGGTCCGGCAGCAGCGGCTCCAGGGTCATGCCGCAGATGGGGCAACTGCCGGGGTGGTTACGACGAATTTCCGGGTGCATCGGGCAGGTGTAGATCGCGCCGGGAGGAGAAAACTCCGGTGGCTGCACAGAGTTCGCTTTCGATGCTGGCCCACTCTGCGCATGACCGTGGTCTGGTCCATCGTCGTGGCGGCCGTGGTTGGTGCCCTGGCCGCTAAGAGTCGGGGAGTGGGGGTGCGTCGGTGCAGCCGGGACGAGTCTGAGAGTCATGCCACACTTGGGGCACGCTCCGGGGTGATCCTGGCGTACTTCGGGGTGCATCTGGCAGGTGTAGACAGAGCCCGACTCGTGTCGATGATCGAGGCCCAGATGCTCATGAGGATCAGAGGCCGGGCCGCTCGATGGCGCAGCCCCGTGCGGGTGATCCCGTTCGGGCTGTTTTTCCGGGTGCTGGCTCATGACGGTTTCTCCGAATTCTTGTGGGCTGGCATGCAACCTTCGACCTGAAGGGCGGACTGGTTTTTGTTTCCGGTGGGGGGCGGACCCATTTGCGTTAGCCGCAGCAGCAACGCCGATGGCTGCCGGCGGCCGGCGCTTCGTTTGCTTTAGCGGAGGTGGCCACCACATGGGCCGGATAGCCTGCCTGAACCAACGCGGACACCAGCGGATCGCTGCCTTGGGCGAGTTCGCCACCGACACGAACGCGGCCGGTGTCGAGATCAACATCTACATCATTGACTCCCGACAGCGGCTTGAGGGCCGCAGTGACATGTTTGGCGCAGGAGCCGCAGCTCATGCCCTGGACTTCGAGTTCAATGGTGTTCATCGTTAAGGCTCCTATAGAAGAGACAGCTTGGTGATGGGAGGCGTATTCAAGTTGCACTGGACCGCAGCCAACGAGGAACGAACCGTGGCGTGGCCTGCGCGTAGCGCTCGAATTCCGCCCCGAATCGGGCCCGCATCTCGGTTTCCTCCGTCACGGCCAGACGGCCATACATGACCAGCAGAAACGGGAACATCAGCAGGGTGAGCAACGTCGGCCATTGCAGCAGGAAGCCCAGCAGAATCAGCACGAAAGCCACGTACTGGGGGTGGCGGATACGGGCGTAGGGGCCTGCCGCGGCCAGGGTGCCGCGGCGCTGTGCGTGATAGAGCACCTGCCAGGATATGGACAGCAGGTAAAAGCCGTAGACGAGCAAGACGTAGCTGGCGATGTGCAGCACGCCGAAATGCGGATCGCCCTTCTCGCCCAGCAAGGTCGACCACAGGTGGCCGGTGTTGTGGGAGAGCAGATCGAGACCGGGATAGCGAGTCTGTAACCAGCCCGAGAGCAGGTAGATGGTCAGTGGAAATCCGTACATCTCGACGAACAGCGCGACGATAAAAGCGGAAAATGCGCCGAAGGTCCGCCAGTCGCGCGCCGTTGCCGGCTTGAAGAAGCTGAAGGCGAATAGGATGAAGATGGCCGAGTTGAAGAAGACCAGCATCCACAGTCCGTAGGCAGGTTGATCATGGCTCATGGCTGGTCTCCACGCTGATCGCGTGCGTCGGCGTTGGAACCGGCGCCCGGATTCGGTGATTGGGTCGACGTCGTATCAGGCGGTGTGTGGGAGGCATGGTCGTGCCCGCCGTGGCCGTGGTGCATGAAGAGGTGCATCAACGGGCAGGCCGCGAGCAACAGGAAAGGCAGGAACCCGACCACATGGGCGGTGTGCTCCTTGAGCAGGAAGTAGCCCGCGATCGCGCCTAGAACGAGCATGCCGATTCCATAGCGGGAGCGCCAGAAGCGTGGGGAAGATTCATTGCTGCCGTGATCACGGTCCATGATGAATTCCTTTTTCACTTGGTTTGTGAAGACGCCATGCGATCCATCATCATGAGCATCATGGTTTCCGTAATCTCCATGCGCTTCTCCATCAGCTTGGCGCCGGAGAAGTGGGTCGTCAACGTCTCGGAAAAATGCAGCTTGATCTTTGCCGGAGCGGCGACTTCGGCGCCCGCCAGAGGATCAGACGTGAGCAATTTGGGGCGGGCCTGCGCGACGGAACCGAATAGCAGAGCGCTGGCAGTCGTTGCGATGGCGAGGAACAGTGTGCGAATTGAGGGCATGTTCTTTCTCTGGTTATGACCGTTGGAATTGACGGCTTTATGAGTGGTCGAAGGATGTGGATCGTGATGGCAGGGTGTCTCTGCAGGACGCCTACGAAGGCTTCCATAAATGGATGCCTGAGAGCACCATCGGCGCGTCCGGAAGCTCGTTTCGGCCTTGGCCGTCCGCGGGAAAGTGGGCAGCCAAGTGCTGCGTGACCGCCTGCACGCCAGCGACGACTCCGCCCTCATAGTTCGCCTGACTGAAAGAAGCCTCCATCTGCCGGCAGACCTGGGCCCATTCGTGCGAGTTGACCCTGGTGTGAATACCACGGTCAGCCACGATTTCCACCGCTCGATCGGCGAGTAGCAGGTAAATCAGCAGGCCGTTGTTGTGCTCGGTGTCCCAAACATGCAGTTGCGAAAAAACTTCGATTGCCCGCTCTCTTGCGGTCTGCCCTCGAAAAAGCGGCATGCCGTCCAATGCGCCCTCGACTGCAAACCGGATTTCACCGAGGTGCGCCGACTCGCTTGCCTTGATCGCCCGTTCGATCGCGGCCAATGTGCTACGGGGAAAGGTCCGCCTGACCTGCGCCTGAGTCGTCACCAGATGCCTCACGATGCGTTTGATGTTCATGATCACCACCTCCCCGACGCACCACCGCCGCCGAACCCGCCGCCGCCACCGCGGAAACCTCCGCTACCCGACCCGCGTCCCGTTCCTCCGTGGTAGCCCCCCAATCCGTGGCGGCCCATGCCCACACCCAGCAGGGTGACGAACACGGCAATCACGCCGGCTGCCAGCGCCAACGACAGGGCGCCCGCGACGAACCAGGCAATCACCGCGACGGCGCCGCCGGTGACCAGTGCGCCGGCCACCTTCCCCAGGGCGGCGCGCAACACCCTGCCCACGACAAGGGCGAGAAACAACAGAATCGGTACGTACTGACGAACGTCCACAGCGCCCGTGGAGGCTCTCTTGCGCGGCTCCGGCAAGGGCTCCCCATCGACGACGCGGATGATTTGATCGACCCCGGCCACAATGCCGCCATAGAAATCCTGGCTCTCGAATCTGGGAACGATCGTCTCGCTGATAATGCGTTTGCTGGTGAGATCGTTGAGGGCCCCTTCGAGGCCGTACCCCACCTCAATGCGTAACGCGCGGTCATTCTTGGCGACCACCAGGATGGCACCGTCATCGACCTTCTTTCGCCCGAGCTTCCATTGCTCGGCGACGCGCATCCCGAATGGCTCGATGGCTTCTGGTGTTGTCGAATCGACCATCAGCACAGCAAGCTGGCTGCCTTTCCTGGCCTCGAACGCAGTCAGTGTTTGCTCCAGGGCAGCCTTCTGTTGCACGCTGAGCGTGCCGGTCTGGTCGATCACGTGCCCCGTAAGCGGCGGAACCGGCACCTGTGCAACCGCGAAGAGGGACCAGCAGAGCATTGCTGTTGCCAGCAATGCTCTCGCCGTACACCGTACCCTACCTTCTGGCATCATCGTGCCGCTCCTGACGCGCCGCTTTGGGCCGGTGCGGTATCGAAACTCACGGCCGGCGGCTTGGCGATTTCCCCTTCGTTCTCGACGGTAAAGTTGGGCTTTTCCTTGTAACCGAACACCATCGCCGTCAGATTGGATGGGAATGTCCGTGCCGTCACGTTGTAGTCCTGAACAAACTTGATGTAGCGATTGCGTGCCACTGTGATTCGGTTTTCGGTTCCCTCCAACTGTGCAGCCAGGTCCCGAAAGCCCTGATTTGCGCGAAGGTTAGGGTAGTTCTCGGACACCACCATCAAGCGTGACAAAGCACCTCTTAATTCACCCTGGGCAGCCTGGAATTTCTGGAAAGCCGCAGGGTCGTTAATCAGTTCCGGCGTCGCTTGGATTGACGTCGCCTTCGCTCGCGCTTCAATTACCTTGGTCAAGGTGCCCTGCTCAAAATTCGCCTCCCCCTTGACCGTGTTGACGAGATTGGGAACCAGGTCCGCGCGACGTTGGTATTGATTGACTACCTCCGACCAACTCGCCTTGACTTGCTCGTCGTTGGTCTGGAAAGTGTTGTAGCCGCAGCCTGACAGGGTCAGTGCGAAGAGTGCAATTAACGTGATAGCGAGTTTGCGCATAGAGTTCTCCTTAAAGAGGTAATGAGTGAAGAAGTGACGGCGTAACGCATGCTTGCTAAGTGGCGAGCCCAG
Source organism: Burkholderia sp. BE17 (assembly GCF_009362305.1). Classification (NCBI taxonomy): domain Bacteria; kingdom Pseudomonadati; phylum Pseudomonadota; class Betaproteobacteria; order Burkholderiales; family Burkholderiaceae; genus Burkholderia; species Burkholderia sp. BE17. The sequence goes on from NZ_WHNU01000048.1 coordinate 8,866, forward strand.
GCATCTGTCGCAGTGGCCGCGTCACCGCCTTGATGCATGAACCGCAACTCATGCCGTGCACGTCCAAGTCAATCGCTTCCATGTCCTGTCCCTTCAAGGTCGGCGCTGTTCGGTCGAGCGGACTTGGGGGCCCGGTCGCTAGAACCAGATGCGCACGCCCGCAACCCAGCGGGTCTCCTGCGCGCGCTCGCCTGAAGCGCGCACGAAGTCGGCGGTCTTGCCAAAGCTGCCGCTGCGCTCCAGGCCGATGTAGGGCGCGAACTGCCGGCTGAACTCGTAGCGCAGGCGCAGCCCGACCGTGGCGTTTGACAGGCCGCTTCCAATGTCCCGCTCGGGGTCGCTCTTGCCGTAGAGCAGCGCCTCGGTGCGCGGCTGCAGGATGAGCTTCTGTGTCAGAAGCAGGTCGTAGCTCGCGGCCAGCCTCAGCGCGATCCTGCCGCCGTTGCCGACGTAGCCCGTCGCTTCGACATCGAACCAGTACGGCGCCAGTCCCTGGACCCCGAAGGCGAGCCATCCACGATCGGGGCCGATGCCCGTGTCGTAGCGCAGGCCCACGCGCGAGGCCCTGTGAAAGGGAGCGTGCTTTTACCCCGTTGACGACCATGCTAGAAAGGCGCCACTTTCGCTCGCATGACCAATTCATGACATTCATGTAATGAATTGGTCATCCTGGTGGAAGATTCACCCGAGTACATTGATTCGAGGGTCGGTCGCGCAGGGTGAGCAAGTAGATGCGCGAGCGTTCATGGCGTCAGTCACGGAAGAGCGATGAAACTGTTGGTGGTCGAGGACGAGAACAAGACGGCGGACTACGTTCGCCAGGGCCTCATGGAAGCGGGGTTCGTGGTGGACGTGGCACGCAATGGCCTGGACGGCCATCACCAGGCCATGAGCGAACCCTATGATCTGGTCATCCTCGACGTCATGCTGCCCGACGTGGATGGGTGGCGCATCGTGCAGTCGCTGCGCGAGGCGGGCAAGCAGGTTCCGGTGCTGTTCCTGACTGCGCGCGGCGGCGTGGATGACCGCGTCAAGGGCCTGGAACTCGGCGCCGACGACTACCTGGTCAAGCCCTTCGCGTTTTCCGAGCTGCTCGCGCGCGTGCGCACGCTGCTACGCCGCGGCAGCGCGCCCAATCATCCTGATCGCATCCAGATCGCCGATCTGCTGCTCGACCCGCCGCGGCGGCGCGCGACCCGGGCAGGACAGCGCATCAACCTGACCAGCAAGGAGTTCGCCTTGCTCGAACTGCTGGGGCGGCGCCAGGGCGAGGTGCTGCCGCGTTCATTGATCGCTTCGCAGATCTGGGACATGAATTTCGACAGCGACAGCAATGTGATCGATGTCGCCATTCGCCGGCTGCGCGCAAAGATCGACGATGCCTTCGAGCCCAAGCTCATCCATACGGTACGGGGCATGGGCTACACGCTCGATGCCCCCGATGCCGACTAGGGCCTTTCACATCCGTCGCCCGGCATCGCTCGCACTGCGGGTCACAGCCCTGGTCGGCATTGCCACGACGCTGGTGTTCCTGGTCTTCAGTTCGTTGATCGTCCGCGCGTTGGAGCACCACTTTGCCGAGCAGGATGCCGGGGAACTCAGGGCCGTGGCCGATGCTGTCGTCAAGCCGCTGCGCGACGCCAGTACGAATGCCGATGACGGGCTGCTGCGCCGCCGGCTTGCCGGCGCGGTGACGGGCCATCATGGAGTGTTCTACTACGTCGCCGACGCCGCAGGAACCAAGGTCCATGCGGGCGAAGGTCCCGAACTGTCGTCCCTTGTCGCAAGCAGAAGTCCCGCCGGGGCGATCAATGTCCGCGAGCTGACGAGCTGGCAGGAGCGAGGGAAGTCCTACCGTGGCGCGGTGCTTCGTGTGGATGGCGGTGCAGGCCGGAACACAGGCCCCTACACCGTCGCCGTTGCGATGGACATCGACTTCCATCTCTCGTTTCTCGAAGACTTCAAGCGCATGCTCTGGTTGGCCACCTGCGTCGTGCTGTGCATTGCGCTGCTGGTCGCCTGGCTGGCCGTTCAATGGGGGCACCGACCCATCCGCAAGGTCAACGCCCAGATTCGCGCGATCCGCTCATCGCAACTGAACGTGCGGCTGAATCCCCGGGACGTGCCGCTGGAACTGGAAGAACTCGTCGCCTCGTTCAACGACATGCTCGGGCGCATCGAGGACGGATTCGCGCAGTTGGCGAATTTCTCGGCCGACATCGCCCACGAGCTGCGCACCCCGGTCACCAACCTGACCACGCAGACGGAAGTGGCCCTCGGCCAGTCCCGTTCTGCCGATGAGTATCGGGAAGTGCTGTACTCCAATCTGGAGGAGTTTGGGCGCATGGTCCGGATGATCGAGGACATGCTGTTTCTCGCGCAGACGGAGAACGATCCGCACAATCTCCATCGGGTGGAGATGGACCTGGGCGACATGATCAAGGGGCTCTTCGACTACTTCGAGGCCTTCGCGGAGGATCGCAACGTTACCCTTCGTTTGCAGGGGCGGATCGAGCCGATAAAGGCCGATCGCGAGATGCTGCGGCGCGCCTTGACCAATCTGCTGTCCAATGCCATCCGCCACACCCCGCGCGACGCTGCCGTCACCGTGCGACTGAGCCAGGATCAGGGATGCACCACGGTGAGCGTGGAGAATCCGGGCAGCAAGATCGCTGACGAAGATCTGCCCAGACTGTTCGATCGCTTCTACCGTGTCGATCCCTCGCGGCAGCGCAAGAGCGAAGGGGTCGGGCTAGGGCTCGCCATCGTCAAGTCGATCGTCGAGGCGCATGGCGGTGAAGCGCGTGTGGCATCCGACGATGCGATGACCCGGTTCGATATCCTGTTGCCCCGGAGCGCCTGATCCATTGGCTTGTCTGCACGGCGGAGGTAGTGGCGGTATGGCCCTGCCTCGAGTAGCGGCGACCAGAAGTTACTTAACACTTGATTTTACATAAGCTAAACTAGCAATCTTTTGGGGTCGCAAGAAAAATACGTCTCCGAGCCCGATTCAGGCGAACGCGCTCAGCGCGGCCGGAACAATCGCGGCTCCCTCGTTTTGTTGACCGACTCGTTGTCGTTCCGACACTATTCTTAGGCGTTCAACGGCTGCAGCCGCCATCCTGACTTTCCCCGTAGCACCTCAATTTTTGCCTCGCTACGCTGGGCCGCTCTCATCATCGATGCGGAGCCGCCGATGGATCACTGGCGATTGGCTTATCTCGGAATCCGGCAGGTGCCGCGCGAACTGAGCGAATTCGAGCTCGCCACATTCTTCACTTTCTCCAAGCGGGAGCGTGTTGCCATTGATTCACGCCGCACGGATCTCTTTCGGCTCGCGGTCGCACTGCACATCGGCTTTCTACGTATGACCGGCCGGCCCCTTGGCTCGTACAAGCAGATCCCCACGGTTCTCTGGCGACATCTTGGCCGACAGCTGAATGTGAAGCCACCAGACCTCGGCACGCCTCGGCACGCTGCGTTCACTTTACGATGGCAACCTCAAGACGTTATCCGACCACCAGCGCTTTGCTCGGGACACCATTAATTTTCGCGCCGTCGCGGAACATCAACGCCGGTACGTCATCCGTTGGCTCAAAGAACAACTCACCGGCCGCCCGGAACGCGGCCAGTTGACGAACGATCTCAAACGTTGGTTCTACGACCATCGCATCGTGATACCTCCGGAGCGTATGCTCAGGCAGTTTGTCGTCCAAGCCGTACGCGACATCGAGGACCAACTACACGACGCGCTTGAACGTGCCGTCGGCATCGAAATGCTCGAGAGTTGGGCGCGAATTCTCCCTCAACCACACGGTGAACATTCAAGTCTCCAGCGATGGCTGTGGGCCGTTCCGCTTCGCAACTCAACCCATCAGATGAGCGAGATTCTAGACAAGATCAACTTGCTCACGATGCACGATGCGGCAACGCGTTGGCCGATTGAATGCAACGATGCCATGGTGCGCCACTATGCCCGCCGCTGCGCGAGCCGCCCGCCATCGATTAGTAAGCGGATCGAACCGCAGGGTCGACGGATCGAGGCCGCGTGTTTCATGCGGTATTCGCTTTGTACCGCGACTGACCACTTACTCGAGATGCTTCGGCGATGGGTGCTGAAAGTCGTCAACGACACGTCGCGCGAAGTGGATGCCATGCGGACGAAGGCGGCGGATCAACTCCGTGAGTTTGCACTCGCCGTCAAAGCACTGGCCGATGATGAAACCCTCTCGCGAGAACAGCTTGGCGAGAAACTACGTTTGCTCGCTGACGATGTTTTGCAGCCGCATCCCATCAGCCGCCGTAGCCAGATCCGGCAGTGCCTGGTCCGAAAGCGGTATTACGCCCGTAATGTTTTGATTCGAATCGTGCAACTGCCATTCGAGGCCGAAGACGTGCATCCTGTAATCGATGCAATCTCGCTATTACGTGGGTTGTATCGACGTCGTGCTCATCTGCTACCCGACGGGATCAATATCAGGCTTGGGCGAGCATGGCGCGAGGCGATCGATGGCTATGACCGGCTCCGGGCGATGGTGGCTTTCGAATGGGCTACCCTCTTTGCGCTCCGCGTCGCTCTGCGCAACGGCTCGGTGTTTATCAATCACAGCTTCTCGTTCCGAAGCCAGTCACATATGCTGATTTCGACCGAGCAGTGGCTGGCAAAGCGTAACCATCACTACGGACACCTCGGCCTACCACAGGACCCGAACGAATTTCTCGAACCGATCCTTCTACAGCTCGATCAGCGCCTCGCCCTCCTCGACGAAGCTGTGGCGAATGGTTCGATCCGTGTAGATGAGGCTGTTCACCTCGAGCCAATGGCGGCCCAGAACCCAGACACACAAGCCGAGCAACTTCGACGCCAGATCTTCGAAGCGCATCCACCAGGCCAATTTCCCGAGATCATCCTCGAGATCGACAGCGCGACACGGTTCAGCTGGACCCTGCTCGGCCGCGAGCCGCGGTCCCGCACCGAGTTGCTGATGGTCTATTCAGCAATATTGGCTCATGGCACCTCGCTGACGGCTGCTGAAATTTCTCGGATGGTCCCGGAAGTGTCGACTGAGGCGATTCGTCAAATGATGAAGCGTCTCGCGGACGAACGGATGCTGCGTTCAGCCGCCGACGCTGTCCTCGAATTCATGCATGAGCACCCGATCGCTGCAAACTGGGGACGAGCGGATCTAGCATCATCTGACATGATGTCGCTGGAAACAACTCGGACAATCTGGCGCGCGCGTGCGGATCCTCCTCGCCGTACGGCATCCATTGGGATGTACACCCACGTGCTCGATCGTTGGGGCATTTTCTACGACCAGCCTATCATCCTGAACGAGCGGCAGGCCGGCGCAGCAATCGAGGGCGTCGTCCGGCAAAGCGCGACGAAGGACATCGCACAGCTTGCAGTCGACACCCATGGATATACCGACTTCGCAATGGGCATTTCCCGGGCGCTTGGCTTCGATTTGTGCCCTCGCCTGTCACACCTTCGCGACCGCCGCCTCCACGTGCCTCGCAGTCAGACGATACCCGCGCGGCTTGCAGGAATCACGGATCGAGACGTCCGACTTGGGCTCATCGTTGATGTGTGGGACGAGTTCGTGAGGGTCGCGGCGTCTATCCGCTCTGGCCAATGTACGGCCGTCGAGGCGATTGCCAGATTCGGCTCGGCTGCCCGAGGGCAGGCTGTGTACGATGGCGGTGTTCATATCGGCCGCTTGTTCAGAAGCATCTTTTTGATCGACTACTTCACCAATGCTGTGTTTCGGTCAGAGTTGCAACACGCGCTGAATCGAGGAGAGGCGGTGCATACCGTGCAGCGCGCAATTCATATCGGTCGCATTCCGGTAGAGCTTGCGCGGCGCCAAGAATCGCTCGCCGCGGTGTCATCGGCGTTGACCCTGCTCTCGAACATCTTGATGGCGTGGAACACCACCCACATGCAACGCGCCCTCGAAAGTATCGAAGCTGATCGAGATCAACCGATCGAAGCGGACCATTTGCGGCGAATCGCTCCCACTCATATGGAAGGTATCAACTTGCGCGGCACCTTCAATTTCCCAGTGGCGCTCTATGCGAAGCGGATCCTGCCGAGTACCGCGGCCGACAACGCCATCGAATCAACCCGTCAGCGAGCCTAACAAGGCGGCCTTTCGGGCCTGCTTGCCCAGCTGACGATGGTGGAATTGCGGGCCGACATAACCTGCTGACAATGACCAGCGACCTTCAAGCAAGGGAGGGTAGACAGTATCCCTTTGATTTATATGGACATTTATTTGGGGCTGAAAGGCAAAGCCTTACTGGGCCTAAAGGCGGCTGACCGGAAAAATGCGTGGAAATCAAGGGCACCCCGGATAGGCCGCAATGCAAAAAGTTCTCGGTGACAATATGAACGACGCCAAGGTTGAGACGCCAGACGCTTCCGCAGTCGAGGCGGAAATACTGGAAGAGGATGTGCCATATTCCGTTAAGCGGACTCGCAGAATATCAGACATGATCGACTATGCGGTCAGCCTCATTTCTGGCGAGTGGCTGCTGAGTTCAGTCGGGCTGTCGAATGGAGGGAGTGTAATCGTACTGCGTGCGCTTTTTGTGGCGCTATGGGTATTGCTATTGGTGATGCCAGCAAGCCTCGCAGTGAAAGATCTGCTCGATCCCGCGAGAGGAGGCACGTTTGACGGTAATAGACTGATCCAGTATATGGCACATCACCTCACGGCGGCGGCCGTTGTATTCGGTTCGGTTTACACGGCGCTCTATGCAAGGTTCGCGGCACAATGGCGGTACCTTGCCGACGTCTATAACAAGATAAAGGAAGCCGAGGTCAAGTATTCGACGCAACCGGACGCTGCGGAACGACTTGCGGAATGGAAGGCCGGATTTGCAGAAGATGCGGAAGAACTGCATCTCGCGACCAAGAAAATCTTCGCGCAAGTTATACGGACTTGGCTCGTCAGGCCTGAGGTGAAGAACGCATTTGTAAGATACACCGAGGGTGGAGAATCTCGTTATCAGAAGTTGATGAAGAACGTCTTGTGGGCAGTGCGTATCGACGCCGAGAATCCATATCGGAGGCGTCGTCCGTCGGGAGACTAACAGGAAAACTCAGGGGATCATCAATGAAACCCGATCCGGTAATGCTCAAATGCGACGCTTGCGGCAGGCTCTTTCAATTTGGACCACATCGTTACGAAGGTAAGGCCGTTCCGACGTACAGAATCACCGTTTGCCGCATGTGCTGGGACGCGAATTGGGACGGATGGGCACGGCACCTCGAAGAGAAAGTTACGGCCAAATTGCGCGATGAAGGTGTTCCGCTACCGCCCCGCAACACGAACGGACTTTTACGGCGCGAATAGGAAAACAGACAATGAATATGAGTCGAATTGCAGCCCTGTCGCTCAATTTGTGGACGCGCGTGCGCGCGACGCTGGCTGAACGCAGCGAGCTGCAGGGCCTGAGCGGGCCGCGCTGGCGCGCCGCGCGCGCGCTGTTGCTGGTGATGGGGGATGGCGGCCTGCGGATCGCCGAGGCGGCCGCCGCCGCGCGCACGGCACTTGTCTGGATGCCGGCCGACGACGACAGTAAGCGTGCGATTCGTACCGTGGTGGCAGGAGTTGACGGACGGAGATGTTCGGTTCAGTGAACCGGCGTGGTGCGAGCGGTGGCCGGCAGCAGCGGCATGACGTTCCACGGCAGCAGTTCGCCAATGCGGTTAATCGGATGATCGGCAATGCGGTCGATGACGTGATGCAGGTAGGCCTCGGGATCGATCCCGTTCAGGCGCGCAGAACCGATGAGGCTGTACATCGCGGCCGCGCGGTCGCCGCCGGAATCGGCGCCGGCGAACAGATAGTTCCGGCGTCCGATGGCCACCCCGCGCAGCGCGCGTTCGGCCGGCAGGTTATCGATCTCCACTCGACCGTCGCTGCAGTAGTAGACGAGCGCGGGCCAGCGGTTCAGGGCGTACTGAATCGCTTTGCTGGTATCCGATTTCCCCGACAGCGTCTGGAGCGTGGCTTCGAACCACTGCTTCAAGCTGTCGAGCAGCGGCACGGCGTGCGCCTGGCGGATGCGTCGACGCTCATCAGGTGGTTTGCCGCGTATCTGCGCCTCGATCTGGTACAGCGCGCCGATGCGCTCGAGCGCTTCAGTCGTGATCGGCGACTTCCTCGCGACATGCAGGTCGTGCAGCTTACGTCGGGCGTGCGCCATGCAGGCCGCTTCCTCGATCCGCCCACTCTTGTAGAGCTCGGCGTAGCCGGTGTTGAAGTCCGTTAATTCTGCTACTGGGTGCACTAATTGCGCTAACGTCGTCTATGCCGAAGTGCTTCGGGCCGATTGGCGACATTCGCTGATGTTCGAGAGAGAGCGATCTCGCGGCCGGTCGCCCGAGCGGCGGCCGTCTGTCTTTGGACGTCGTCCACGAGGTGACAGGTTCGGGCAGAAAGCATTGCCGAAGCTTGTAGATCGTGGGCCGGAGTTCCCCTTCCGTCCGCTTTGCGCATGATGATGTCGATTGTCGAGGTCGTTCAATCCACGTTAGTACAATTGACGGGCAAAAAATTGGTATTAGCAGAATTAGCGGGAAAGCTTTACGCGAAGTGTTGTGAAGTCGCAACAATTGGCGGCGAAGGAAATTCGACAATTATGCTGAAAAATCAATAGTATAGAAGAGTCCGCCATTAGCAAGCTGATTGGACATGGTTAGCAAAATTAACGGACCTCAACAATTACCCTGTGCTCGGTCTCATTATTCCGAAGATGGTAAACCGATCCGAGGCATCTTCCGGATCTGACCGAGACCGAGCGCCGACATTTCGCGCGGCTGTCGCCGGATGCGTTCCGCCACACGTTCGGTACCCAGTCGGTGGCCACCGAAGTGCCGCTCGACGTCGTGCAGCAGCTGCTCGGCCACGCGTCGCTGAAGACCACCTCGATGTACGTGACGGCCGAACAGAGGATGCGCTGGCGCGAGCTCGCGAAATACCACGCGCGACTCGCGGCAGAAGACTGAAGACGCCGCGCCGGCGCAGAACCCACATCTCTACTTCTTACCGGCGAAACGTAGATCCGCGTGAAGTCCTTGAACTGCGGCCCAATCCAACACGACTCGGTGAAGCACCGTTGCGTAATCCTCATCCGGACCGTGCAAGGCAACCGGATCATCCTGCTCTCCAGCCAAGAGATCTTGGAGCAATGTTTGCACCTTCGAACCAAGCTCCGCATCATCTGCAACGTTGATGTAAGCGTTCAACGGCTTGTCTTTAGACGCTTCGTCGCCGCCCAGGAAGCGTTCGAAGTCCGGAATGCTGACTCGGTGCCGCACCGTCATCCCTTCGGCACGCGCCCGTTGAACCGCCTCGTGAATCTTGCTGTTTTCTGACCACATACCGTTCGCGCTGCCATCCTTCCGGAAAGGCGAGTCGGAGTCGTGGACAATCCCGAAATCGATCTTGAAATGACGGAGGATGTTGATCAGCGGCACCAGAATTGCCTTGCCCCGAGCGCGAACGATGGTCACACGATCGACAAGTTCGTGCTCTCTCTCGACAATTGACGCTATAAACGCGGCATGCTCTGTGTCGCCTTCGACGAGGATCGGGTAGGAGCCGAAGAAGATCTCCGCCAAGCTCGGGTCAATATGCTGTAGCGCCTGTAGGCGACGTTTTGCATCGCCCTCGAACTCGATCGAATCCGAGCGGTATGTCCTTGGGGTGATGTGCGTGTCATGCGGATCGGTGGCCCTCTCGAGTCGAACGATTGTTGTGTGATCGACGAGCGGATTGACGAAATACGGCGAATGCGTTGTGAGCATCACCTGCCAGTCAGCGCTTTCCGCTAGTCTGTATAGGTGGCGTTGGGCCGCCCGAGCTGCCAACGGATGAAGAGCATTTTCCGGCTCATCGATCAATAGCAAATAGCCCGGGAAAGCAGGGTCATCCGGGCTCTCCGGAATGGCACCACCGGCATCGAAAGCGGCGATGCGGGCATCGATCTCGGCCAGTTGTTGTGGATCCGCGTCGGCCTTCTTCTGAGCCTTGACGACTTCCGCTCGCTCTTTGTCGAGCTTCTTGCGATATGCCTCACGCAGTTCCTTGTCACGGGTGAGTTCATTGTGGACCTGCAGCATGGCCCAAAACAGCGCTCGACGAGCTCCAGTTCCCTGCTGAACCAATGCCGTATCGTGTTTCCCGTCGCGAATCCGCAGCCCGGACCCCTCCTTAACGAGTCCGTCGATCTTGGGCGCCCAGGGCGCTGTCGCCACGTTGAGCCGGACGTCGAGATTGGGGAAGACGCCTTTGAAGCCGGCCGATACCTGGCTGGCGATTTGATTGAAATGCTCTTCATGGGCCGAGCTCAAGGAGTCAATCTGGGCAATCACATCACCCAGGGCTTTCCCCAGCGCAGACTCAGCACTCGTTCGCTCTTTCGCGATCATTGAAAGCAAGGGGGTGAGAGCCAAGGTCAACAGAAGTTTTTCGGTGGTTTCCGCATCGTCAAGCGACCCAATGCGAAGCACGCGCGGCAATCGCGAATTGAAGACCGGATCGGCGCCGGCCGCCTTGCCGTCCTCTGCCCAATCATTGACTTCTGGATCCCAGGTGGTCCTCACCCTCTCGAATTCAGGCGCCTTCCACTGCCAGCGGCTCCTGACGATCAGCAAACCATCCCTTTCGATTTTCCATTTTTCGTGTACGTTGCCGATACCCTCGGGGATGTGGGCTTCAATCTCTATCTCAGACGCCTGCTCAGGAGCTGCCGCCTGGCATCTATCCCGGCCAATGCTGAAGGTCTGCGTCCCTTTGGCAAGCTCGTACGCGCGTAGTACCGTCGATTTGCCAGAGTTATTTCGCCCGACGAGGCAGACGATGTCGTCAAGCTCGATCGTCACCCCCTCATTGCCAATGCAGCCGATATTGCGAACCGTCATTCGAACTAGCGTTGATCGTTTGGTCATTTTGCGCTCCGTTTCCTTGACGTCATTGCGCTTCGCCATCCAGTGTGCTGGACGATCGCTCAATCTGAGTTCCGCGATGACGGCGAATCCACGCCACGCTCTCGGCGGAAACAGCTCCACTGGGGGGACCGTACGGTGGCTACAAGCTCACCGTCCGTAAGCCCCCCTCGGCAACTTTGCGGCAAGCGAGATCCGACAGGTACTGGTGGTGCGTGAAAACCAGCACCTGATTTCCCATCGAGAAGTGCGCGAATGCCTCCGGAATAAGTCCAGCGCGAGCGGCTCTGCGGTGAGCAGAGAATTTTCCGTAAGATGAATGCCTCCCGGACGGAATTCGAAGTCTAGGAGGGAATTGACAAATTTAATACCGACAAATGCGAATTGACACTTTCATTGCGCTTCGACTGAAAGCAAAAGTGTCAATACGATCCCGCTGGGTGCCGTCGTTATAGATTGGGGTGGTGACAGATTTATTGCGGTCTACGATGACAGGCGTTGGCCAATGCTTGGCGGAGAACTTCAGTCGAGCCCTTTAATTTTCGGAGTTGCTGCCGCCAGTGGCCAAGTCGAGTGTTGCAGACGCATAACATCATCAAGCTTGGCGACCGATTAACGCAGCCCTCCTTTCGTCAGACGATTAATTGTCCTACTGTTACTTGTGCCTGTCCGCCCGGGCAAGAGGGTAGAGAAGGATGTGGCTCCAGGTCGCAAGGTCTCCGTCGCCCGCACTATTCGTCCTGTGGCGCGTAACCCATGAGGCCGATTCCGGCTCGGCAGGCGATCGGCTGATCGATGCGATCCTCACGCGTCCGGTGCTGCTGCGGATCAGCCAGGCGATCCTGCGCGCGCCGCTCGACGGCCGCGCGTTGTCGGCGATCGAGGTGATTACCGATTCGACGAGGAGGAAGCGACGTGAATCGTGTCTTCACGCTCGACAGCCCGAGCGGCGACGATCTGAAATTCCACCGGCTCGACGGCGAGGAAGCGCTCGGCCGCCTGTTCGAATACCGGATCGAGGCGCTCGCCGACAGTCACAGCCTGTCGCTGAAGGACCTGCTCGGCAAACCCGTGACAGTCCGGATCGAGCAGCAGGATCATTCGACGCGCTACCTGAACGGCGTCGTCGCGCGCCGGCCGGCGCGCGGAGCGCTACTACGGCTACGCGCTGGTCGTGCGCCCGTGGCTGTGGCTCGTGACGCGCCGCTCGGACTGCCGGATCTTCCAGAACAAGACCGTACCCGAGATCGTGCAGGACGTGCTCGCGCCATTCGGGTTTCCGATCGAGAACCGGCTGACGGAGTCGTATGCGCCGCGCGACTACTGCGTGCAGTACGAGGAGACCGACGAGGCATTCGTGTCGCGCCTGATGGAGTTCAAAGGGATCTACTACTACTTCCGGCACGCGGCGCAATCGCACACGCTGATGCTGTGCGACGCGATGTCGTCGCATGTGGCGCTGCCCGGCTACGCGACGATTCCGTTCATTGCGCCCGACCGCACCGCGATCGCCGACGAGGAGCACGTCGACGGCTGGCTGCCCGCGCAGGAAGTGAGCATCGGCAAGCACCAGACCAGCGACTACGACTACACGAAGCCGCGCGCGGACCTGTCCGCGCAGCAGGTCGACCCGCGCGGCCACGGCCACGACGGCTTCGCGTCGTTCGAATGCTGCAACGTCATCCGGAGGCCGTGCGCGTCGTGCAGGGCCGTTACGCGATGGCGAGCGTGCCGTGCGAACTGCTTCTGACGGCGGAATCCAGCGAGCGCGGCGCGAGCGGCGAGTTCCGGCGCCTGTTCGTGATGTTGAGCGAGACGATCGAAGGCGGCCATTCGGCGCGGCTCGAGGCATTGCGGGTGGCCGCGCTGAAGGTGGCGGAGCGCGAGCAGTGGTTCGACCAGTGTGTCATCGTGCACCTGATCGCCGGCGCCGCGTATCTGAAATGGCGTGATGCGGCTCGTCGTCGAATGGATGGTGTCGCAGATGAGTGCGTTCGATCGACGGCGTGGCGCGCTCAGCGAGAAGGTCGCTGCGTTGCGCGGCGGACGCTGAACGGAGGGAGCAATGGCACTGCTGGCGGTCAAGCATCTGGATCCCGTGGTCGGGATCGATGTGCATTCGGTACTGGTCACGCCGGGGACGCCGCCGGTGTTCCTGCCGCATCCCTATGTCGGTTTCATGCTCGATCGCCGCGAGTATATCAACGCCGCGCTGGGCGTGATCGGCAGCATCGTGTTCACCTTCGTCGAGGAAGAGGTAATCGACTACCTTCAGGACAACCCCGATGTCGCGAACGAGCTGGACCATGCGCTCAAATCCGCGGCGACTGACCTGCAGCAGGCGAACGCCGAGCTGATGAGCAACCCGCTGATTGCCAAAGGCGTGAAGCTCAGCAAGGTTGCGACCTCGGTTGTCGGCGACATCGCTAGCTCAGCCGGCGACATCGCCAGCGCGGCCGGCGCCGGTGTCGGCATTGGCAGCATGGCAGGCCGCTCGATATTCATAAACGGGTTTTTGCGTGCCACGGCGGGCACCCACTCTTTTCACGTGCCCGGCCTGCACTTTCCTTTAGGCGAGTCGTTCGCCCCGCCCCCTGCCGAACTGCCGTCGAACGACGCTGAATCCTATATGGGCAGCAGAACTGTGTTGGCCAACAATGATCCGCTGTCGTTCATGGCACTGCCAGCGATGAGCTGCTGGTCGATCGGGCTGGAGCCACCGCCTCATTTCGGCGCGCACACGCAGAGAACCGCACTGTCGATGCCGAGCTCGGTGATGCTGCCGATTCCAGTAGGGCGACCGGTGCTGGTGGGCGGGCCGCCGGTCATGAACATGGCGGCGCTGGCTTCGTCGCTCTTCAAGGCCTTTCGCGGAAGCAAGTGGGCCCGGGCGCTGGCCGACAAGCTGAATCTTAAACCGGGCTTCCTGCGCTGCACCGTGCTGGGAGCCGATCCGGTAAACATGATCACCGGCGAAGTGGTCATGCATCAGCACGACTTCACGGTGTCGGGGCGCCTGCCGCTCGTGTGGGAACGGCATTACGCGAGTCACGACACGCGGCGCGGCGCGGTGGGCGTGGGCTGGCAGACGCCGGCTGATATCCGGCTCGAACTGATGCGGCACGACGGCACTGTGGGTGTGGCGGCGTATTTCCTGAATCACGCGACGGCATTCGATGCAATGCCGGACCCAACTGGGTGGCCGGCGCGCGTGTATGACTGGCAGCGCGGACTGGCGTTGTACTTGCGAGACGACCGGCTGGTCCTGCGCACGCGTGGAGGGCTCGAATATGAGTTTGCATTGCCCGCGAACTGGCAATATGCGCTTGAGAGGCTTGCGGACGACGCCACCTTGACGCTGCCCGTTGGGCGGATGGCTGACTTGAACGGCAATGCGTGGGTATTCGAGCGCGAACTGGAAGGCACCCTGGCGCGCGTGGTCGAGTGGAAAGGGCAGGAGGAGACCGGACGCGTGATTAAATGTGAAGCTGCTGCAGGCAGCCGCACGGGAGGCCATGCGGATCTGCTTACCGTGCTGATGTTCATCGATGCCGGCGGCCGCGCCCATCCGCTTGTCGTTTACGAACACGACCGGAACGGGAATCTGGTTGCCGCGCTGGATGCGATAAGCCAGCCGCATCATTTTGCTTACGCCGACGGCCACCGGATGGTGAGCCACACAAGTGCGCGGGGCGTGTCGTTCTACTACAGCTACCAGCAGGGCGACGATCGCGTGTGGCGTGTCGATCATGCGTGGGGCGACGACGGCCTGTTCGACTACCGCTTTGTCTACGATATCGATCATTGCGAGACGCGGATTATCGACTCGCTGGGCCACACGACCACCCTGCAGGCGAATCAGCGCGGCATGCCGGTGGCACGGGTCGACCCACTGGGCGGTGTGTGGAGCTACCGCTACGACGCGCAGGGACGCACGAGCGCAAAAACCGATCCCGCCGGGCGCACTATCACCTGGCAATACGATGCGTACGGCAATCTGCTCCTGCAGACGCTGCCGGACCGGAGTGTCGTGCGTGCCGAGTACAACGCTGACCATAAGCCAATATGCCTCACTGTGCCAGGCGACAGGCAGTGGCACTACGCATGGGATGATCACGGCAACCTACTCGAGCAGACGACGCCAACGCATGCCACCGTGCGCTACGAGTACGACCGGCACGGGCAACTGGTGGCGCATACAGGACTCCGTGGCGGGATAACGCGCTTCGACTACGATCGCGATGGCAATGTTGAAGCGGTGACCGATCCGCTCGGCCAACGCACCCGGTACGCCCACGATGCGCGGGGCAATGTCATCCAGACCGTCAACGCGCTTGGTCAGGTGAGCCGTTATGAATACGATCACAACGGCAACCTGACGCGGGCGATCGAGCCGGGCGAACGGGAAATTTTCTGCGGTTATGATGCCGACGGTAATCTGGTGCGCTATCGCGATCCGAATGACCAAGTCACACAATGCGAATATTCGGCACTCGGGCAAACCGCCAAGCGGCTGACGCCGGACGGGGGCGTGGTCGAATATCGCTACGACACCGAGGGGCAACTGATCAGCGTGGTCAACGAGCGCGGCGAACTGTATCAACTGAAGCGCGACGCGTTGGGACGGATCGTGGAAGAGGTCGATTACTGGGGCCAGCTGCACCACTACGAGTACGGCGCGGCGGGCGAGCTGCTGCGCAGCGTCGATCCGCTGGGGCAGGCGATCTGCTACGAAACGGATATGCTTGGCCGTATCGTGAAAAAGCGCGTGCCGGATCCGCGGCAACCCGACGGGATTCGTACCGAGATGCTCACGTATGACTGCCGTGGCAACCTGATCGTCGCCGAGAATCCGGACAGCCGCGTCGAACTGGCGTATGACGCGGCCGGTCGCCTCGTAGAGGAAAGGCAGGGCGACCATTTTGTGATCGTCTATGTGTACAACGCGGCGGGCAACCGGATCGAACGCCGAACTGAACTCAAGGCGGATGGCGAGATCATCACGCATACGGTTCGCTACGACTACGACGCGCTCGACGTGGTCAGATCGATCCAGATTGACGACAATGCGCCGCTCACATTCGAGCGGGACGCGGTCGGGCAGATCCGCGTTGAGCATCTTGGCGTCGATCTGCGACGCGAACTATCTTATACGTCGGAAGGGCTGCTCGCAAAGCAAACGCTGCTGGCCAGTACCGGCCCCCTGTTCGCCAGTGAATACGTATACGACGCCAATGGCGAAATGACCGAAAGGCGCGACTCGCGACTTGGCGTCGAGCGCTACCAGTACGATCCGGGAGGGAAGCTGACCGGACACCTCGATCCGGCCGACAAGCTGCATCGTTTTCTGTACGATCCGGCCGGCGACCTGCTGAAGACCCGGATTCGCCACTGCAACCAGACTGGCGCGTTCGGGCAGGGCCCACAGACCGACATGTGGATACGGGAAGGCGAACATGACGGCTGCTACTATGCATTCGACCGCATCGGCAACCTTGTGCGCAGACAGGATCCGCAACAGGACCTGATGCTGCGCTGGGATGGCGACGGTTTGTTGATTGAAACGTTGACCTTGCGTCGGGCACCGGCCGCCGCGGGGGACTCAGACGCCACGCTGAACATTCGTACGCGGTATGAGTACGACGTCTTTCATCGACGCACGAAGAAGATCACGAAGATTAAGCATGACGTCGATTCCCGGGCAGGGTCAACATCGCTCCGTACCAGCCGCTACTTCTGGGAAGGGGATGTGATGGTGGGCGAATTTGCGGCGGTTGACGAGAACATTCCCAAACTCTCGCCAAACGTGCCCTCCCGTGCCGACACGACTCAGTCTCAATCCCCGAATTGTGTAGGCGGTACACGCGATGCGTTACCTGGATCAACGAGTGTGCATGGCGAAGCACGGGAGTGGGTTTACTATCCTGGGGGCTTTCGGCCGCTGACAGGAATGCGGCATGTATCCGCAACGGATACGGCAGCGTCGCCAGCGAGCGACACGCGGAATGCGGGACACGCAACTGGCCGCGACGACGTGTGGGAGGCGCAGCAACTGCAAGCCCAGCCTACAGACCGGGGAAGTCGGGATCGGCCGACGATGCGATCGTCGCTGGACCTGACGCGCGATCCTTCAGCGATGCATTACTTTCATTCCGATCCAAACGGCGCGCCAACCCGAATCACCGATCCGCTTGGCATGGTCCTCTGGACCGGCAGCTACGCGGCCTGGGGCACAGTCAGTCGAAGCTGGGCTCTTAATGATTTCGACCAGCCGCTCCGGCTTCAGGGGCAATACTTCGAGGCGGAAACTGGATTGCACTATAACCGGTACCGCTACTACGACAGTCGCGTCGGGATGTTTATATCCCAGGATCCGCTTGGCATCGGGCCGGCCACGAACATTTACCGGTATGCGAAGAACACCACATCCTGGGCAGATCCCCTTGGACTGGATAGCGCGGATGACCCACTGTCGCGAATCATCAATTTAATGAAGGCGATCGGCGGAGACGCAGTCCGCCGGGGTAAAACCGGACGGGGCGCCGAAGAGATCCTGGAATCGCATGCAGCACACTTGAATGCTACACACCCACTTTTGCAGGGTCCCTATCGGTTTGAGGCGCAACCAGCTACCTGGGGTAAGAATGGCTTACGGGTGCCGGGGTACAGAGAAAATGGTAAATATTTCAATCTTCCTGGGAGCCGTGTATTGGACCTCGGCATCGTCGATTCACGTCAACCGTATTCGCACCCATTTTTCGAGAACCTCGGATTTGATTTGAATAAGGTTGTGGCGGGGATGGACATATCCATATCTGATACTAAGCGTGGAATTGAAGCTTACTATAAGGATCCTTTTCATTGTTTTGGCGACATACCGATTATTGATAAGAGACGAAATGGTTGTCCGCCGCCCCCGGCGCCAGAATAGTTGAATTGGGCGTAAGTGCTGGCATTGACGCTGAAGTCGATTTAGACGCGAGTTCGGCAGGTTCGATACGCCGATCTGCCATCAAGTTAACCGGGCTCGACGCTTGCCGAGCGCAATGTGTCACACGGGTCATATGGAAGACGTGGTCGAATCGCACGAGGCGGGGAACGCCACTGCCAAGGCGTAGACCAAAGGAAAGTCGTCACCGTTTGCGAAGGAAAGATGTCACTTCGCCGCGCGACATTGGCCCCGAGACGGGAAGTTTTCGAAGAATCACGGGGTTGCGTGCGGTGCATTAAAATCGTCACAGGGCGCAGCGTCGCGAAGGGCGGTGTCAACTCCCCCGCGATGCCGTTGCAGCGCCGGTAGTCCCGGCCACACGTTGTGCGAAACCCAAGTTTTGGTCGAAAATCGTGCTGTAGTGATAACAAGGCTTATCTCGCTGGTACGTTCATTCCGACGCCAGCATCCCGTCGAATACCGTTGCCCGTGTGAGGTGGTGGGTGTGCCAGGCGCTTATTGCATGGTCATAGCTATCGGCAATTGAACGATGGTTGAAAAGGGCGACAACCTGCCCGAACACCAGGCAGCAGAGGAAGACGATGCAGATCCTCCAGGCTTTATGTGCGCGAACGCGACCGTTCAATCCGAAAGCCGCGATGATCAGCGTGATCGGTATGGTGACGGCAAGCGCCAAGCAAAGCAGGATCGCCAGGTCCGATATCCCGTACAACATCATTATCGCGTCTCCGTTTGATTTAACTCTTCTTGACGAGGCCACAGGCACTGCAATTGTAAGTCCCGTCGCGAACTCTTAGATCCGCTTATATGGATCAACTGATAACGCGAGACGCGAGGTTTGATCGGCGCGGCCGTACCGGTCGCATCGACTCCGTGAGAGGTAGAAATGTTCTTGGGGAGATCGATTTCTACGGTAAATATACACACGATTTCCCCCTCCAGTTGGTGTTGATGACCGTTTGAAGACTTATCGGTCTGGTGTTGTCTTGGAGACCGTCGACACTGACGTTTTTCGTCGCCAAACTTTCTCAACGTCACGGTTTTACTTTTCGTCATCGACAAGACCGATCTTTCGTTCGCAGTGATGGGAAGTAAAGTTGCCCACCTTCGCGAACCACGGCCTAGACGTCGGCGCCGACATCCGCGACGTGCAGGAGCTGCTCGGCCATGCGAGCCTGCGCACCACCACGCTCTACACAAAGGCGGACGCGGTGCGGCAGTTACAGTCGGTCGAGACGTTTTTCAACGCGGCGCTCGACGGGGCCGAAGGCACGGGCGGGGCGGCGATCACGACCCCGTCGTCCGCGGCCCGCGTTGCGACGAGCTTGGTGCCGCACACCGTTGACGAGGAGCTCGCCGGCGGGGTGCCGAGGGTTTGGTCTTAGCCGCCGGTGCCCGATTGACTCGCGATCAGCTTCGCGCCACAGGCCAACTCGTCGCCATCGCACGCGGCGGGCTGACCGTCGAAACGGCCACGACCCGATACCTTTGCGATGGTCGTTGGGCCGTGAAGTTCGCAAATCGCGGGATCGTGCAAACGCGCAATCGCCTGGCCCTTGATGCGAGAGTGGGGCGCGCCCGACAGGACGCGACCACCATGGCTATGGGCATCGCCCTCAAGAATATAGGGTTTCTCGCTCATGTAGGGCCCTAAAAATCCCAGCTGAACGTCTGTGGGTTCGCTTTCCGCGACGTCTCGTCCGGAGGCGTCAGCATCACGATTGTCCCGTGCAACGGGTCGCGTAGGTTCACCAACGCGCTCGTCTTGCCGTCCCCGTAATCCATCATCAAGGCTAGTGCGAGCTGCACCCAGGTCGAGCTTGTGCCCGTGTCGCCACCGATGCGTCGCTGCATGTCGAAAGCGTCCTTCGGATCGTCGAGATCGATGTGTTGCGGATTGTCGTGTAGCGACTGCACCAGCAGTGCCAACGAGCTGTTTGACGCACCCGTGTCGTAGAACATACGGCCCGGCTGGACACCTGTCGGTAACGTGTCCAGTGCCTGCTGCCAACCCGCGCGGAGTTTTTCGATCTTTTCGCCCTTTTTCAGCGGTTCTCCATGGCCGTCGCTCAGATCCACGCGCACGGGGCGATGCAGGTAGGCTAGTACCGGCCAGTCGTCGTATTCCTTCAACTGCCAGGTCGTCCACGGCACCGGCACCCACGGATTCGGCTTGAAGCCTTCCGGCGTTTTTAGCGGCGTGGTCTTCCAGAATTCCGCCAGCTTCAATTGCCAATAGTCCCAGGGCATTTCTTTGTGCGTTGCTTCGCCTGCTGCGTCGCCTGCTGCCCAATAGGCCTTCTGTTGGGCCCAAAAGTAATTCCACAGCTTGATCACGTCGTACTGCGTCTTGGTGTTGTCGATCGCCTCCGGTGCGTCAACCGTGTAAGGCCGGATCAGTCGGTCGACACGATCCTTGCGTGTCACCAGCAGGGCCACAAAACTATCGGGCCGGGTCGGCACGAAGTTGCCGTTCTTGTTTTGTTGCGTTAGGTCTTCTCCCGGAGTGCTCAAATACGACCGAGTATTCAACCCATCCTCGATCAGCAGCACGACGGCGGGCAGGTCCGGATGCCGATCGAAGAACTCGAACACACGCGAAATTACCTCATCGCCGTGTTCGGTATGGATCTCATCGAGGCGAATGTAGAGCGTGTTCCCGATCCCTGCACCATTGTCGGCGCTGCCGATATGCGTAGCCATGCGACCGGCGTCGGGGTCGTTCTCCTTTCTTGGAGGTCCAGCCACGATGACCGGGATTGGCCAGTAATCTGTCCAGTTGCGCAGGGTGTAGCCGAAAACGTTGTTTTCGCGTTGCCCTTCTTGAGACATCCGCGCCATTGCTTCCCACGGGTAGTCTTTCGGATCTTGCGACAGCAACTTACCGTTCACGCCGGCTTCATCCAGCCGCATCAGCAGCGCGCGCTGACGGAAGCGGTCGACCGTGACGCCGAAGCGACGGATCTCCAGCGTGAAGCGCGGATCGCGCGCAGCGGCCGCAGCGAACCCATCGTCATGCACAGCGGCGGCCGGCACCGCTGCCGGATCGAACGCGCGTGGTGCATGTTGGCGTGACCACACACTATAGCCGGCATACACCATGCCGCTGATCAGAACGATCGGTAGCAGCCAGAACAGCCCGCGTTGAGTCATCGATGTGGTTCCCCAAGGGAGAGCGCCGCTCACGGTGAGCAGTTTCAATACGGCGGTCCAGAGCAAAGCCAGGACCATCAGCAGTACCCCGAATAGGGGGCGTTTCGACGCGCTGGTAGAAGGTGTAATTGTCATCGCAGATCAGAATTTGTTCCAGAGGTCCTGGACGCCCTGTTTGGCATTTTCGAGCGCCCCGTCCAGCCCCTGCTTGGCGGCGTCGACTTGCTTGCCAATGTATTGCTGGCCACGCGTCATGCCTTGTTGGACCTGGGATTTGACCTGGTCGGCCTGTGCCTTCAGACGCCGATTGCGCTCGTCGATGCGCTTGCGCTCCTGGTCGGCTTCCTGCTTCTTTTTAAAATCCTGTTGCTGTTGGTAGATCTCGCTCACCACTTGGGACGGAGGCGCGGCGGGCACTAGGTCAGCGGCCGGAAACGTGCCGTCGTAGTAGTACTTGCAATTTGCTTCGACGATCTTGCGGGTTAGGGGATCGAGTTGGTTGTATTTTTGTTTTCCTGATGCGCCCTGTACTTTGTCAAAGGACAGCCGCCAATCTGCGATGGCGCGCAGCAGTTTTGCCCAGTCTGGATCATCGATGGCGCGGGCCTGGCCGATGGAGACATCGAAGGCGGTGGCGCAGCGGTGATTGCGTCGACCGCTCATGACGGCGGAGTGATAGGAGTCCGGGGAGCGGAAGGAGTTCATGATGCGCACCTTGGCCTCGTTGGGGGATTCCTGTCGGACGATCTGCAGCTTGCCGGGCTGGATCGGAAAGGGCGCGGTGACCTGAAGCACGCGAAACCGATCGTCGGCATTGGTCTTGCCTTCATTCAGTCGGGTCTCGACTGTGCCGCGATCGGGGATCCGACTGCCGATTCCGAAACCGGGCCAGTCGATGGTTTGAATCGGTAGCTTCTGCAAGGTGCCGGGGCCGCCATCCGTGCTCAACACGGTCTCGGCTTCGAGCTGGTCGAGGGCCTGCTGACCCGGCTCGACCTCGCTCGCACTGCCGTCCAGTGGCGTGCGTTGGGTTCCGTCGATCACATTGGCTTGCAGTTCCGGTGGAAACGGCGGAGGCAACGCTTCGCCATTGATCGTCCGCACGGTGCCGACGGGGATGTCGGCGCGCTTCAATTTCTCCGTCACCCCGGTAGTTCCGTGGGCGCTTTCGCCTTTTTCGCGCAAGGTGAAAGGACCGGGGGCATTGCCGACAAGTACCGGTTTGTCGTTGCGCAAGCGCCGCGTGAACACGCGTTGGCGGAAACTATCGGACAGGATCCGGATGGTCTCGGGTTTTGCACCATCGCGCGAGGCCGTGACGCTGCGAGAATCGGGCAGACCCGACGAGCCCATGCCGTTGATGCCGTTCATGGCGACGGTGGAGTCTTCGGGGCAGAAGTAAAGATAGACCTTGCCGCGATTGTCCCGTTCGGCGAAGGCCAACGTAGCATTGCCGACGACATCGTTGGGGCCTGTCAGGCGCGTGGCATGTTGGGACCCCCACTTAGGCCCGGTGATACCGAAGTTGTCGCGCACGACCTTGCCCTGTCCATCGGTGGCGCAGAGCTTATCGAGTGGCGGCGTGCCGTGCTTCGCTTGCGCGACCAACTGCGTGAGATTAGAGAGGGTTTTGGTGCGTGCGTAAGTGGTTTGCTGCTCGTCGCCGGTCTGGCCGAAGCGGTCCGCGAATTCCTGTTCGAGGGTAAAGGGCGAGTCGATCAAGATCAGCGTGTCGGCTGGTCGATCTCCGACACTGCACACTTTCGAATCCAGCCCGTTGATCAGGAAGGCCTGAGCGAGAAGCGAGATCAGGGTGCCCTGGCTGTGCGCAATGATGTTGACCGTCTCGTCAGGGTTGATGATGCGGATCTGTCGAACGAGTGCAGCCAGCCGGACGGCAGCCAGCACCATGTAGTGGCGGCTCGGGGCTTCGAGCAACGGATGGGTCGGATCGCCCGAGAGGAAATTGAGCGAGGCGGTAAGTTTTCCTCCCAAGAAGTGCGAGGAGAACATACCGGGGATGTCGGTCGTGGCGTTGGCGAAGAAACCGCCACCCTTGGCACGGTGTACGTCCAAGCGGTTGCCGAACTTGTCGACATACTGGCCGTTGACTGTTTGCTTGTTGGGGTCTTTCGGCAGATCGTCCTTGTCTGCTCGGACGCCCCAATAGAAGGGGATAAGTGGGCTGCGGGTGTCGGCTGCTTCCTGACGACGATAAAGGACATCGTCGAGGTTTTTCATGAGGTCGGCAGCGGTGACAGTTTTTTTGTTCGGATCGTCATGGGCCATGCGGCCGTGCTTATACTCGGCGGCCTTGAGATCGCTGCGGCCGAGGCGATCGTTGAGCCCTTCGCAGAGCCCACCTTCGACGGTGCCGAAATCGGTGCCGAGATCGTTGACGCCGTGGATCAGGATGGTGGTGCAGGGAAAGCGGTGCTCGACGTCGACGTTGACGTGCGCGTCTTGAGGACGGTTCGATTGAAGGACCGCTTTCTTTTCGCCGACCACGCGTGGAGTTTGTGAGGTGGCCATCGGCTTATTCCTTAGCGTCGAAAACGTGGACGTGAGCGATGTGCATTGCATCGCTGGCGGTGAGGTTGGTCAAACCTTCGTGATCGGAGACGCCTTGAATGACCTGGCCGTTGTTCAGGGTGATCTTGTACGGCCGGTTCGGCACGGCGTGCAGGTTATCGGCACTGTCGGTACCGGGATAGCGCAGGCGGAATTTCTGGTCGGCACCAGCCTGTGAGAAGGCGGGCGACGAGACGTGATCAGTGGCCGGGTCGAGGAAATCGTGGCCTGCCGTATGCATGGTGAAAGCGCTGTTCGAGCCGCCCTGAATACCGCTACCGATCTTCAGATAGCTGCCGTCTTCAGCAACCATTCGAATGGTCTTGCCGGATATCAACACCTCGTCGCCGATCGACGTGATCTGCACGCCTTTCTGCGCGATGGCCGACAGGATGTCTTGCTGGGCCTGCAACATCAGCGGCCCGTCGCCGGCGATCGCGCGTACGCCTTCGCCGCGCCCGAACAGGTGAAGGCCCTGGCCGGCAGACGCACTGAAGCGCTGACCGCTGGTCAACTGCAGATGTTGCTGCGCGACCTGGTCGATGTTTTCGCCAGCGTAGGTGACGTGCGTCTTTGGCGTCAGATTGACCGAACCACCTGGTGCGCCGATCGCCATCAAGGCAGATGAACCCGACGCAGGCGCGGCAGCGGATCCGGTCGAGTTTGGTGCGCCATCGCCGGCGGCCCAGTTCTTGAAAGCCGCGGCGACGGCCTGCTGGCCGGTGGTATCCGCGGATTGGCCGCCGTGCTGCCCTGCGTAATCACCGAGCGACTTGAACAGATCCGAGCACTCGCCGAGCAGGGCGATCAGTTCGTCACGGTCGAGCTGGTCGCCGCTGGCGCGGGTGCGTGCATAGGCCGTGAGCAGGATGCCGCGTGCGGCACGCACCGCGGCGGCCGCGTCGGTGCGCAACTCCGCGCCTTCGCCACGTGCTTGTCCGGTGCCGTTCTCGCGAGGATGGGTCAGGTCCCCGAGATTCAATTGGGTATAGGCATGCTCGCTCGCCAACTGCGCGCTGATTTCGTTCGGCGTGTCGTCGAGCCGGAGCTGGTTATAACGCTTGCCCTTTATTTCCTGAGTTTTGATGCCCGAAACGTAACGATTACCGGGCAGCGATCCCGTATGGGTGAAAGCTGCAGGTGGGTTTGCCCCATTGGGCACGACGCCCGTAATGATCAAACGATCGGGGTCGCCGGCGACATGATCGATTAAGACTTCCATGCCGGCGCGCGGCAGGAAAGATGCACCAAAACCCGGGCCGGCAAGACTAGTGGCGACGCGGATCGGTACGCTGTCGCCGGAGTTGCCGTTGGTGCCAACGCCCTGGGCATGGGCGTGATCAGCCGGATCAAGGCCCTGTAACTGGACATAGACACGGCCATCCTGGTCGCACACGATGTCCTCGCCGTCGCGCGCGACGATGACGCCAGTGAGCAGATGAACGGGCGGCAGATCGATGCGCGGGTCATAGCCGGGCGTGAGCGGTACGCCACGGCGTACCGCTGTGAAGGTGTTTTCGTAGCGGGTATCGCTATCCTCGCTGAGCGAGGCGGCCCAAGCCGACGTGGGTTGAGCCAGATGGCGGCTGGCGGCAAACAAGGCTTGTGCGCGATCGCTCAAGCCTTTCGGTAGGTTGTTCCAGATGTCGTGCTGGATCGAGGTGATCACGAACTGGCGTTGGTCAACGGACTGCATGTCGAGGTCGACATCACCCGTGAGAGTGACATACGCGCCGACGGCGAGATCGCGCACGCCGCTCGCGCCGTCGACCCGCTCGGCTTGAAACTGATGGGCGTGGATGCGGGTTTGCGTGAGGCGATCGAGATCGTCCCAGGAATCGCCGGCGTGCGGGATGTCGATGATCACGTCGGCCAGCAGCTTGGCGAGGTCGTTCCCGGCCTCGCCCTGGTCGAGGCTTATCGTGGCCGCTGAGGTGTCGACGCGGGCTTTTTTGTAGTCCCATGACGGGCGGCTGGCCTCACCCGAGACGAGTTGCTGGTGTTGTGCGAAAAGCGTAACGGTGTCGCGCTCTTCGGTACCAGCGTCGCGCGGATGCAGGCGCACGGTGCCGGCCGGCGCTTCGGGCAGGCCCATTGGGTCGTCACAGAAGACGAGGGTGTGGACAGGGGGCTCGTTGGGGGTCCCTTTCGCGCCGTTGACGGGACCGGATCGGGCGAACACGGTGATGCCTTCGCGACGCAGCAGGCGACGAATGAATTTCGCGTCCGATTCGTTGACCTGTCGGGTCAGTTCGCGCGCGGGGTAACGGCTACGGTTCAAGCCGGACAGATCGAATTCGAACGCGCGGGCGAGCGCCGGGCTGCGCTGCCGCCATTCGTTGAGCAGAACGGCGAGCACGTCGACGACGCTTTTCGTGCGAAAGAGCCGTGAATTGGTGCGCTTGTCCATCAGCGACAAGGCATCACAGATCGTGAGCTGGTACACGCAGAGATCGCCATCACTCTGTCCGGCTTGGACATCGCGGATGATCGCGTTGACGCAGTGTTGCTGCCCGCGATCGGTGGTGATCTGGACGGAGACCGGCATGCCCATGAACAGCTTCGGAGGCAAATGATGACGAGGCGACACGCAGGTAAGCGCGCCGTGGATGCCGGTCATCAACCCCTCATGGATGCGTGCGTGCTGAAGCGCAACCAAATTGCCCAGTGCACCTTGCGCCTGGCCAAAATTGAGGCTGACGGGACGCTGATTCCAGTCGACTGCACCCGTTGCGAAGTTATTGAACGTGTCGCGAATGCCCACCGCAAGCCCCTTTCTTCGTTGTTCACATCCTGTTAATCCGTCCCGGCCTGGGCGGATTCTCTCAGTGTATTAATTGATCGTGTCACGCGGTACGAAATGCCATTGCCCCGATTCCGGGTCAAACACCGCCACCTGTTCAGCGCGACCGACTGGTACCACTATCGATTCGATTGTGTCGAGTGCCGTAACAGTCCGCTGCAGCGTTGATTCCGCTGCGACCGGATTAGCGAACCATTGTTGCACAATCTGTAGCGTGTCGCGCCAGGCGAACAGGCCGGCGCGTTCATGTAACCGGTCCAATACCGCCCAGGTCTCGCTGTCGATTTCCATCCTCTCCGGGCTTCTCGGCTGCATTCGCCATTGGGGCGCCTGATCGCGAACTACACGGATCAATTGGCCGTCGTTATGCGCAACCAATCGTTGGTGGTGCGCGAGCCAGGCCAAATGCACTGCGAGCGGCCGTTGCCGGAACCGACTCGAATAGAAAATCCCTATCGGCAAAAGGTTCGAACGCACGACCCCGTTGACCGCATCAGGATCGTTCTGCCGCATGAACCGCATCTCTAACAGCGCGTCAAACGGCGAGAGGAAACAGCGCACCGCAGGACCGTACCGGGAGATGTCAGCCACGACCGACGCAACGTCTGGACGTGTCGGAGACGTCATGACGAATACGGCCCGTTTCGGATAAGGCACTGGCATGTTTTCGAACGCGTCGGCCGCAGAGATCAGTTATGCATCGCGCAATTCTTCCATTGCACCATATGACGAGTCGGTATGCAATTCTAGGCTGGGAACTCCAGACAGAAAGTCAATCATTGTTACGTTGCTGTTCGGGTTCCGAAAAACGACCTCAACAGTCTGTTCCTCGAAGTCGTCGGAGAAGGTCGCACGCTCAAACGATGGGCATTTTTAATGTACTGCGTAAGCTATTTGCGAAACACCGGTGCGGCATTCACGAGTCTTCGCCGGGCCACCACGTCCGCCGCTCACGGTCGATTGCATAGTCGACCAGTTCCTTGCCTTCCAGCCATTTCGGCCGAGGGCCGCGGCCTGACCAACTGCGGCCCGACGACGGATCGTAGTACTTCGCGGCAACGCGCTTTGATCGCGTCTGTATATAGCCCAGTGCGGACAACACTTCTTGCTGGGTAATGCCATACAGCTCAACTTGTCTCTTGAAGGCTGCCAGCGCAGCCTTCTTTTCTACGGCCCTGGTCTGGGTCAGCTGAGTATCGAGTTCGCGTAGCTCGGCTTGCAGCGCGTGAAGGGTAGATGCTTCCATAAGTCCCGGAAAGAAGGTTTGGATGTGGCAGAAAACGAGCGCCGAGTGCCGCTATTATTTCGCATCTCAGTGCCACCTGATCGGAATTTGCGCACGGGTCGGTAGGCCGCCTTGTGGTGGCGGGCCGTTTCGACTGGTTACCACGATGATCGTTCCGGTAGCGGGCCACGCCAGTGGCTTGGTCATACTCGACGATACTCGAGTCCAATACAATGAGCGCTGCACTCGGTGAACGAGTGCCCTCTATTGCGTTCCAGTTCGCGCATCGTGATCCGTTCCGTTGCAGCCATCGAAGCCAGTCCAAGAATTCCGCCGCACCCCCAAAGCGGACATTTCAATCTAGCCACTACAACCAAAAATGTTGGTCATACATATTATGTAAAATAAAATAATTGCGACAGCACCCTTGTGCCCGTGCCCGGGACAGCCGGCTTTGAATACGCGTTCCTGTCCTTCTAGATTCGACGTTACGCGACGAACCGGATCGCGTTGTTCTCGATGGCAGCCTGGTTGCCGTATTGCCAAGTGATGTTGCGGTGTTCATGTCCGATCGGCAGACCCGAGTAGATCGGCAGGCCGAAGCCGCCCAGCACGTCGACAAGCATCTGCTCGAGCGTGAAATCCGCGCCGTCCGGGATCGGGCAGCGCGTGAATTGCCCGAGCACGAACGCGCGGGCCCCGTCGAACGCGCCGCTCAGACGCAGTTGCGTCAGGCTGCGGTCGAGCCGGTAGCCGAATTCCGTCACGTCCTCCAGCAGTACGATCGCGTCGCGTGAGCGAAGCGACCAGCGCGTACCCGCGACGCTCGCGAGCACCGTCACGTTGCCGCCGCACAGACGTCCCCGCACCGCACCAGGGGCGCCGGACAAATGCCGCAGGCTCAGCGGCGCGCGTTTGCCATCGGTCAGCACGGCGCGCATGTCGGCACGCGTCGCGTCGTCGACCTTGGTCGCCAGGCTGTGGAATGTCGGACCATGCAACAAGCGCACGCCGGGCCGGTCTGCAAGCGCGCAGAATAGCGACGTCGCGTCGGAAAAACCGACGATCGTCTTCGGCGTCGCGATCTCGTCGGGCAGGTGCTCGAGCAGATGCGCGCAACCGAATCCCCCTCGCGCGAGCCAGACGATATCGATTGACGGATCCATCAAGGCGCGCCGCAGATCGTGCGCGCGCTCCTCGGCGGTACCGGCGAAATAGCGGTACCGGCTGCCGAGATGTGCGCTCGTCGTGACCTTGAAGCCCCAGCTTTCGACGAGCGCGATGCCGCGCTCGATTCCTTGCGGATCGGGCACACCTGCGGGCGCGACGACGCACACTGTCTTGCGTCTTGATTCCATTGAACGGATACCGTGAGGACAAGAACCCGCTGAATATACCTGATACCACTCGCGAGCCGCTCACACGTGCGAGCTAGGCCGTCGATACCGAGACTCCTGATTCACATCGATCACTCCGCCGAAGGCAATTCCCGAACATCGATCACATTCAGCGAACGATCGTCCGGCACCAGCAGGTCGATCCGTCGCATGCGCGGATGCGCGAACATGCACGCGCACAGCAGCACGCTCGTCGCGCCCACCGCGACAAACAACAGCGAGACGCCGCCACCCTTGCCGATCCCGAGCCATGCGTTCGCCGCCTGCGCGAACGTCCCGCCCGCCGACAGCGCGGGCTCCAGCACCCGGTCGACGACGAACCCGCCCACCGCGACGACGACCGTCATCGTCGCGATCATCAGCATGCTGACGAACGACAGCACGCTGGCCTTGTTGCGCGCCGGGATCTTGCGCAGCCACAGCGCGCTGGCGCACCCTTCGGCGACGCTGCCCGCCGCCAGCGCGACGAACGCGATCGCGCAGTACGACGACGTGGCCGACACGAGGCCGATCGACAGCATGCAGAGCGACAGCACCGCATCCGCGCACACGACGATCAGCATCAGGCGCCGCGGATTCGTCGTCGCGACGAGGAGCGACATGCCGGCGAGCCCACCGATTGCAGCCGACGTGTAGACGAGCCCGAGCTGCGCGCTCGAATGAGTCGCGAGCACGAGCGGTGCGATCATCATCGTCGCAAGCGAGATCAGCGCGCTCTGGATCATCATGTAGCCGAGCAGTCCGAGCATCAGCGGCTCCGCTTCGAAGAAGCGCAACGCGCTCGCGATACCCGCCAGTACATCGCGCCGCAGCGGCCGGTCCGCGCGCACCGGCTCGACGGATGCCGCGCCGGGATGCCCCAGCGCCTTGAGCACGCACAGCATCGCCGCGACGCTCGCGACGAAATGGATCGTGAAGACCGCATTCAGGCCGGCGCCGCCCATGATGACTCCGCCGAGCAGCGGCGCGATGAGCGTCGACACGTTCTTGCCGATACCCATCAGGCCGTTCGCACGCGTCAGCGCGTCGTTCGAGACGATCGAATTGATCGACGCCTGATTGGCAGGTGTCCGAAATGCGCCGACCGCCGACGCGCATGCGTTGAACGCATACAAGTGCATCGGCTGCAGCCGGTCCGCGAACAACAGCGCGAGCAGCAGCAGCGTGAGCAGCGCGAGCGCCGCGTTGGCCGACACGATGATGAGCTTGCGGTCGATCCGGTCGGCCAGGCCGCCCGCGAACGGCAGGATCAGCACCGACGGCAGCGTCGCTGCGATCACCGTGTTCGAGAAAGCCGTCACCGAGCCGGAATGCTGATAGACCCACACGCCGAGTGCGAACGACATCAGCGCGGCGGCGCATTGCATCGACGATTCGCCCAGCCAGAAAAAAAAGAAACGACGACCCGTCGACATGCAGTCCTTCCCGGTTTGAGCGCGATCAAGCTCGCGCGACGCGAACGCGTCGGATTCGGCGTTCGCGCATCTGGCGCGCGAACCGGCCTGCCGGATTAGAACACCGGCGGCGCCCGATGTCTGTCATGGGAATGCATGACGGGCGCCGCGTGCATTGTCCGGCGTTGGGGGGACAGACGCTCGGCCGGCGCGGTGTTTTAATGCCCGTCACTTGAGAATGGCCGCATCCGCTGCGCGGGTTTCCGGCGCAATCGAACGTCGCAATGTATCGGCATCCGAATAATTTTCGAAAGCGAATCCATCTACGGCGGGCAGCGAGATGAAATACCCCCTACGGGCAGCACAGCGCAATATTCTGTCGGCGCAAAACATCCACGAAGACCACCGGCTCGCGCACATCGGCGCGTTGGCGCACATCGTCGGCGTGCTCGACGCCGATCTCTTCTGGCGCGCGGCCGACTTCGTCGCACAGCACAGCGCGGCGGTACGCTCGTCGCTACACGACGGCGACGATGGCCAGCACCAGATCGCGCACGACGACACCGGCTTCGCGCGCGAGATGCTCGACCTGCGCGCGCATGCCGATCCGCAGGCCGCTGCGCAGCGCTTCGTCGACGACGATTTCGCGAATCGCCCGTTCGCCACCGACGGACGCGAGATCGCCTGCGGGATGGTGCTGATACAGGTTGGCGATAACGACCACATCGCCTATGCGAAATTCCATCACGCGCTGTTCGACGGATGGGGCACGTCGCTCTTTTACGCGCGCCTCTGCGACGCGTACAACCGGATGCGTGCGGGCGAAGCGCCGCAGCCGTGGGACGAGACGAGCGTCGACGCGATGCTCGCCGACGAGCGCGCATATCTTGCTTCCGACAAGTGCGACGCGTCGCGGCGCTACTGGGCCGAGCGCCTCGCGTCATACGACAGCGAGTATTTTTCGCGCGCGACGTCGCAGTCGAACCGCCGCACGGTGCTCGCGCTGAGCGCGGCCGACACCGCCGCGCTGCACGCGTGGTCGGACGCGCAGCGCGCGAGCCCGTTTCATTTCTTCGCGGCGGTCCTGCAGGCGACGCTGTTTCGCGTCGTCGGCGCCCGCGACCTCGCGATCGGCCTGCCGATCCTGAACCGTCGCACCGCGATGGACAAGCAGACGATCGGACTCTTTCTCGGCTTTTGCGTATTGCGTACGTCGGCCACGCCCGCCGACACGTTCGCGGCGCTCGTCGCGCGAATCGGCACGCAACTGAAAGCCGATTTCCGCCATCAGCGCTATCCGCTCGACGCGGTGTCGGGCGACCAGGGCCGGCTGCCGTTCGAAGTGAGCCTGTCGTATGAGCGGCACGACTACGATGCGAAGTTCGACGGCACGCAGACGACGGTGACACCGCTGCGCACGCCCGCGCAAAGCTATCCGTTGCGCGTCTATGTGCGCGACTTCAGCGCGCGACGGCCGATCTACGTCGACTTCGACACGAACGATTCATGCTTCGGCGAGCTTGCGCCGCAGACGCTCGTCGATGCGTTCCGGGACGTGCTTCGTGAAGCGCTCGACGACGCGAATGCGCGGCTCGTTCCGGCAAAGCTGGCGGATCGCGATGCACGGGCGACGTGTTCGACCGCCCTGCCCGTACCGTCGCATGCGAACCTGTGCGATGCGTTCGAGCAGATCGCCACGCAGTATCCGGATGCGATTGCCGTATCCGGCGACGTCGGTTCGCTGACCTATGCCGAACTCGACGCACGCGCCAATGCGCTCGCATGGACGCTGCGCGATCTCGGCGCGGGCCCCGAGCTGCGCATCGGTCTCGCGTCCGGGCGCGACATTCATTTCGCGATCGGCATGCTCGCCATTCTCAAGACCGGCGCCGCTTATGTGCCGCTCGACTCCGCCTATCCCGACGAGCGCCTGCGTTTCCTCATCGACGACAGCGCGATGATCGCCATCGTCGGCACCGACGTTGAGCTCGAACGCCTGCCGCGTGACAAGCATCTGCCGCGCTGTGTGATCAGCCTCGACGATAACGGCGGCAATCGCACCGCCCCGCCCCGCGCCGTCTGCGCCGCGCAAGCCGCCTACGTGATCTATACGTCCGGTTCCACCGGCACACCCAAGGGCTGCATCGTCACTCACGCGAACGTGCTGCGCCTGTTCGACGTCACGCGCGAGTCGTTCTCGCTTGCCGAACACGACGTGTGGAGCGTCTTTCATTCCACCGCCTTCGACTTCTCGGTGTGGGAACTCTGGGGCGCCCTGCTGCACGGCGCGCAGGCCGTCTTTGTCCCCTTCGAGACGAGCCGCGATCCGCTCGCGTTCGCTGATTTCCTGCGCACGCATCGCGTGTCCGTCCTCAGCCAGACGCCTTCGGCCTTCCGCCTGCTCGATCGGCAGCCCGGCACACTGCCCGCGCTGCGCCTGGTCGTGTTCGGCGGCGAAGCGCTCGAGCCCGCCGCGCTGCGCGACTGGTTCGACCGCTACGGCGACACACGCCCACGTCTGGTCAACATGTACGGCATCACCGAGACCACCGTCCACGTGACCGCTCGCACGCTGCGGCGCGCCGACGCCGACACGCCGCTCAGCCCGATCGGTGAGCCGCTGGCCGATCTGTCGCTGCAATTGCTCGATCGTCATGGCGAGCCGGTGCTCGACGGCGTCGCCGGCGAGATCCACGTCGGCGGCGCCGGCGTCGCGCGCGGCTATCTGAACCGGCCAGGGCTCACCGCCGCGCGCTTCGTCCCCGATCCGGACGGCGCGCCAGGCGCGCGGCGCTATCGTGCGGGTGACCTCGCGCGACGCCGCGCCGACGGCGAGATCGTCTACCTTGGCCGCGCCGACCAGCAGATCAAGATTCGCGGCTTCCGTATCGAGCCCGGCGAAATCGAGGTCGCGCTGCGTGATCACCCAGGCGTACGCGATGCCGCCGTGGTGGCCGACGACGATGCGCACGGAAATGCACGGCTCGTTGCCTATGCAACTCCGTCGAGCGACGCGCTTGACCCCGTCGCGCTGCGCGCTCACCTCGCCGCCCGCCTGCCGGCTCACATGATTCCCGCGCACGTCGTCGTCCTCGATGCGCTGCCGCTGACCGTCAACGGCAAGCTCGACCGCCGCGCGCTGCCGCGGCCCGAAGCCGTCGTCGACGACACCCACCGCGAGCCGCCCGCCACACCCACCGAGCGCCTGCTGGCCGACATCTGGGCCCGCGTCCTCGGCCGCGAACCGGCCCGCTACGACAGTTTCTTCGCGCTCGGTGGCGACAGCATCAATTCGCTCGAAGTCGTCACCGAGGCCCGCGCGCGCGGCGTGTACGTGTCGCCCCTTCAGTTGCGCGAATGCCCGACGCTCGCCGCGCTCGCCGAAGCGGTCGATCGCGACCCGCTGCCGCCGGTGGCGGCGTCCGCCGCGCCCGCGCCGTTCGCGCTGCTGTCGGACGCCGACCGCGCGCGGCTGCCCGACGGCCTCGAAGACGCGCTGCCGATGTCCCGCCTGCAACTCGGCATGCTGTTTCATCGCGAGCGCGACGGTGGCGCGGTGTTTCACGACGTGTTCCGCTATCGTCTGCGAATTCCCGCGTGGGACGAGGCCGCCTGGCACTGCGCGCTCGCAGCCGTCACACGCGCGCACGCGACGCTGCGCACCGGGTTCGCGCTTGACGGCTTTTCGACGCCGCTGCAGTTGATCCGCCGCGAAGCCGCTGCCTCGCTGCAGGTGTTCGACTGCCGCACGCTGGACGACGCAGCGCAGCGCGTCGCGCTCGACGCGTTCGTCGACGCCGAGCAGCGGCGCGATTTCGACATCGCACATGGCCCGATGCTGCGGCTGTTCATCCATCGCGTCGCCGACGACGCGATCCACGTCACGCTGAGCTTTCATCACGCGATCGTCGACGGCTGGAGCGTCGCGACGCTGATGACGGAGTTGATCGGCCACGCGTGCGGCGGCCCGCGCATCGAGGCCGCCAGCGATGCGCCGGTGCTGGCATTGC
Source organism: Burkholderia sp. BE17 (assembly GCF_009362305.1). Classification (NCBI taxonomy): domain Bacteria; kingdom Pseudomonadati; phylum Pseudomonadota; class Betaproteobacteria; order Burkholderiales; family Burkholderiaceae; genus Burkholderia; species Burkholderia sp. BE17. The sequence continues at coordinate 43,331 of NZ_WHNU01000048.1, forward strand.
ACGCGGCCGCCGAGCGCGACGCGCTCGCGGACGATGCGCTGCGCCGCGCGTGGCGCGAACGACTAGCCCGGCAGCCCGCGACGCTGCTCGCCGGCGATGCCGACGCGGGCGGCGACCCGCACGATCCGAGCCGGATCACCAGCCGCCGCACGGTCGAGCGCGTCGTCCTGCGCGTGTCGCAGCCGTTGTCGACGTCGCTCGCCGCGCAGGCCCGCGCGCTCGGCGTCGAACTGCGCTCGCAGCTGCTCACCGCGCATCTGCGCGCGCTGTCGATGCTGACGGGATCGGACTGCCCGGTGACGGGCTACGTCGTCCACAACCGGCCCGATCACGCGCTCAGCGCACGGGCGACCGGCCTGTTTCTGAACAGCGTGCCGCTCGGTGCACGCCTCGCGCCCGGTTCGTGGGCCGGGTTGATCCGGCAGGTCGCCGCTGCCGAGCGCGAGATCGACTCGCTCAAGCGCCTGCCGCTCGCCGCCATCGCCGACGAAGCCGGCGCGGGCCGCCTGTTCGACGTCGCGTTCAACTACATCCACTTCCACGTCTATCGCGACGCGCTCGATCTGCCCGGCGTCGCGGTCGTCGACTTCGACGCGCACGAGGAAACCGACTTCCCGCTGCTCGTGCAGTTCGCGCGCGACCCGGCCGGCGACGGCTTCGACGTGTCGCTGCATTACGACGTCGCCCGGTTCGGCGCGGCGCAGATCGAACGGCACGTCGCGGTGCTCGACGCAGCGCTGCGCGACATCGCGGCCGATGTCGATGCGCCGTGGCTGTCGATGGCGGTCGTCGGCGTGCGCGACTGGCCGGTGACATCGCGTCCGCCGATCGCGTCGACGCTGCGGCATGCGAACCTGTGCGATGCGTTCGAGCAGATCGCCACGCAATATCCGGATGCGATTGCCGTATCGGGCGACGCCGGTTCGCTGACCTATGCCGAACTCGATGCACGCGCCAATGCACTCGCGTGGACGCTGCGCGATCTCGGCGCGGGCCCCGAGCTGCGCATCGGTCTCGCATCCGCGCGCGACATTCATTTCGCGATCGGCATGCTCGCCATTCTCAAGACCGGCGCCGCTTATGTGCCGCTCGACTCCGCCTATCCCGACGAGCGCCTGCGTTTCCTCATCGACGACAGCGCGATGATCGCCATCGTCGGCACCGACGCTGAGCTCGAACGCCTGCCGCGTGACAAGCATCTGCCGCGCTGTGTGATCAGCCTCGACGATGACGACGGCAATCGCCGTGCTCCGCCCCGCTCTGTCTGCGCCGCGCAAGCCGCCTACGTGATCTATACGTCCGGTTCCACCGGCACACCCAAGGGCTGCATCGTCACTCACGCGAACGTGCTGCGCCTGTTCGACGTCACGCGCGAGTCGTTCTCGCTTGCCGAACACGACGTGTGGAGCGTCTTTCATTCCACCGCCTTCGACTTCTCGGTGTGGGAACTCTGGGGCGCCCTGCTGCACGGCGCGCAGGCCGTCTTTGTCCCCTTCGAGACGAGCCGCGATCCGCTCGCGTTCGTTGATTTCCTGCGCACGCATCGCGTGTCCGTCCTCAGCCAGACGCCTTCGGCCTTCCGCCTGCTCGACCGGCAGCCCGGCACACTGCCCGCGCTGCGCCTGGTCGTGTTCGGCGGCGAAGCGCTCGAGCCCGCCGCGCTGCGCGACTGGTTCGACCGCTACGGCGACACACGCCCACGTCTGGTCAACATGTACGGCATCACCGAGACCACCGTCCACGTGACCGCGCGCACGCTGCACCGCGCCGATGCCGACACGCCGCTCAGCCCGATCGGTGAGCCGCTGGCCGATCTGTCGCTGCAATTGCTCGATCGTCATGGCGAGCCGGTGCTCGACGGCGTCGCCGGCGAGATCCACGTCGGCGGCGCCGGCGTCGCGCGCGGCTATCTGAACCGGCCAGGGCTCACCGCCGCGCGCTTCGTCCCCGATCCGAACGGCGCGCCAGGCGCGCGGCGCTATCGTGCGGGTGACCTCGCGCGACGCCGCGCCGACGGCGAGATCGTCTACCTTGGCCGCGCCGACCAGCAGATCAAGATTCGCGGCTTCCGTATCGAGCCCGGCGAAATCGAGGCCGCGCTGCGTGATCACCCAGGCGTACGCGATGCCGCCGTGGTGGCCGACGACGATGCGCACGGTAACGCACGACTCGTCGCTTATGCCACGCCGGCGAGCGACGCGCTCGACCCCGTCGCGCTGCGCGGTCATCTCGCCGCCCGCCTGCCGGCTCACATGATCCCCGCGCACGTCGTCGTTCTCGATGCGCTGCCACTCACCGTCAACGGCAAGCTCGACCGCCGCGCGCTGCCGCGGCCCGAAGCCGTGGTCGACGACGCTCACCGCGAGCCGCCCGCGACACCCACCGAACGCATGCTCGCCGACATCTGGGCCCGCGTCCTCGGCCGCGAACCGGCTCGTCACGACAGCTTCTTCGCGCTCGGCGGCGACAGCATCGCGTCGCTCAAGGCGCTGAACGCGGCGCGTGTCGCGACGGGCCTCGATCTGCCGCTGCAAGGGATGTTCATGCAGCCGACGCTGCATGCGCTCGCCGCGTGGATCGATGCGCTCGCGGCCGACGCGCGCGAAGCGGGCGCTTCGACGCCCACGCCGGTGCGCCGCGCAGCGCGCGTACGGGCGCGAATTTCCGCCGGGCCGGACGGCTCGCACCTCACGACCCTCGACAAAGCCCTTTGAGATGACGCAAACGAACCGCGATCCGCTCGACACGCACGACGTCTTCGTCTTTCCGCAATCGCGCGCGCAGCGGCGCCTGTGGATGCTGGCGCAGCTCGACCCGGACTCGACCGCCTACGCGATCCCGCTCGCGCTGCGTATCGTCGGCGCGCTCGACGCCGGCGCGCTCGCGCGCAGCCTCGACGCGCTCGTGCGCCGCCACGAAATCCTGCGCACGAGCTACGGCGCGGTCGACGGCCAGCCGATGCAGTTCGTGCACCCGCACGCCTCCTTCGAGCTGGCGCGCGAACCGCTCGTGCGCGACGCGCTGCACGCGCGCCTCGCCGCTGAAGCGGCGACGCCGTTCGACCTGCACCGCCCGCAGATGCTGCGCGCGACGCTGTTCGCGCTCGCACCGGACGAGCACGTGCTGTCGCTGGTGATCCATCACATCGCGTGCGACGGCTGGTCGCTCGACCGGATCGTCGGCGAGCTAGATGCGCAATACGCGTTCGAAACCGGCGGCGACGCGAGCGCGCCCGACGAGCCCGAACTCCAGTACGGCGACTACGCGACCTGGGAAGAAGAAGCCGGCGACGCGTTGACGGCCGACGTCGATTTCTGGGCAAGCCGGCTCGCACCGCTCGCGCCGTTGCCGTTCCCGCGCACGGCCGTACCGGCCGTACCGACCGCTCGGCGCGCGGTGCCCGGACGGACGACGCAGCGCCCGCTCGCCACGCTGCACGCCGGGCGTATCGAGCAATGTGCGCGCGAAGCGGACACGACGCCGTTCGTCGTGCTGCTCGCCGCGTTCGCCGCGCTGCTGCATCGCGCGAGCGGCGCGACGCGGCTTGCGATCGGCACGCCGGTCGCGAACCGGCTGCGCCCGGAATTCGAGCCGATGATCGGCTTCTTCGCGAATACGCTCGTGCTCGACGTCGACCTGTCGGGCGAGCCCGATTTCGCGACGCTGGTCGCGCGCTGCCGCGGCGTCGTGCTGGAAGCGTTCGCGCATTCGCGCGCGCCGTTCGACGAGGTCGCGCGGCGGCATGCGCGCGACGCGGTCGACACGCCGCTGTTCCACGCGCTGTTCGCGCTGCAGAGCGCACCGCTGCGCGCGCCGACGCTCGGCACGCTGTCGCTCGAGGTCGTGCCCGTGTATCCGGCCACCGCGAAATTCGACCTGACGATGATGCTGGAGCCGCGTGCGAATGGGCTGCATGCGGCGCTCGAGCATCGCTGCGACGTGCTCGATGCGCCGACCGCCGACGCGTGGCTCGCCAGCTTCGCCGACCTGCTCGACGCGGCGTTGCGTGACCCGCTCGCGCCGATCGCGCGGCTGCCGCTGCCGGGGCTCGCGGCCCCGCAGCCTGCGTCCGCCGCGCCGGCCTCCGACGCAGCGGCGCCCGACGCAACGGCAGACAGCCACGCCGACGCGTCCCCGACGCCACCCGCTACCGCGACCGAGCAGGCGCTCGCCGAGGTCTGGGCCCGCATCCTGGGCCGCGAGCCCGGCCGCGACGACAGCTTCTTCTCGCTCGGCGGCGACAGTCTGAGCGCGCTGCGCGCGATCGTCGAGGCGCGCGGCAAGGGGCTGCACCTGACGCCCGGCCAGATGCTCGGCGGCGCCACCCTGCGCGCGCTCGCCGACGAACTCGATCGCGCACCGCGCGACCACGCGCCGCTGGCCGCACCGCACGCGGCCGGCGAGCCGCACGCGGATGCCCCGCTGCCGCCGACGCCGATCGTCGCGTGGTTCGCGCAGCTCGGCCTGGCCGAGCCGAATCACTGGGCGCAGACGATCGTCGTCGAGACGACCCACGCGATCGCGCCCGAGCCGCTGCGCGACGCGTTGCGGCAACTGGCCGCGCGGCACGCGGCGCTGCGCCAGCGCGTGACGCTCGACGCAGGCCGCGCGAGCGTCACCTTCGCGCCGGACGATGGCGACGGCGGCCGGCAGGACGAAACCGAACACTTCCCGCTGGACGTCTGCACGGCCGCGAACGACGACGACGCGCGCGCGACCGTCGCGTCGCTCGCCGCGCGGCTCGACCTGCGCAACGGCCCGCTCGCACGCGCCGCGCTGATCCACCGCGACGGCGCGCCGGCGCTGCTCGCGCTCGCCGTGCATCACGTCGCCGTCGACGCGTTCTCGTGGTCGGTGCTGCTGCATCAGCTCGCCGCGTCGCTCGCGGGCGACGCACCGCCGCCGGCTCCGGCCGCGTCGCTCGCGGACTGGCATCGCGCGGCGAGCGTCGCCGCGCTGGCGGCCGACCCTGCGCCGTGGCTCGCGCTCGCCGCAGGCGGCTTCGCGGCGCTGCCGACGCGCGCGCCGGCCCCGGGCCTCGAAGCCGAGACGCGGGTCGACACGTGGCGGCTGTCGCCGCGACAGACCGCGCGCCTGCTCGACGCCGGCCCGGGCGGCCGGCGTTCGCGCACCCAGGCGATCCTGATCGCGTCGCTGTGCGCGGCGCTCGCGCCCGCACTCGACAGCGAGCGCGTCGCGCTGACGCTCGAACATCACGGCCGGGACGGCGAATACGGCGTCGACGCATCGTCGCTCGTCGGCTGGTTCACCGCGCTCAGCCCGCTCGTGCTCGACGGCTGCCTGCGGAACGACGCGCCGCTCGACCTGCTCGCGCGCGCCGCCCACGCACTCGCCGCGCTCGCGCCGCGCCGCCACGAATACGGCCTCGCGCGCTGGCTCGGGGCCTCGACCGACGCACGGCAACGCCTCGACGCCGCCGGCCTGCCCGAGATCAGCTTCAACTTCCTCGGCGTGATCGGCCGCCCGGCGAACGGCGCGTTCGCGTTGCGTCCGGACCTGATCGCCGGCGAGCGCGGCGCGATGAACCGCCGCAGCTTCACGCTCGACGTGGTCGCGAGCGTGATCGACGGCGAGCTGCGGATGGACTGGCGCTATGCGCCGCAGGTGCTCGATCCGCAGCGCGTGCACGACGCAGCGCAGCGCTGGATCGCGCGGCTCGACGCGCTGCTCGATGCGATCGCCGCCGCGCCACGGCTCGCGGCCGACCATCCGCTCGCACGCGTCGCGCAGCGCGAGATGGACGAACTGGCGCCCGAGGTCGCCCACGCGGCGATGCTGGCCAGCCTCACGCCGCTGCAGGAAGGCATGCTGTTCGAGACGAGCATTCATCGCGACTCGCGCGCATTCCACGAGCAGATCACGGCCGTCGTCGACGGCCCGCTCGACCTGCCGCGCTTCGCGGCCGCCTGGCAGGCGATGCTCGCGCGGCACGACGCGTTGCGCGCGGGCTTCGTCGCGCGTGCGGGCGGCCGGCCGATCCAGTTCGTCGACGCACAATCGACGCTGCCCGTCGCATGGCTTGACTGGTCCGACGCCGCCACGCCCGCCGCGCAGGACGCACGGCTCGCGCAATGGCTGCGCGACGACGCCGCGCGGCCGTTCGACCTCGCGCGCCCGCCGCTGATGCGGCTGACGATCGCGACGCTCGGCCCGCAGCGGCATCGCTGGCTGTGGAGCTTCCATCACATCCTGCTCGACGGCTGGTCGATCCCGGTGTTCTTCCGCGAGCTGATCGCGATCTATACGGGGCGCGACGCGGCGCTGCCCGCGCCGCGCCGGTTCGCCGACCATCTCGCGTGGCTGGCGCTGCGCGCGCCGGGTGCGACGCACGAAGCGTGGCGCGCCCGCCTCGCGGGGCTCGCGCCCGCCCGCCTCGCCGCTCCCGCGCGCGGGCCGGCGCGCCAGGCGCGCCACGACGTCGCGCTGACGCACGCAGCGAGCGACGCGATCGAGCGGCTCGCGCGTGACGCGGGCGTGACGCCGAGCACTGTGTTCGACGCCGCGTGGGCGCTGCTGCTCGCGCGCAGCGGCGTCGGCGCCGACGTCGCGTTCGGCGTCACGTTGTCGGGCCGCTCGAGCGGTGCGCCGGGCGCCGACGCGATGATCGGCCTGTTCATCAACACGCTGCCGCTGCGCGTGACGCTCGCGCCGGCACAGACCGTGCGCGCGCTGCTCGCGCGTGTGCAGCAGGCGCTCGCCGAGCTGCACGCGAGCGAGCACGAGCGCCTGTCCGACATCCTGCGCGCGGCCGGCGCGGACACGAACGAGCTGTTCGATACGCTCGTCGTGTTCGAGAACTATCCGGTCGAAGGCGACTTCGCCGCGCCCGACGGCCTCGTGTTCGCGCGGCCCGACTATCACGAGCACACGAATTACCCGGTCACGCTCGCGATCATTCCCGGCGAGCGCTTCGCGCTGCGGCTCGAATACGACGCGAACCGCTATCCGGACGCGCAGGCGGCGGCGCTCGTCGACCGGCTCGCGCGGCTCGTCGAGCGGTTCGCCGCGACGCCGGACGCGACGCTGGCCGAAGTGGGTGACGAGCCGGCCGCGCGGCCCGACACCGTGCCGAGCGCGCCCGCCCGGCACGATGGCGCGGCACCCGAAGCGCCGCTCGCGCATGCGCTGTTCGAGCGCACTGCCGCGCGCCAGCCGGACGCGCCCGCGCTGATCACGCCGGCGGCCACGCTGACCTACGCGGCGCTCGCGCAGCGCGCCAGCACCATCGCCGCGCACTTGCGCCGGCTCGGTGCCGGGCCGGAGACGGTCGTCGGGATGATGCTGCCGCGCGGCGCGAACGCGATCGCCGCGCTGCTCGGCATCCTGAAGGCGGGCGCCGCGTATCTGCCGCTCGATCCGCACTATCCGCCGGCGCGCCTGAGCTACATGCTGCGCGACGCCGGTGCGCGCTTCGTGCTCGTCCCGGACGACGCAACGCCGCCCGATGCGGACGGTGTCGTCGCGCTGCGCGTCGCGGGCCTGCTCGATGCCGCCGGCGACCTGTCGGAAGGGGAAGCGGACGCACCGCCGCTGCCGTCATCGAGCCTCGCATACGTGATCTACACGTCCGGCTCGACCGGCGAGCCGAAAGGCGTCGGCGTCACGCACGCGGGCATCGCGAACATGTGCCGCGCGATGCACGCGGGGTTCGCGGTCGACGCGGGTAGCCGCATCTTCCTGTTCCCGCCGCTCACGTTCGACGCGTCGGTCGCGGAGATCTTCACCGCACTGTCGAGCGGCGCCGCACTCGTGCTGCCGCCGGAAGGCGCGAAGCAGAGCGGCACATCGGACGCGCTGCTCGACGCCGCCCGCACGGGCCGCGTCACGCACGTCACGTTGCCGCCGTCGCTCCTCGCGGCGCTCGACGACGCCGCGCTCACCGGCGTCGAAACGATCGTCGCCGCCGGCGAGGCCGCGCCCGCCGGGCTGCTCGCGCGCTGGGCGCGCGGCCGGCGCGTCGTCAATGCGTACGGGCCGAGCGAAGCGACCGTCTGCGCGAGCCTGCATGTCTGCGACGCGCACGAGCCGCTGCCGCCGATCGGGGCGGGCATCGACGGCGTGCGGACCGTCGTGCTCGACGAATGGCTCGGGGTGGCGCCGATCGGCGTCGCCGGCGAGATCTGCGTCGGCGGGCCCGCGCTTGCGCGCGGCTATCTCGGCCGCGCCGGGCTCACCGCCGCGAGCTTCGTGCCGGACCCGACGTCGGGCGAGCCCGGCGCGCGCCTGTACCGGACCGGCGACCGCGGCGTCAGGCTCGCCGACGGTTCGATCCGCTATCTCGGCCGCGCGGGCGGCCACGTGAAGCTGCGCGGCTACCGGATCGATCCGGACGGCATCGCCGGCGTGCTGCTGCGCGATCCGGCGGTGCGCGAGGCGCTGGTCGACGTGACGGAAACCGGACGTCGCCCGGAACTGACCGCGTTCGTGATGCCGCGCGACGCCGCCGGGTTCGACGCCGACGCGCTGCGCGCACGGGCCGCGCATTCGCTCGCGCCGCACGAAGTGCCGGCGCGCTTCGTCGCCGTGACGGCATGGCCGCTCACGGCGTCGGGCAAGATCGATCGCGCGGCGCTGCGCGAGGCGCACGCGCCCGCGCCGCGCACGGCCGATGACGCAACGGCCGATACTGCGGCGGCCGACGCGCCGCGCGACGACGTCGAGCGCTGGGTGCGCGACGCGTTCCGCCAGGTGCTCGGCGTACCCGATGCGCGCGTCGACGACGACTATTTCGTGCTCGGCGGCGACTCGATTCTCGCGTTGCAGGTCGGCGCGACGCTGCTGCGGCACGGTATCCGGGTCGGCGCGGGCGAAGTGCTGGAGCTGCGCACGCCGCGCGCGATCGCCGACCTCTGGCGCGCACGCGACGCGGCGCAGGCGCCGGTGCGCGCGGCCGAGCCGGAACCCGACGCGGCCGACGTGCCGCTCGCGCCGATCCAGCGCTGGTTCCTCGAACGCGGCGCGGCCGGCATCGACGCGCCGCGACGCTTCACGATCGACGTGCGGCTCGCGCTCGCGGCGCCGCTCGATCCCCCCACGCTCGCCCGCACGCTGGCCACGCTCGCGCTGCGTCACGACGCGCTACGGCTGCGCGTCGAACGGGATGCGAACGGCTGGCGGCAGCGCTATGCGCCGCGCGACGGCGCCGCGCTGCTGCCGCTTTCGATCGCGCCCGCCGCGCTCGCCGACGACGCGGCGCTCGGCGCGTACGCGGCCGCGTTGCAGGCGACGCTCGATCCGGTGCGCGGCCCCGTCGCGCATGCCGCGTACGTGCCGCAGGGCCCGAGCGGCACGCCGGAGTTGATCGTCGTCGCCCACCATCTGGTGATGGACGTCGCGTCGTGGCGCATCCTGCTCGCCGATCTCGACGCCTGCCATGGCGCCATCCGGCGCGGCGAACCGCTGCCACCCGCGCCGCGCGCGACGAGCTACCGCCGCTGGAACGACGCGCTCGCCGCGACCGCCAGCGCCCGCGAGACCGAGCGCGGCTTCTGGGAAGCGGTGCTGGCCGCGACGTCACGCGACGCCGCCGACACGCTCGGCGCACCGGGCCGCGTCGACGCGCTCGACGTCGTGCGGCTCGGGTTCGACGCCGAATTCACCGCCCGGCTGAACGGCCCGCTCAACCGGGTGCGCGACACCCGCACGCACGAGCTGCTGCTGGCCGCGCTCGCACACGCATGGCATCGCTGGACCGACGGCGCCGCATTGCAGGTCGACGTCGAAGGCCACGGCCGGCAGGCACCGGCGGGCATCGACGCCGACGTGTCGCAGACGGTCGGCTGGTTCACCTGCGTCTACCCGCTGCGCCTCGAAGCCGACGACGACTGGGATGCCGCGATCGCCCGCGCGAAGGCGCTGCTGCGCGCGGTACCCGACGGCGGCGTCGGCTTCGGCGTGCTGACGCAGCACGGCACGCTCGCCGATGCGCATCCGCGCGCGGTCAGCTGGAACTATCTCGGCACCGCCGCCGACGGCGACGCCGGCGCGCTGCCCGAACTCGGCGCGCGCGTCGTGGCGGATGGCCTGCCGGACGGCCGCGCGCCCGACGACCCGGTGCTGCATCCGCTCGCGATCGACGCGGCGATCACGGCCGGCGCGCTGTCGATCCGCTTCGCGTACAGCGGTGTGCCGACCGGCGGTACAGACGGTGCGGTGACCGCCCCGCCGCCCGACATCGAACGCCTCGCCGCGCTGACCGACGACGCGCTGCGCGCCTTGTGCGCGCATCTCGCTGCGCAAGCCGCGACGGACCCCGACGCATCGCCTGCCGCGTCGCCGCTTCCCGGCGGCGAGCAGTTGCAGCCTGCCGAACTCGATGCCCTGCTTCTCGACCTCACGGATACAGAATGAGCCAAGCTCAGAACCGCCCCGCCGTTTCCGACCCGCGATCCGTTCCCGCCGTGGAACGCATCATCGGGCTGTCGCCGCTGCAGCGCGGCATGCTGTTTCACGCGCTCGCGGCGCCCGACAGCCCCGCGTATCTCGAGCAGATCGTCTGCCGGCTCGACGGCGACGTCGATCCCGAGCGCTTCCGTGCCGCGCTCGCGGCGCTCGTGCGCCGTCACGAGACGCTGCGCAGCGCGTTCGTCACGCGCGGCCAGTCTGAGCCCCGGCAAGTCGTGTTCACCGATGCGACGGTGCCGCTGACCGTCGAGGACTGGCGCGAGCGCCCCGCCGCCGCCCGCGCCGACGCGCTCGCCCGCTTCGCCGACGAACAGCGCCGGCAGGGCTTCCGGCTGAACCGTCCGCCGCTGATGCGGGTCGCGCTGATCCGCGACGAAGACACGCGCTGGACGCTGGTCTGGACCCACCATCACGTGATCATCGACGGCTGGTCGCTGCCGCTCGTGCTGAAGGATTTCTTCGCGCTCTACGCGGATCCGGCGCACGCGGCGCTGCCCGTCACCGCCCGCTTCGCCGATTACGTCGACTGGCTCGGCGCGCAGGATCGCGCACGAGACGTCGACGCGTGGCGCACGCTGCTGGACGGCGCGAGCCTGCCGATGCCGCTCGGCGTCGATCGCCCGGCGCGGCCCGGCGAGGACGGCCGGCGCATGCGCGCGCTGCGCGCCGCGCTGCCCGCGGCCGACGTCGCGCGGCTCGCGGCAACGGCGCGGGTAACCGCCGGCACCGTGCTGATCGGCGCGTGCGCGTTCGTGCTGAGCCGCCTCGCGCGCGCCGGCGAAGCCGTGTTCGGGCTCGTGCTGTCGGGCCGCACCGCGCCGGTCGACGGTATCCAGCAGATGGTGGGGCTGCTCGCGAACACCGTGCCGTTCCGCGTCGCGGTGCCGGACGCACTGAGCGTCGCCGAGTGGCTCGGCGACGTGCAGCGCGGCCAGCACGGCCTGCTGCGGCTCGCGCATTGCGCGCTGCCCGACGTGCGCGACGCGGCCGGCGTCGCGCCGGACCGGCCGCTGTTCGAATGCCTGGTCGCCGTCGACAACTTCCCGCTGCAGGACGCACTCGAATCGGCCGACGTCGGCTTCCGGATCTCGGAGGTCCGGCAGGAAGAGCACACGCACCTGCCGCTGACGCTGAGCTTCGCGCCGGGGCCGGACAGCATCGGCGTGAAGCTCGGCTTCGACGAGGCGCGCATCGACGCGCACGCGGCGCAAGGCGTGCTCGACGCGGTGCTGCATGTCGTGCATGCGTTCGTCGCGCACGCGGCGGCGCCGCTGCGCGACATCGGCCTGCGGCCGCAACGGCCGGCAGCGCCGCCGGTGCCTGCGGTGCCGGCAACCGCCGAACGCCCGACGCCCGCCCTCGGCCTCGGCCTCGCGCAACAGTTTCTCGCGGTCGCTTCCGATGCGGGCGAGCGCATCGCCGTCACGCATCCGGGCGGCCACGCATCCTACGCGCAGCTCGCCGCGCACGCCCGCGCGATCGCCGCGCGGCTGCGCGCGGCCGGCCTCGCGCGCGGCGATCGCGTGGCGCTGCTGCTCGAGCGCGACGCATCGGCCGTCGCGGCGATGCTCGGCGTGCTGCTCGCGGGCGGCTGCTATGTGCCGCTCGACAGCACGCACCCGGACGAACGGCTCGCGTACCTCGTCGCCGACAGCGGCGCGCGCCAGCTGCTCGCCGTGGGTTCGACCGCCGCGCGCGCGCCGCGAGGCTGCGAGCTGCTGCTGATCGACGACGTCGACAGCTGGCCGGCGCCGGCCGACGACACCGCGTTCGAGCCGGTCGAGCGCGATCAGCCGGCCTACGTGATCTACACGTCGGGCTCGACCGGCCAGCCGAAAGGCGTGCTCGTCAGCCACGACAACGTGAGCCGCCTGTTCGCCGTGACGCGCGCACACTTCGGCTTCGGCCCGCACGATACGTGGAGCTGCACGCATTCGTTCGCATTCGACTTCTCCGTCTGGGAGCTGTGGGGCGCGCTGCTGCACGGCGGCCGCGTCGTGATCGCCTCGCGGGAGACCGCGCGCGATCCGCACGCGCTTCTCGCGCTGCTCGACGCCGAGCGCGTGACGATGCTGAGCCAGACGCCGTCGTCGTTCCGGATACTCGACGCGGCCGATGCCGAGCGGCGGCCCGCGCTCGCGCTGCGCCACGTCGTGTTCGGCGGCGAGGCGCTGCATCCGCGCGACCTCGCCGGCTGGATCGCGCGGCGCGGCGACGCGACGCCGCACCTGAACAACCTGTACGGGATCACCGAGATCACCGTGCACGCGACGCTGCGCACGATGCGCGCGCAGGACGTGGACGCCGATGCGTCGCCGATCGGCGAGCCGCTCGCGGACCTGACGATCCGCGTCGTCGACGCGTGCGGCCACGACGTGCCCGACGGCGCGACGGGCGAGATCCTGGTCGGCGGCGCGGGCGTCGCGCTCGGCTACCTGAACCGGCCGGAACTCACCGCGCAGCGCTTCACGGGTGTCGGCGCGGCGCGCGTCTATCATTCCGGCGATCTCGCGCGGCGCGACGCGCACGGCGAACTCGTCTACATCGGCCGCGGCGACGATGCGCTCAAGATCCGCGGCCACCGGATCGAGCCGAACGAAGTCCGCGCGGCGCTGCTCGCGTATCCGGGCGTCGCCGACGCGTTCGTCGCGGCCGAGCGCAGCGATGCGGCGGCCCGGGACGCGCGCCTGTGCGCGTGGTTCGTCGGGCGCCCCGGCGTCACGGTCGACGTCGACGCGCTGCGCCGCCATCTCGACGCGCGGCTGCCCGCGCACGAAGTGCCGTCGTTCCTGATCGCGACGCCCGCGTTCGCGCTGACGTCGAACGGCAAGCTCGACCGGCGCGCGCTGCCCGCGCCGGCCCGCGAGGCGGATGCGCACGTCGCGCCGCGCAACGCCGACGAGGAAGCGCTCGCGGCCGTCTGGCACGAAGCGCTCGGCGTCGACACGGTCGGCGTGCGCGACGACTATTTCGCGCTCGGCGGCGATTCGATCCGCAGTATCCGCGTCGCCGGCCTCGCGCGCGAGCGCGGCTTCGACATCGACATCGCCGACCTGTTTCGGCACCGGACGATCGAGGCGCTGCTGGCCGCGAAGCCGCGCGACGGGCAACACGCGCCCGCGCCGCGCGAAAGCGCGCCGCCGGCCGCGCCGTTCTCGCTGATCGGTGGCGACGAGCGCCGCCGCCTGCCGGCGGATATCGAGGATGCGTACCCGCTCGCGCGCCTGCAGGCCGGCATGCTGCACCACGCCGAATCGGGCGACGAACGGGACCTGTACTACGACGCGATGTGCTTCCACGTGCGGGCCCGCATCGACGTCGAGCGCGTTCCCGCGGCGCTCGACGCGCTCGCCGCCGCGCATCCGGTGCTGCGCACGCGCTTCCTGCTCGACAACGTCGAGCGGCCGCTGCAGCTCGTCCATGCGCGCGCGACGCCGCGCTGGGATCTCGAGGACCTGAGCGCGCTCGACCCGCTCGAACGCGAACGCCGCTTCACCGGCCTGCTCGAGCGGCTGCGCGCCGAGCGCTGCGACCCGCGGCAGCCGTCGCCGCTACGCATCGTGCTGCAGGCGCTCGGCGGCGACGATTGGCAGATCGGCATCGCGTTCCATCACGCGATCCTCGACGGCTGGAGCGTCGCGCGGTTGCTCGCCGATTTCGCGACGCTGGTCGGCGGCGGCGAGCTCGTCGCGCCGGCCACGCCGTATCGCGAATTCGTGCGGCTGGAGCAAGCCGCGCTCGACGACGCCGAGACGCGCCGCTTCTGGACCGAACGGCTGGCCGGCGCGCCGGCCGCCGCGCTGCCGCGCTGGCCGCATCCGGCGCGCGATCTGCAGTCGCCGCGCGCCGGCCGGCACGATCGCGCGCTGCCGGACGCGACCGCCGCCGCGCTGCGCGCGCATGCGGAGCGCCACGGGCTGCCGCTCAAGGCGCTGCTGCTGGCGATCCACCTGCAGGTGCTGTCGTTCGCGAGCGGTGCGCGCGACGTCGTGACGGGCCTCGTGTCGAACGGCCGCCCGGAGCAGGCGGACGGCGCGGCGATGGTCGGCCTGTTCCTGAACACGCTGCCGTTCCGGCTCGCCGTCGACGCGCGCGACTGGACGGCGCTCGCGCGCGCGGTCGCCGCCGCCGAAGCCGACGTGTTCGCGCATCGCCGCTATCCGATGGCCGCGATCGCGGGCCTGCGCGCGCCGCTGCGCACGCCGCTGTTCGACACGTCGTTCAATTTCGTCGATTTCCATGCGTACGACGCGTTGCGGCGCGACGGCGCGCTGACCGTCCTCGAGGCGCGCAGCCACGAGGCGGTCGAGATTCCGTGCGCGACGACGTTTGCGGTCACGCGCACGAACGAGGGCGCGCGCGGGCTGACGGTGTCGCTGTCCTACGACCGCGATGCATTCTCCGACGCGCAGGCGGCATGGCTTGCGGATGGCTACGTGCAGGCGGCCGCGCATTTCGCGGCGCGGCCGGACGATGCCGCCACGCGCTTCGCCGCGGCCGACGACGCCGTGCTGCGCGCGTCGCGCGGCGAGCCGGCCGACGTGCCGGCGGGCGACCTGCTCGCGCGCGTGCGCGCCACCGCACACGCGCATCCGCGACGCTGCGCGGTGCGCGGCGTCGACGATGCACTCGACTTCGACGCGCTCGACGCCGCGTCGGACGCGCTCGCCGCGCGTCTGGTCGCGCGCGGCATCGGCGCGGACGCGGTCGTCGCGATCGCGCTCGCGCCGGGCGACGTGCGCCTCGCGGTCGCGCTCGTCGGCGTACTGAAGGCGGGCGGCGCGTATTGCCTGCTCGACGTCGGCCGCCTGCCGGCCGCGCGGCTGCAGATGACGCTCGACGATGCGCGGCCCGTGCTCGTCGTCGCGACCGAAGCGACGGCCGCGCAGTTGCCGGCGCCGCGCGCCGACCTGCTGCTGCTCGACGACTTCCGCGCCGATGCCGCGCAGGCCGGCGCCGCGCCGATCGCGCGCGACGTGCCGGATAGCGCGCTCGCGTACCTCGTCTTCACATCGGGCTCGACCGGACGACCGAAGCCGATCGCCGTGTCGCGCGGCGCGCTCGCGAACCACATGCACTGGATGGCGCGCCGCTTCCCGCTCGACGCCACGGACGTCGTGCTGCAGAAAACGCCGGTGAGCTTCGACGCGTCGGTGTGGGAATTCTGGGCGCCGCTCGCGAGCGGCGCGACGCTCGCGCTCGCGCCCGCCGACGCGTCGCGCGACGTGAACGCGCTGGCCGACGCGGCCGAGCGCAGCGGCGCGACGGTCGTACAGCTCGTGCCGAGCCTGCTCGACGTGATCCTCGACGATCCGGTCGCGCTCGCCCGGCTGCGGCGCGTGACGCGCGTGTTCGTCGGCGGCGAGGCGCTGCGCGGCGCGACGGCCGAACGCTTCCGGCACGCATGGCGCGCGCAGTTGGTCAACCTGTACGGCCCGGCCGAGGCGACGATCGACGCGACGAGCGGCGTGGTCGTCGAGCGGGACAGCGCAACGGACGCAGGCGAGCTCGCGTCGCCGTCGCTCGGCACGCCGATCGACAACGTCGACGTATTCCTGCTCGACGCGCAGATGGAGCCGGTGCCGGCGGGCGTCGCGGGCGAAATCTGGATCGGCGGCGCGGGGCTCGCGCGCGGCTATCACGGCCGCCCCGGCGAAACCGCGCGGCGGTTCCGGCCCGACCCGCTGCCGGGCGCGGCCGGCGGCCGCCTGTACCGTACCGGCGACCTCGCACGCCGCCTGCCCGACGGCCGGCTCGACTATCTCGGCCGCAGCGATCACCAGCTGAAGCTGCGCGGCTGGCGTGTCGAGCCAGGCGAGATCGAAAGCCTGCTCGCGACGCACCCGGCCGTGCGGCGCTGCGCGGTGCTGCCGCGCGCGATGCCGGACGGCAGCGTACGGCTCGTCGCGTGGATCGAGCGGCACGCCGATGCCGCCAGTACTGCCGGCGATATCGCGCCGGCCGACTACCGGCGCTTCCTCGGCGAGCGGCTGCCCGCGTCGCTCGTGCCGGGCGCGTTCGTCGAGACGGCCGACTGGCCGCTGCTGCCGAACGGCAAGACCGACCGCAACGGTTTTCCGTCCGTCGATCCGGCGGGCGATGCCGCCGGCCGCGCCGCGCCGTCGCGCGCGCCCGCCACGCCGGTCGAGCAGATGCTCGCGGACATCTGGCGCGAGCTGCTGCCCGGCGTCGGCGCGATCGGCGTCGACGACGACTTCCTCGCGCTCGGCGGCGACTCGATCGTCAGCCTGCAGGTGAGCGCGCGCGCCCGCCAGCGCGGCTGGCAAGTCTCGCCGCGCGACGTGTTCGAGCACCCGACGATCGCCGCGCTCGCGCGCATCGCGGTGCTGGCCGGCGCCGAGACCGAGGCCGCCACGCAACCGGGCCCGGTGCCGCTTACGCCCGCGCAGGCGCGCTTCTTCGCGCTGCGCCAGCCGGCGCCCGCGCACTGGAATCAGGCGCTGATGCTCGAGGTGCCGGGCGAACTCGCCGACGACACGGTGCGCGACGCGCTCACCGCGGTCGTCGCCGCGCACGACGTGTTTCGCGTGCGCTTCACGATCGGCGACGCGGGCGTCACGCAGGAACTGCTGGCCGACACGGCGGCGCCCCACGCCTGGTTCCGCACCGCGCGCGTGTCGGCCGACGGCGCGCTTGCCGAGCTCGCCACGCTGGCCCGCGACGCGCAGCGCAGCCTCGACCTCGCCGCGCCGCCGCTGTTCCGCGCGCTCCACGTGCGCGGCTTCGTGGACGGCTCCGCGCGCCTCTTGCTCGTGATGCACCACCTGATCGTCGACGGCGTGTCGTGGCGCGTGCTGACGAGCGACCTGCACGACGCGCTGCACGCGCGGCCGGTCGCCGTGCCGCCGTCCGGCTTCGTCGCCTGGGCGCGCGCGCAGGCGACGATCGCGCTCGACGATGCCGAACGGCGCTACTGGCACGAGACCGCGCCGCGCATCGCACGTGCGGGCCGGCTCGCGCCGGCCGGCGCGGCGCGCTACGCGGACCTGCGCACCGTCGAGCACGCGCTCGACGCCGACGCGACGACGCGCCTGCTGCAGCACGCGGCGACGCGGCTGCACGCGAGCGCGCAGGAACTCCTGCTCGCCGCGCTCGCGACGGCGCTCGCCGACGCGGCCCGTGCGGACAGCATCGGCGTGACGGTCGAGCACCACGGCCGCGGCGACGGCTCGGACGCGGCGCTCGTGCGCGCGCTCGGCTGGTTCACGACGCTCTACCCGCTCGCGATCGAGCGGCTCGACGCGCCGTCGCCGCTCGCACGCCTGCGTGCGGCGAAGGATGCGCTGCGCGCGGTGCCCGCGCACGGCCGCGGCTACGGACGGCTGCAAGACGCGGCAGGGCCGGGCGATCCGCTCGCGACGTGCGCGTTGCCCGACGTCTGCTTCAACTATCTCGGCCAGACCGACGGCGCGCTGCCGAGCGCATCGCGCATCCGGCTCGCCGACGAAGACAGCGGCCCGATCGCCGCCGACGACAACGATCGCGGCTTCGCGCTCGACGTGGTGTCGTTCGTCGCGAGCGGCCGGCTCGTCGTGCGCTGGAACTACGACGCGCGGCGCTTCGACAATGACGCGGCGCGCGCCATGGCCGATCGTGCGCAGGCCGAGCTGCACGCGCTGCTCGCCGCGAGCGACGCGCGGCAGGCGGCGGCGCCGAGCGATTTCCCGCTCGCGAGCGTGCCGGCGGATGCGCTGCCGGCGCTGCTCGACGCCGAGCCGCCCGTCGTCGACATCTGGAGCCTGACGTCGACCCAGCAGGGGATGCTGTATCACGCGCGCGCCGCCGACGCGGCGGCGGGCGTCTACCTCGAGCAGATCGTCGCGGCGGTCGACGGCGAGTGCGACCCGGCGCGCCTCGCACGCGCGTGGTCGCACGTCTATGCGCGGCACGACGCGCTGCGCGTGAGCTTCGCGTGGCGCGATCTCGACGAGCCGGTGCAGCGCGTGCACGCGCCGCAGCCGCTCGAGCTCGACATCCGCGAGATCGGCGCGCATGACGACGCCGAGCAGGCGCTCGCCGCGTTCCTCGCCGAGGATCGCGCCCGCGGCGTCGATCTCGCGCGGCCACCGCTGATGCGCGTCACGCTGCTGCGCCGCGACGGCGCGCCGTGGCGTCTCGTGTGGACCCATCATCACGCGCTGCTCGACGGCTGGTCGATGGCGATCCTGCTCGGTGAAGTCGCGCACTGCTATGCGGCGGACGCGGCCGGCCGCGCGCCGTCACTGCCCGCCGCGCCGTCGTACGGGCGTTTCGTCGCCGCGCGGCGGCGCGCGCAGCAGGACCTGCGCGACGCCGAGGCATTCTGGCGCGCGACGCTCGGCCCGCGCCACGCCCCGCTCGATCTCGGTCTCGCGCCCGCCGCCACCGGCGCGGCCGCGCACGCCACGCCGCCGGGCGCGGTGCGCCGCCGGCTGTCGCCCGCGCTGACGGCCGCGCTGAACGCCGTCGCCGCGCGCGAGCGCGTGACGCTCAACACCGTGATCGAGGGCGCGTATGCGCTCTTGCTGTCGCGGCTTGCGCGCACCCGCGACGTGACGTTCGGCGTCACGTTCGCCGGGCGCGGCGCCGACATGCCCGACGTCGAGCGCATGGTCGGCGCGCTGATCTCGACGCTGCCCGTGCGCGTCGACTGCCGCCCCGCGCTGCCCGTCGGCACGTTCCTGCGCCGGCTGTTCGCCGCCCAGTCGGCGGTGGCGCGGCACGAGCACTGCAGCCTCGTCGACGTCCAGCGATGGAGTGGCGCGAGCGCGCAGCAGCCGCTGTTCGACAGCGTGTTCGTCTACGAGAACTATCCGCTCGACCGCGATGCGGGCGCACACGCACACGCGGGCGGCCTGCGCATCGGCGCGATCGAAGCGAACGAGGCGTCGAACTATCCGCTGATGCTGTACGTGAAGCCGAACGCGGACGGTCTCGTCATCGAC
Organism: Burkholderia sp. BE17; assembly: GCF_009362305.1. NCBI lineage: Bacteria > Pseudomonadati > Pseudomonadota > Betaproteobacteria > Burkholderiales > Burkholderiaceae > Burkholderia > Burkholderia sp. BE17. The sequence continues at coordinate 62,701 of NZ_WHNU01000048.1, forward strand.
GCCGTGCACGACACGGCGCGGCTGCCCGCCGCGCGCGCGAACGCCCTGGCCGACGCACTCGTCGAGCTGGCCGCCGGCATCGCGGAGGGGCGCGGCGATACGATCGGCGCGCTCGCCGCTCATGTATCCGAAGTCGCGCCGGCCGCGGCTGTACCGCACGCCGACGCCCACGCCAATGCCAACGCCGACGCGCTGATCGACCTGTTCGCCGACGAACTCGACACCGCGCCGGACAGCGAGGTTCGCGGACCGGACCGCACGGTCACGCGCGCCACGCTGTTCGCCGAGGCGGGCGCGCTCGCCGAACGGCTCGCGGCGGCCGGTGCAGGTCCCGGCGCGACGGTCGCCGTGTGTCTGCCGCGCGGGGTCGATCTGCTCGCCGCACTGGTCGGCACGCTGCTCGCCGGCGCCGCCTATGTGCCGATCGATCCGCTGCTGCCCGCCGAGCGGCGCGCGATGATGCTCGCCGATGCGAAGCCGGTCGCGATCGTCGCGCATCCGGACGCCGGCTTCGATGAAGCAGGCGTGCAGGTCATCGCGCCGTCGGGCGCCGGCGCCGCCTTGACGAGCGGCGTCGCGACTGCCGCCCACGCCGCACTCACCCGAGCGCCACGCCTGCATCCGGACGCGCTCGCGTACACGATCTTCACGTCGGGCAGCACGGGCCGCCCGAAAGGCGTCGACGTGCGCCGCGGCGGCCTCGCCAACCTGCTGCGCAGCTTCGCCGCGCGCTTCCCGCTCGGCGCGGACGACGTGCTGACGAGCGTGACGACCGTGTCGTTCGACATCGCGGCGCTGGAACTCTTCCTGCCGCTCGTGACCCGCGCGCACCTCGCGATCGCGTCCGCCGAGACGGCCGCGAACGGCGTGGCGCTCGCGCGCGCGCTCGCCGAGCAGCGGACCACCGTGCTGCAGGCGACGCCGCTCACATGGCGCCTGCTGCTGTCCGCCGACTGGCGTCCGCAGCCGGGCTTTCACGCGTGGTGCGGCGGCGAGGCGCTGCCGGCCGATCTGGCCGGCGCATTGCTCGCGCGCGGCGTCGCGCTGTTGAACGTGTACGGGCCGACCGAGACGACGATCTGGTCGGCGGCGCAACCGGTCGCCGACGCAGCCACGGCCGCCCGCATCGGCGGCGCGCTCGACGCGACGCGGCTGCGCGTCGTCGATGCGGACGGCCACGAAACGCCGCCCGGCGTGGTCGGCGAGCTGACGATCGCGGGCGCGGGCCTCGCGCAGGGCTATACGCGCGCGCCGGGCCGCACCGCGCGCAGCTTCCGCCCCGATCCGCTGTCGCCCGAACCCGGTGCCCGCCTGTACGCGACGGGCGACCTCGCGGTGCGCGGCGAGGACGGCACGCTGCTGCTGCTCGGCCGCGCGGACGACCAGGTGAAGATCAACGGCTACCGGATCGAGCTCGGCGACGTCGAAGCCCACCTGCGCGCGCTCGACAACGTCGCCGATGCGGCCGCGACGGTGCGGCGCGGGCTCGACGGCCGCGCGTGGGGGCTCGAGGCGCATCTGGTGCTGCGCGACCGGGCGCTGCCGTTCGACGACGCGCCGCTGCGCGACGCGCTGGCCCGCCAGTTGCCCGTGTACATGGTTCCGCAGGTGTTCGCGCTGCACGACGCGCTGCCGCGCACCGCGAACGGCAAGCTCGACCGCCGCGCGCTCGCGGCGGCCGCCGCCCCCGCGCGGCCGCCAGCCGCCGCGCCGGCGCGCCAGGCCGTCAACGCGCTCGAGGACATGGTGTGCGCGCTGTGGCGGCGGGTGTTCGACGACGCATCGATCGCGCCCGACAGCGATTTCTTCGAACTCGGCGGCAATTCGCTGCTGCTCACCCGCATCCACGCGCGCGTGATCCAGCTGTTCGGTGTCGAGCCGCCGCTCGGCGACATGCTCGCGAGCCGCACGCCGGCCGACATGGCCGCGCTGATCGAGCGCCACGAAACGTCGCCGGGCGCGGCGGCGAAAGTCGCGGCCGCGTGGCTGCGGCTGCGCGACATGACGCCCGCCGAACGCGACGCGCTGCGCCGCCAGCAGGCGCAGCGAGCGGCAGCACAACCCGCAACCGACGTCATCAACGAGGAAATCAGCGATGCGAATTGAAGGAACCACGGCGCTCGTCACGGGCGCGGCCAGCGGCATCGGCAAGCGCTTCTGCGAGGCGCTGCTCGCGGCGGGCGCGGCGCGCGTGATCGCGCTCGACCACCAGGCGCCCGGCCTGCGCGCACTCGCCGACGCGCTCGCCGCGCCGACGCGGCTGCGCACGATGGCGGTCGACGTCAGCCAGGAACGCGCGGTCGCGGCCGCGATGGCCGAACTCGTCGACGCCGACACGGTGCCCGACCTGCTCGTCAACAACGCGGGCGTGTTGCGCGACGGCCGGCTCGCGACGCTCGACGCGCAGCGCTACGCGCGCAAGCTGCCGACTGCGCAGTGGGGCAGCGTGCTCGGCATCAACCTGACCGGGCCGTTCCTGCTCGCGCGGGAGTTCGTCGCGGCGCGGCTCGAAGCCGGCGCGACGACCGACGGCCTGATCGTCAACATCTCGTCGGTCAGCAGCGCCGGCAACGCGGGGCAGTCGAACTACGCGGCCGCGAAGGCGGGCCTCGACGCGCTGACCCGCACCTGGGCGCTCGAGCTTGCCGAGCACCGCGTGCGCGTCGCGGGCCTCGCGCCCGGCCTCACCGACACGCCGATGGCGGCCACGCTCGACGCCGCGACCCGCGCGCGGCTGATCGACGAGATGCCGCTCAAGCGGATGGTGTCGACCGACGAAATCTGGCTCGGGCTGCGCTTCATCATCGAATGCGACGCGTACGTCGGCCGCACGCTCGCGATCGATGGCGGCGCCGCGTTCGGCTGAGCGCCGGCTCGTGTTTCGCTTCGGATTTCGCTTCGGATAACGGATTTGTTTGATTCAACCAGGAGAACGCAAATGGCAGACCTCGACAATCACGACACCGTCTACACGGTCGTCATCAACGACGAAGAACAGTATTCGATCTGGCCGACCTACCGGCCCGTGCCCGCCGGCTGGCGCGAAGCCGGCAAGACCGGCACCGAGGACGAATGCATCGCCTACGTCGACGAAGTGTGGACCGACATGCGCCCGCTGAGCCTGCGGCGCTTTCTCGAACAAGCGCAGTCGCAGTCGTAAGCGCCGCCCTGCCGATACCCAGCCAAACTGACAGAGCGACGGAGCGTCCATGAACCACGAAACCGATCTTGATCTCGACTTCGATCTCGATCTTGCGCTGCTGAAATCCATCGCGGGCGACGACGTCGCCGCGCTCGCCCCCGACCGCGCGATCCCGCGCAGGCCGCCCGGCGCGGCCGCGCCGCTGTCGTTCGCGCAGCAGCGCCTGTGGTTCCTGCACGCACTGAACGAAAGCGGCGGCGGCTACACGATCGGCAGCGCGTTCCGGCTGCGCGGCACGCTCGACGAGGCGCTGTTCGTCGAATGCGTGAACGAACTGGTGCGCCGCCACGACGCGTTGCGCACCGCGATCCGCGTGCGCGACGGCGTGCCCGAGCAGCACGTGTGCGCGCCCGGCAGCGCCGACGTCGCGGTCGAGGACTGGAGCGGCCGCGCCGACGCCGCGCGGCACGCGACGCTCGTCGACGCGGCGCGCGCGCTGTTCGCGACGCCGTTCGATCTCGCGGCCGGACGCCCGTTCCGGCTGCGCATCGTGCGGCTGTCGGCGCACGAGCATGCGGTGCTGATGCATCTCGATCACCTGTTCGGCGACGCGACGTCGATGAGCATCCTGCTGCGCGAGCTGATCGGGCTGTACGATGCGCGGCGCGCGGGCCGCCCGCACGCGCTGCCGCCGCTCGGCATCACCTATGGCGACTTCGCCGCGTGGCAGCGCGCGGGCGGCGAGGACTGGGCCCGCGAACGCGCGTACTGGCGCACCCAGCTTGCAGACGCAACACCGCTGGAGCTGCCGCTCGACGGCACGCGCGGCGTCCGCCCCACCAAACGGCGCCACGCGGCGCCGGCCGAGCGGCTGCTGTCGGCCGCGATTCCCGCCGATACCGTGGCGGCGCTCGAACGCATCGCGCGCGACGAACGCACGACGCTGTTCGCCGTGCTCGTCGCGGGCCTGATGGCGCTGCTCGCGCGCCATGCGAGACAGGACGACGTCGTGATCGGCACGTCGGTGTCCGGGCGCGATCGCATCGAGACGCAGGCGCTGGTCGGCTTCTTCGCGAACATGGTCGTGCTGCGCGGCGACCTGTCCGGCGATCCGGGCCTGCGCGAGCTGACGCGCCGGCAGACGGCCGTGATCCGCGACGCGATGAGCCACGCGGCGCTGCCGTACGACAAGCTCGTCGACGAGCTGCGCGTGCCGCGCGAAGCGGGCCGCAATCCGCTGTTCCAGGTCGCCGTCACGATGCTCGACCAGGCGCCCGACGCGACCTTCGCGCTCGGCGGCCTGACGGTCGAACCGATCGTCGCGCAGGAAGCGTCGCGCTTCGATCTCGAACTGTTCTTCGCGCGCGACGGCGACGGGCTCGCGCTCGCGTTGTCGTTCGACGCGGACCTGTTCGAGCGCGCGTCGGTCGAGCGGCTGGCCGCGCAGTTCGGCACGCTGCTCGAACACGCGGCGCGCATGCCCGATCTGCCGGTGTCGAGGCTCCCGCTGTCGAGCGAGCCGGCGGCGGACGACGCGCCGCGCGCCGCCTGCGCCGACGCACGCTTCGAGCCCGTCTGCGAACGCGTGCGCGCCCACGCGCTCGCCCGGCCCGACGCGGTTGCGCTGCGGTTCGGCGACGCGACGCTCGATTACGGCACGCTCGACGCCCGCGCCGATGCGCTCGCGCACCGGCTCGTCGACGCCGGCTTCGGCCCCGGCGCGCGCGTCGGCCTGTGGTTCCGGCCCGGCTTCGACACGATCGTCGCGATGCTCGCCGTGCTGCGCGCGGGCGCCGCGTACGTGCCGCTCGATCCCGGCTATCCGGAAGCGCGCGTGCTGACGCTGCTGGAAGACGCGCGGCCCGCCGTCGTGCTCACCGAGCGCGCGCTCGCGGCGACGCTGCCCGCCGCCGCGCACGCGAACGCGGCGGTGTGGTCGATCGACGACGACGTCGCGAGCGCGCCACCCGTCGCGCCGGGACCGCTTCCCGCGCCCGACCCCGACGCGCTTGCGTACGTGATCTTCACGTCGGGCTCGACGGGCCGCCCGAAGGGCGTGTGCGTGACGGCCGGCAACCTCGCGCGGCTCTTCACGTCCACGGCGCCGCTGTTCGGTTTCGACGAGACCGACGTGTGGACGCTGTTCCATTCGAGCGCGTTCGACTTCTCGGTGTGGGAGATCTGGGGCGCGCTCGTGCACGGCGGCGAGCTCGTGATCGTGCCCGAGGCGGTGCGCCGCACGGCCGACGCGTTCTACGACCTGCTGTGCGACGCGCACGTGACCGTGCTGAACCAGACGCCGTCGGCGTTCCGTCAGCTGATCGCCGAGGAGGAGCGCAACGGCCGCGAGGCCGAGCTCGCGCTGCGCCACGTGATCTTCGGCGGCGAGGCGCTGGAGCTGTCGAGCCTGCGCGGCTGGATCGACCGCCACGGCGACGACGCGCCGGTGCTCGTCAACATGTACGGCATCACCGAGACGACCGTGCACGTCACCTACCGGCGCATCACGCTCGCCGACGTGCGCGGCCGCAACGGCAGCCTGATCGGCGAGCCGCTGCCGGACATGACGATCCGGCTCGTCGACCCGCATCTGCAGCCGGTGCCGCCCGGCATGGTCGGCGAGATCCTGGTCGGCGGCGCGGGCGTCGCGCGCGGCTATCTCGGCCGCGACGCGCTGACGGCCGAGCGCTTCATCGTCGACGCCGCCGGCAACCGGCCCTACCGCAGCGGCGACCTCGGCCGCCTCGACGCGCACGGCCGGCTCGAATACCGCGGCCGCGCGGACCAGCAGGTGAAGCTGCGCGGCTTCCGGATCGAGCTCGGCGACATCGACGCGGCGCTGCGCGAGCATCCGGCCGTGGCCGATTGCGCGATCGTCGTGGCGGGCGCGGGCGACGCCGCCCAGCTCGCCGCGTATGCGGTGCCGCGCGACAGCGGCGGCGGCACGGGGGACGCAGCGCCCGACACCGCGCCCGGCTGGCGCGACAGCTTCGACATGATCTACAGCGCCGACGCGGCTGACGACGAGCTGCTCGACATCGTCGGCTGGACCGACAGCTACGACGGCGAACCGATCCCGCGCGACCAGATGCGGATGTGGCGTGACGAAATGCTCGCGCGCATCCGGGAACGGCCGCCGCGCCGCGTGCTCGAGATCGGCAGCGGCAGCGGCATGCTGTTGCTGCCGCTCGCCGCGTCGTGCGAGCGCTTCGTCGGGCTCGACTTCTCCGCGCAGGCGATCGCGCGGCTCGGCCGCGTCGTCGAGCGGCGCGGGCTGCGCACGGTGACGCTCATCGAGCGGGAAGCCGCCGCGCTCGACGGTCTCGATGCCGATTTCGACACGATCGTGATCAACTCGGTCGCGCAGTACTTTCCCGACGCCGCGTATGCGCTCCGCGTGATCGAACGCGCGCTCGACCATCTCGCGCCGGGCGGCCGGCTGATCGTCGGCGACCTGCGCAGCCTGCCGCTGCTGCAGCAGTTCCACGCGACGAAGCTGCTGCGCCGCACGGACGGCGCACGCGACCGTGCCACGCTGCGCGCGCAATTGAACCGGCTCGTCGAGCAGGAGCCCGAGCTGCTGTTCGATCCGGCGCTGTTCGATGCGCTCGCCAGCCGGCGCGACGATGTGGCCGATGTCGACGTGCGGCTGAAGCACTTCGCGAGCGGTAACGAACTCGCGTCGCACCGCTACGACGCGATCATCACGAAGACGGGTGTCGAAACGGGTAGCGACGGGCGCGCCGGCGCCACGCCGCGCGACGTCGGGGCGGCGGCCGTCGCCGATCTCCGCGCGCTGTGCGACGACGCGCGGCGCGCCGAAGCGGGCGTCGTCGCCCGGCGCATTCCGAATGCCCGCGTCGCGCAGGCGAATGCGTTCGTCGCGTGGCTCGACGCCGATGACGATGGCGCGCCGCTGCCTGAGCACTTCGCAGCGAACGCGCGCGACGAAGCGATCGATCCGGCGGCCGTCGACGCGGCGGCGGCGGCCGCGGGTGTGGCGTGCCGGCTGCGCTGGTCGGCGAACGACGCGCACGGCGCATTCGACGCGTTCGTCGGATCGCTCGCGGCCGCACCCCGCGCATCGGCGGCGCCCGACCCGCGCGCCGCGTCGCTGTCCGACGACGACGATCTGCTGCGCTTCTTCAACGTGCCGTTCCGCCAGGCCAGCGACCTGCCGCGCACGCTGCGCGCGCATCTGCAAAAGCGCCTGCCTGCGCACATGGTGCCGTCCGCCGTGGTGCTGCTCGAGCGCCTGCCGCTCACGACGAACGGCAAGCTCGACCGCGCCGCGCTGCCGTCCGTGCAGCAGGCGGCGGCCGTCGCGGCCCCGAGCGCCGACGACACGCGCGACCCGGCGACCGCGACCGAGCGGGTGGTCGCATCGGTCTATGCGGACGTCCTCGGCATCGCGTGCGTCGGCCGCGCCGGCCACTTCTTCGAACTCGGCGGCCATTCGCTGCTCGCCACGCAGGTGGCCGCGCGGCTGCGCGACGAACATGGGATCGACCTGCGGCTGCGGACGATCTTCGACCATCCGACCGTGCAGGGCCTCGCGGCGGCGATCGATGCGGCCGCGGATGCGGTCGAGCCGGACGGCGTGCAACGGCTGGCCGACCCGAGCGGTGAGCCGCCGGCCGAACGGCCGGGCACGCCACCGGCAAGCGGGCGCGACGACGCGCTCGCCGCCTCGCCCTCGCCTGCGCAAGCGGCCACGCCCACCGCCGGTCCCGCCGCGCCGCTGTCGTTCGCGCAGCAACGCTTCTGGTTCCTCGACCGCCTCGCGGGCGGCGACAGCGCGCTGTATCACATCGCGTCCGCGCTGCGCCTGCGCGGGCCGCTCGACGTCGCCGCCGCGCGGCGCGCGATCGACGCGATCGTCGCGCGGCACGACAGCCTGCGCACGACGTTCGCGCTCGAAGGCGACGCACCGCGCCAGCGCGTGCATGCCGACTGGCGCCCCGAACTGCGCATCGTCGATCTCGCCGGCGCGGACGACGCGGCGCTGCGCGACGCCGCGCGCCGCTTCGCCCGCGAGCGCTTCGATCTCGCCGCCGCGCCGCCGCTGCGCGTCGGCCTGCTGACGCTCGGCGCGCACGACGCGCTGCTCGTCGTCGCGATGCATCACATCGTCTGCGACGGCTGGTCGCTTGGGCTGTTCGCGCGCGAGTTCGCGCACGGTTATGCGCACGACGCGCCGCTCGACCCGCTGCCGTTCGGCTATGCCGACTACGCGTCGCGCCAGCGCGCGGCGGCGTCCGGCGCGCGCCTCGACGCGGCGCTCGCGCGCTGGCGGCAGCGGCTCGCGGGTGCGCCCGAAGCGCTCGCGCTCGCGACCGACCGGCCCCGGCGCGCGCAGCGCAGCCACGCGGGCGGCAAGGTGTCGTTCACGCTGGACGCCGCGGAAACGGCCGCGCTGCGCGCGCTCGCGCGGCAGGCCGACACGACGCTGTTCGTCGTGCTGCTCGCGGGCTACGCGTGGCTCCTCGCGCGCGACGCGGGCCAGCACGAAGTCGTGATCGGCAGCCCGATCGCGCAGCGGCCGTCGCGCGACGCCGAACGCATGATCGGCTGCTTCCTGAACACGCTGCCGCTGCGCTGCGACTTCCACGGCGAGCCGAGCGCACGCGAAGCACTGGCCCGCCTGCGCGACGTCGTGCTCGACGCGTTCGAATGGCAGGACGTGCCGTTCGAGACGATCGTCGCCGCGTCGGGCCAGGCGCGCACGCTCGACCGCACGCCGCTGTTCCAGGCGATGCTGGTGCTGCAGAGCGCGCCGCAGCATGCGATGCGGCTGCCGGGGCTCGCGATCGACGCGTTCGACGACGACGAGACGGCCGCGCAGTTCGAGCTGACGCTGTTCGCGCACGAGGACACGGCGTCCGGGCAACTGCGGCTCGACTGGCAATACGATGCGGACCTGTTCGACCGCGACACGATCGACGCGCTGGGCGCGCGGCTGCGCAGGCTGTACGCCGATATCGCCCGCGTGCCCGACGCGCCGCTCGCGCGGCTCGACGGCCTCGACGACGCGGCGCGCGCGCAACTGCTCGCGCTCGGCGACCGGCGCGCGGCGCGGCTCGACGCGCCGCTCGTGCATGATGCGATCGCGCGCCACGCGCGCGCCACGCCCGACCATCCGGCGCTCGTCGCCGCCGATCGCACGCTCGGCTATGCCGAACTCGACGCCGCCGCGAATCGGCTCGCGCGCGCGTTGCGTACGCGGGGCGTCGGCGCGGAAACCGTCGTCGCCGTCGCGCTCGAACGCTCGATCGACGCCATCGTCGCGCTCGTCGCGATCCTGCGCGCGGGCGGCGTGTACGTGCCGGTCGATCCGGAGCAGCCGCCCGCACGCGCGGCGACGATCCTCGGCGAGGCGCGGCCCGCGCTCGTGATCACGCGCGCCGCGCTCGCGCCACGCTTTGCCGATGCGGCCCGCGCGGTGCTGCTCGTCGATCGCGACGCAGCCGACCTCGCCGCGCACGATGCGTCGCCGCTCGATTCGCCCATGCATCCGGATGCGCTCGCCTACGCCCTCTTCACCTCCGGCTCGACCGGCGTGCCGAAGGGCGTCGCGATCAGCCATCGCAGCCTCGCCGCGTCGACGGCGGCGCGGCTCGCCGCGTACCCGCGTGTGGCGAGCATGCTGCTCGTGCCGTCGCTCGCCTTCGACAGCTCGATCGCCACGCTGTTCTGGATGCTCGCGAGCGGCGGCACGCTGCACCTTCCCGATGCCGACGGCGCGCGCGACCCGCGTGCGCTCGCGGCCACGGTCGAGCGCGGCCGCGTCGCGGGCTGGCTCGGCGTGCCGTCGCTGTACAAGCTCGCGGTGGACCTGTGCCCGGCGGCGCTCGCGCCGCTCGAAGTCGTCGTGCTCGCGGGCGAGACGCTGACCGCGAACGTGGTCGACGCCCACTACCGGCACGGCCCCGCGTGCCTGCTCGCGAACGAATACGGACCGACCGAGGCGACCGTCTGGGCCAGCGTGCAGTTCGTGAGCCGCGTGCCGGCCGGCGCCGCGCCGATCGGCGCACCGGTCGCGGGCAGCCGGCTCGTCGTGCTCGATGCACGCGGCGAACTCGCGCCCGTCGGCGTCGAAGGCGAGCTCTACATCGGCGGCGCCGGCGTCGCGCGCGGCTACCTCGGCCGCCCCGGGCTCACCGCCTCGCGCTTCGTGCCGGACCCGTTCGCGCACGGCGAACGGCTGTACCGCACAGGCGACCGGGTCCGCTGGCGCCGCGACGGCACGCACGACTTCATCGGCCGGCGCGATGCGCAGGTCAAGCTGCGCGGCATCCGCATCGAGCTGACCGAGATCGACGCCTGCCTCGCGTCGCATCCGTGGGTCCGGCAGGCGGCCGCACGCGTCGTCACGCACGACGACGACCGCCAGGAACTGATCGCCTACGCGGTGCTGACGGACGACGCCGGCACGCACGACGCAGCCGACACGCTGCGCGCGTATCTCGCCGCGCACCTGCCTGCCGCCGTCGTGCCGGCGCGGGTGCTCTGTCT
>NZ_WHNU01000049.1:0-72489 GCF_009362305.1 Burkholderia sp. BE17
GGGCCGGGCGGTGCATCGGGCCGGCGTGCCGGCGCGCCGGTGGCCGGCATGCCCGTGCGCCCGCGCGCGGCCGCCGCGGCGGTTGCGCCATTGTATCGGCCCCGCGCCCGCGTGATGCTCATGCGCGCGTCAGGTGCGTGTACAGCGCGTGCGCGATCGCGATGTCCTCGAGACCGAGGCCGATCGAGCGGAACAACACGTGACGCGTGCGCGACGGCGCCGCGCAGGTGCCGGCGACGAGCGCGGGCAGGTCGCCGACGATCCGCCCGGCGTCCCAGCCGTGGTCGGCCGCCGCGATCTGCATCTCGCCGGCGCTCGCGGGCGTCGTGTGCCGGTAGTCGCAGTACACGTCCATGCCGGGCAGCCACGCGGGCGGGATCTCGTGCGCACGCGCGACGTTCGTGCTGATCGACGTGACGAGCGCGGGGCGCGTGAGCATCCCGTCGCCGAGCACGGGCGTGCCCGACGACGTGCACAGCATCACGACGTCCGCATCGCGCACGCAGGCTTCGACGCTCGCAGCCGCGCGTGCGCGCGGGTCGAGCCCGGCGAGCGTCGCCTGCAGCGCCGCGTCGCCGGCGAGCGCGGGCGAGTACACGCGGATCGTCTCCCAGTCGCGCAGCGCCGCCGTGTGCCGCAGGTGCGCGAGGCCGACCGCGCCCGCGCCGACGATCGCCAGATGGCGCGCGTCGCGCGGCGCGAGGCAGTCGACCGCGAGCGCGGTCGTGCCAGCCGTGCGTTCGACGGTCAGTTGCCCCGCGTCGCACCACATCAGCGGCTGGCCGGTGCGCATCGACATCAGCGCGGTCCAGGCGGTGACGATCGGTTTCCCGTCCGGTTTGCCGCCCGTCACGACGTACGGCGACAGCTTCGCGCCGAACACCTGCTCGTCGGCGAGCGCGCCGAGATACGTGATGAAGTCGCCGGCCTGGTCGGGAAACAGCGTGAAGGTCTGCGGCGGTTGCACTGCGCGCGCCGACGCGAGCGACGCGAACATACGGCGCAGCGTGCCGAGCACGTCGAGAGACGGCAGGGCCGCGCGCACCGCGGCTTCGTCGACGGTCAGCGGCAGGGGCGGGACGGTTTGCGTCATGGGGGCATCTCCGGTCGGGGCCGGACAGGAATGTCTCGAAAGACGGTGTCCGGCGGTGTTCGTGATGGACGAAAAGTCTAATATAGACAAACTAAATCTGGAGAATTTTTCTTTTCGAGACTTTGTGTCGTCGCTTGCTTTGTGGAAAACACTGGAAAATCAACGGCGTTTTGACTGGTCGATGCAATTCCGACGTGGCGCCGCGGGGCGCGATTCTCGTATCCCCTATAGTCCATAATAGACTTATAGTCTATATTTCGCGTGCGGAACAAGACGTGTCTCCGTGCGGCGGCCGGCTGTATCGAATGCCGATCCGGCGCCCGGACGAGGGCGCCGCGCGACCGATCTTCATCGCCTCAATCCGGAACCGAAGGACCTGTCATGAACTGGAAGCTTTCCCTCTGCGCCGTCGCGGCGCTCGCATGCGCGGCCGTCACGGCCCACGCGGAACAGACCACGTTGCGCTTCGGGATCGAAGCCGCCTATCCGCCGTTCGAGAGCAAGACGCCGGCCGGCCAGCTGCAGGGATTCGACGTCGACATCGGCAACGCGGTGTGCGCGAAGCTGAACATGAAATGCGTGTGGGTCGAGAATTCGTTCGACGGCCTGATCCCGGCGCTGCAGGCGCGCAAGTTCGATGCGATCAACTCGGCGATGAACATCACCGCGAAGCGCAAGCAGAGCATCGACTTCACGCCGGCGATCTACGTGGTGCCGATCGTGATGGTCGCCAGGCGCGGCTCGCCGCTGCGGCCCGACGTCGCGAGCCTGCGTGGGAAGCACGTCGGCGTGCTGCAGGGCTCGTCGCAGGAGGATTTCCTGAAGGCGCACTGGGCCGATGCGGGCGTGGCCGTCGTGTCGTATCAGGATCAGGACCAGATCTACGCCGATCTCGTCGCCGGGCGTCTCGACGCGGCCGTGCAGGAAGCGCAGACCGCGCAGGACGGTTTCCTCGACAAGCCGGCCGGCCGCGACTACCAGATCGTCGGCGAGCCGCTGAAGGATCCGGCGACGCTCGGCGAAGGCACCGGCTTCGGGTTGCGCAAGGGCGACAAGGCGCTGCAGGCGAAGATCGTCGGCGCGCTCGACGCGCTGAAGAAGGACGGCACGCTGGGCGCGCTGTCGCAGAAGTACTTCAAGCGCGACATCGTCGCGAAGTAAGCACGGCCGCGCGCCGGCCGCGGTGCCGGCGCGCGTCGCATCGAATCTCGACGCTGGGCGGGGAAGCATGGATTTCGACGTCATCGTTCTGGGGGCCGGCATCGTCGGCGTGTCGTCGGCGCTGCATCTGCAGGATCGCGGGCTGCGCGTCGCGCTCGTCGACCGGCGCGCGCCCGGCGAGGAAACGAGCCACGGCAATGCCGGGCTGATCGAGCGCTCGTCGGTCGTGCCGTACGCGTTTCCGCGCCGGCTCGGCACGCTGCTGCGCTATGCGCGCAACCGCTCGGTCGACCTCTATTGGGACTATCGCGCGCTGCCCGCGTATGCGGGCTGGCTCGCGCGCTTCTGGCGCGAATCGTCGCCGCAGCGGCTCGCGGCAGCCGCGCGCGACCTGCTGCCGCTCGTCGCGGCGAGCGTCGTCGAGCACGATGCGCTGCTCGCGCGCACCGACGCGCAGCCGCTCGTGCACGACGGCGGGTGGATCGAGGCATTCCGTTCGCCCGCGCTGTTCGACGCGGAAGCGCGCGCGCAGCAGCGCGTGGCCGACGCGCACGGGCTGCGGATGACCGTGCTCGACAAGCGTGCGCTGCGCGAACGCGAGCCCGGCATCGGCGACGCATTCTGCGGCGCGTTTCACTGGCAGGACCCGAAGACCGTGTCGAGCCCGGGCGGGCTGACCAAGGCGTACGCGCGGCTGTTCGAGCGCGACGGCGGCACGTTCGTGCTCGGCGACGCGACGACGCTCACGCAGGTGGATGGCGGCTGGCGCGTCAGTACCGGGCATGGGCCGATCTCTGCGCGCTCTGCCGTGGTCGCGCTCGGGCCGTGGTCCGATCACGTGTTCGCGTCGCTCGGCTACCGGATTCCGCTGCGCGCGAAGCGCGGCTACCACATGCATTACTTGCCGACGCGCACGCTGCTGAACGTGCCGGTGTGCGATACCGAGGAAGGGTTCGTCGTCGCGCCGATGGAAGGCGGCCGCCTGCGGCTCACGACCGGCGTCGAGATCGCGCTGCGCGGTGCGCCGCCGACCGGCGTGCAGCTCGCGCGCGCCGAGCCGCTGGCGCGCGACGCGTTCGGCATCGGCGAACGGCTCGATCGCGAGCCGTGGCTCGGGATGCGGCCGTGCACGCCCGACATGCGCCCGGTGATCGGGCCCGCGCCGCGCCATCGCCACCTGTGGTTCGCGTTCGGCCACTGCCACCACGGGCTCACGCTCGGCCCCGCGACCGGGCGCCTGCTCGCCGAAATGATGACGGGCGCGCCGACCTATATCGATCCCCATCCGTACCGGCCCGCGCGCTTCGGCTGAGCTGGCGGCGCGGCGATACGGCGCAGGTTCAGGCCTGCCGCCGCCGCCGTGCGTGCCGCATGGCATTCTGCGGCTGCGATGCGGCCTCAACAATTTTTCATTCTGCTATCCGAATTATCGAAAACCCGGTAATCGGAAATGATCTGCGTAATCGCCGAGAAAGAAATCGCGCAATAAATAAAATCATCGAATTCGCGATTTATCAATGCATTTTCATATCGATGAAATGCGCAGTGAGTAGTCGGTCATGACGATGTGCGGCGGTGTCGCGACCGGGCGTTCCGGCGTTACGCAGAATGTACCGGAACACGTTACTACGGGGCTCGCAAACGTTACGTTACATCCGCGTTCCGCCGGCCTTTTTCATCAGATGATTCGGGCTCTGCAACGTGCGAATTTCGCCTGAAATCCATAAAAAAAGCTCTATTGCCAGGCAATTGGAAGATGAATCAATCCGTTTTTTGAATTGGCACGCTTCGTGCAATCCGTCCCCATGCTTTATCAACGTAGTGCCAACCGAGATGGGGTAAACAAGAATGGGACAGAATTTCAAATTGACGGGTGCGGCGCTGTCGGTCGCCACGGTGTTCGGGGTACTGGCTTCGGGTTCCGCGCTGGCGGGGGCCCTCGATTCGCTGCCGATCCCGCAAGTGATCGTCAATCCGCCGACGAACAGCGTGTCGGTCGGGCTGGTTGCGACGGGCACGTCGCCGCTGGGCTCGGTCATCGTGACGGCGGGCGGATCGGGCGCGATCCAGACGTCGCTCGGCGATCCCGGCCAGGTGCTGTCGGGCGCCGTGGGGGCGGTGACGGGGGCGCTGAGTGGCGGCAACTCGGCAGGCGCGCTGACCGGTGCGCTGAATACGGCGACGGGGACGCTGAGCAATGCGGTTGGTACGGTAACGGGCGCACTGGGTAACGTCGGTGGTGGGGCGAATCCGCTGGCGCCGGTTCAAGGTGTGGTGAATCAGGTGACGGGCGCGCTGGGTGGCGGCAATCCGGCAGGCGCACTGACGGGTGCTCTCGGCACGGTAACGGGTGCACTGGGTAACGTCGGCGGTGGGGCGAACCCGCTGGCGCCGGTTCAAGGTGTGGTGAACCAGGTGACCGGCACGCTCGGCGGCAACAACCCGGCCGGCGCACTGACGGGCGCCCTCGGCACGGTGACGGGCGCACTGGGTAACGCCGGCGGTGGGGCGAACCCGCTGGCGCCGGTTCAAGGTGTGGTGAACCAGGTGACCGGCACGCTCGGCGGCAACAACCCGGCCGGCGCACTGACGGGCGCCCTCGGCGCGGTGACGGGCGCACTGGGTAACGCCGGCGGTGGGGCGAACCCGCTGGCGCCGGTTCAAGGTGTGGTGAATCAGGTGACCGGCACGCTCGGCGGCAACAACCCGGCCGGCGCACTGACGGGCGCCCTCGGCGCGGTCACAGGCGCATTGGGCAACGTCGGCGGCGGCTCGAATCCGCTGGCACCGATCCAGAGCGTCGTCGACCAGGTGACGGGCACGCTCGGCAGCGGTAACCAGGCCGGCGCGCTGAGCAACGCGGTCAACACGATCACGGGCACGCTCGGCAACGTCGGCGGTGCGGGGAGTCCGCTCGCGCCGGTGCAAGGCGTCGTCACGCAGCTTGCCGGTACGCTCGGCAACGACAATCCGGCCGGGGCACTGACGAACGCGCTGAACTCGTTGACGGGTGCCCTCGGCAACCTCGGCGGGTCGAACCCGCTCGCGCCGGTGCAGGGCGTCGTGAACCAGGTCGTCGGCACGCTGTCCGGCGCAGGCGGCGGAAGCCCGATTACGCCGATCACGAACCTCGTCAACGGCCTGCAGAACGCGCTGCCGACGGGCGGCAACGCTGCCGGCGCACTGACCGGCGCACTCGGCACGGTGACGGGTGCCCTCGGCAACATCGGCGGGTCGAATCCGCTGGCGCCGGTGCAGGGCGCCGTGAACCAGGTCGTCGGCACGCTCGGCGGCAGCAATCCGGCTGCGACGCTGAGCAACGCGCTCGGCACGGCCACGGGCGCACTTGGTAATGCAGTCGGCTCCGTCGCGGGCGTGCTCGGCGCGCTGGGCGGCACGAGCCCGCTCGCGCCGGTGCAGGGTGTCGTCAACCAGGTCGTCGGTACGCTAGGCAGCGGCAATCCGGCCGGTGCACTGACGGGCGCGCTGAACTCGGTGACGGGGGCCCTTGGCAACCTCGGCGGGGCGAACCCGCTGGCGCCGGTGCAAGGCGTCGTGAACCAGGTCGTCGGCACGCTGACGGGCGCGGCGGGCAACAGCCCGATCGCGCCGATCACGAACCTCGTGAACGGCCTGACGGGCGGCAGCAATCCGGCCGGCGCACTGACCGGTGCGCTCGGTTCGGTGACGGGGGGACTTTCGAACGGTCCGGCGGCACTCGGCCAGGCGGCCGGCGCGCTGTCGGGCGCAGCCGGTTCGACGGCAGCGGCAGGCGGCAGCCTGCTCGGTTCGGGCTCGAACGCGGCCGGCGGCACGGCCGGCGCGGTCGGCTCGCTGCTGACGACGGGTGCCAACTCGACGGCGACGGTCGTCAATGCGGTCGGCACGTCGATGGGCACGGCGCTCGGTTCCGCACCGGGCCTGTCGGTGGCGCCGCATTCGGGCAACGGCTCGCCGAACAACCCGCTCGCACCGGTGGCGACGCTGCTCCAGTCGCTGACGGGCGCACTGCCGAGGTAACGAGCCGGAAACGCACGGCGGCGCCGTATCGGCCGCCATGCGAACGGTCGTGCAACACGGGCCGCACAACGCGGCATGACAGGGATGTCATGCCGCGTTGTCTTTTGGTTTCCCGCTTTCTTTCGTCGTATGAATGGCCGATACCGGGCCGCGGCCGGTCGTCGCCGGGCGGCATGGAATAACCGGCCGCTTTCGTCCGTTTACATACCGAGTCCCGGCACGACCGCCGGGCGGGATAATGGTCTCGACGAAGCCGATCATCCCGCCCGGCGCCGCCGTGTCGCGATGCCATGTCAAAAGGAGAACGGGAATGAAACGAATGCTCCTCGCCGCCGCGATGATGGCGGCGATCGTGCGGCCGGCGGCCGCGGAACCGCCACAGGTAGCCGACGGGAAACTGGTCGACGAAGATCACATGACGCTATACGTGTTCGATCATGACGCGCCCGGCAAGAGCGCGTGCGACAGCGCGTGCGCGGCCAACTGGCCGCCCGCGATCGCCGACGCGTACGACAAGGCGTCGGGTGCGTGGAGCCTCGTCACGCGCAGCGACGGCAAGAAGCAATGGGCGTACCACGGACGCCCGCTGTATCGCTGGAAGATGGACCACAAGGCCGGCGACGCGAGCGGCGACGGGATCGGCGGCATGTGGCACGTTGCGCGTCCGTAGCGGCGCGGCGACGCGCGAGGTATCGATGAGCTACGAATCGGACCTGCTGGTCTGGCTGCCTCATCTCACGCGCTATGCGCGCGCGCTGACGGGCGACCGGGCCTGGGCGGACGATCTCGTGCAGGACACGCTCGAGCGTGCGCTGAACCGGCCGCCGCGCGACGGCGGCAACCTGCGCGCGTGGCTGCTGACGCTGCTGCGGCACCGCTTCATCGACCAGTTGCGGGCGCGGCACGAGATCGCGGTCGACGATGCGACGGCGCCGTGGCAGACGATGGCTGCGCCGTCCGGCGAGATCGGCGGGCTGGTGCTGCGCGACGTGCAGCGCGCGCTGTACCGGCTGCCCGTCGAACAGCGCGAGGTGCTGCTGCTGGTCGCGCTTGAAGAGTTGAGCTATCGCGACGCCGCGCAGGTGCTCGGCGTACCGGTGGGAACGGTGATGTCGCGGCTCGCGCGGGCGCGCGGGCAGATGCGCGCACTGCTGTCGGACGAGCCGTCGGCGCACGGCACGGCCGCGTTACGGGTAATCGGGAAGACATGATGGACGAACCGCGCAAGCCTTCGAACGATCGGGACGACGACGCGTCGGCGCAACTGCTGTCCGCATTGCTGGATGGCGAGCTGTCCGGGCACGAGCGGAACGAGATGCTCCAGCGCCTGCAGTCCGATCCGAAGGAAGCCGAACGATTCGCGCATTACCGCGCCCAGCGCGACGCGCTGCAGGCGCTGTTTCCGTTGCCGGGCGCCGCGCCCGCGCTGTTCGTGCAGCGCCGGGCGCCGCGCCGGCGCGCTATCGCGTATGCGTTCGCGGGGCTGGCGGCCGGACTGCTGATCGGCGTCGCGCTGCATGCCGGCTGGGCCGCATTCGGCAGCGAACCGGCGTTCGCCGCGCGCGCGGATGTCGCGTATGCGGTGTACGCAGCCGATCGCGAGCATCCGGTCGAGGTCGGTGCGGGAGACCCCGCGCACCTTACCGCGTGGCTGTCGGCGCGTGTCGGGCGGCCCGTGCGCGCGCCGTCGCTCGATGAATACGGCTACGCGCTGCTGGGTGGCCGCTTGCTGCCCGGCGAAGCAGGGCCGGCCGCGCAGTTCATGTACCAGCGGGCGGACGGCAAGCGCGTGACGCTGTACATGGCCGCGTACGACGCGCGGCACCTCGCGCCGCAGGCGATGTCGGCCGACGGCCGCTACACGTATTTCTGGTCGGATCGCGGCATGGGTTATGCGCTGTCCGGCCGCGGCGACGAACGACGCCTGCGCGAGCTCGCGATCGAAGCGTGCGGCGCGCTCGGCGGCTCGACCGATGCCTGGAAGGGATGACGCGCGCGCCGCCGGCAGGGAGCAGGCGATGAAGATGACGAAGAAGATGACGAAGGCGCTCGAGCTGATGCCGGTGCTGGCGGCGCTCGCCGCGGGCGCCACGCTCGCGCGGGCCGACGGCGATGCGCCGGTGCGCGTGCCGGTGGACGCCGACGGCGTGCAGCGGGTGGCGATCGTCGGCGGCAGCTATTTCTTCCATCCGAACCACGTGATCGTGCGTGCGCACGTGCCGGTCGAACTGACCGTGTCGGCCGAGCCCGGCGTGGTTCCGCACAGTTTCGAAATCGATGCGCCGCAGGCCGGCATCGCGGTCCACACCGAACTGGCCACGACGCCGAAGAAGCTTCGCTTCACGCCGGCGCAGCCGGGCCGGTTCGCCTACTATTGCACGCATCGGCTGCTGTTTTTCAGGAGCCATCGCGAGCGCGGGATGGAAGGCGTGCTCGACGTCGAGGCGGCGCCGTGATCGCCGCGTTGCTGGCCGCGAGCCTGATAGGAGCGAGCATGACAGCCGATCCCGTGACCGTCGCGCAGGCGCACTTCGACCACGTCCGCTCGTACCGCGCGACGATCCGCTCGTCGGCGCGGGGCGGCGAACACGCCGAAATCCGCTACGCGTATCTGAAACCGGGCTTCGTCCGGATGGATTTCGTGTCGCCTCATCACGGCGCGGTGCTCGCATACGATCCCGGCGACGGCAAGGTGCGGCTGCGCCCGTTCGGCGCACACGCGCCGCCCGCGTTGACGCTGTCGCCGTCCAATCCGCTCGTGCGCGACCGCAGCGGCCACCGGGTCGACCGGTCCGACGTCGGCGAACTGCTGCGCAACGTTCATGCGCTGCAGCAGGGCGGCGCGACGGTGACCGAAGGCGAGGAGGCCGTCGGCGGCCGGACCGCGCTGCGCGTGTCGGTCACGGGCGCGCCCGCGCATGCGGTCGGCGGCGTGCATCGCTACCGGCTGTGGCTGGACGCCGAGGACGGCTTTCCGCTGAAGGTCGTCAGCTTCGCGGACGATGGCGACGTGCCGCTCGAAACGGTGACGCTCGACAATATCGAGATCGACGTCGCGTTTCCCGAGCGTTTCTTCGCGCCCTGATCGGTGACGGTGCGCCGATTCATGTCCCTGACGCGCATGCCGGAGGCTGCATGGCGGAATACCGGTTCTCGACGACCTGGCACGTGGACGCGCCGCCCGCGGCGGTCTGGGACGCGATCTACCACGTCGACCGCTGGCCCGACTGGTGGAAGGGCGCGGTACGCACCGTCGAGATCGAGCCGGGCGACGCGCGCGGCGTCGGCGCGCTGCACCGGTACACGTGGAAGGGCGCGCTGCCGTACCGGCTGACCTTCGACATGCGCGTGCGGCGCGTCGAGCCGCCGCATGCGCTCGAAGGCCGCGCGAGCGGCGCGATCGAAGGCGACGGATGCTGGTCGTTCGCCGGCGACGGCGCATGCACCGTCGTGCGCTACGACTGGCACATCCGCACGCAACTGAAGTGGATGAACTGGCTGGAGCCGATTGCGCGTCCGTTATTCAGATGGAATCACGACGTCGTGATGCGCGAAGGCGCGAAAGGGCTTGCGCGGTTGCTGGGCGCGGCGGTCGAGACGGAGGGCCGGACCTTCCGGCCGCTGTCGGGCGCGGGCTGCCCCGATACGTAACGACGTGTGACGGCGCGTGACGGCGATCCGTGCCGCTCAGCGCGCATATGCCATCACCGCACCGTCGACGGCGAGCGCAACGTGTTCGCCGACGGCCGGACACCGGTGTCCCGGCAGGCGCACGAACACGTCGGATCGGCCATCGATGCATCGGCGGGGAGGGCGCACAAGGGGCGTCCGGCGTACGCGAAGGCGGCGCTGCAGCATGCCGGATCGGCGCCGGCGCGGTTTTTTTGATGCGATGTCGCCGGCGTCAGGAACTCCGTGCTTACCCGATGTCCAAACGGGGCTGGATGGGGTTCGCGGGCCTCTCGGGCCTGCCGGTCAGGCCGGTCAGCGTTCATCAGGGTTTTGTTTTTAAAGGGTTTTTTGTTGTTTTCGAGTGTTTTTCCGCTGCCGCGCCGCTCCAAAAAATTCGTCCGATTTCCCTTCTTGAATTTGTCAAACCCCGTCCATATAATTAGCACTCGCTGCACGAGAGTGCTAACAATTCTCTGCCGGGCGATCCGCCGGGCAGATTCCCCAAGCGTTCTTCAATCTCAGTCAAGAGAGGAGTGAATATGAACCTTCGTCCTTTGCACGATCGCGTGATCGTCAAGCGTCTGGATCAAGAAACCAAGACCGCCTCGGGCATCGTCATCCCCGAAGCCGCTGCTGAAAAGCCGGATCAAGGCGAGATCCTCGCGGTCGGCCCGGGCAAGCGTGACGACAAGGGCGCCCCGATCGCGCTCGACGTGAAGGTTGGCGATCGCGTCCTGTTCGGCAAGTACGCAGGCCAGACCGTGAAGGTCGACGGCCAGGAACTGCTGGTCATGCGCGAAGAAGACATCATGGCCGTGGTCAACGCTAACTAAGCGTCCTTCGACGGTACATATTCCCAAGAATTCAAGGAGTTAGAAGATGGCAGCTAAAGACGTCGTATTCGGCGATTCCGCCCGTTCGAAGATGGTCGAAGGCGTGAACATTCTCGCCAACGCAGTCAAGGTCACGCTGGGTCCGAAGGGCCGCAACGTGGTGCTCGAGCGCAGCTTCGGCGGCCCGACGGTCACCAAGGACGGTGTGTCGGTCGCGAAGGAAATCGAGCTGAAGGACAAGCTCCAGAACATGGGCGCGCAAATGGTCAAGGAAGTCGCTTCCAAGACCAGCGACAACGCAGGCGACGGCACGACGACGGCAACCGTCCTCGCGCAATCGATCGTTCGCGAAGGCATGAAGTACGTCGCATCGGGCATGAACCCGATGGACCTGAAGCGCGGCATCGACAAGGCAGTCGCAGCGGCTGTCGAAGAGCTGAAGAAGATCAGCAAGCCGTGCACGACGAACAAGGAAATCGCACAGGTCGGCTCGATCTCGGCGAACAGCGATTCGTCGATCGGCGATCGCATCGCTGAAGCGATGGACAAGGTCGGCAAGGAAGGCGTGATCACCGTCGAAGACGGCAAGTCGCTGGCCGACGAACTCGACGTCGTCGAAGGCATGCAGTTCGACCGCGGCTACCTGTCGCCGTACTTCATCAACAACCCGGACAAGCAAGTCGCCGTCCTCGACAACCCGTTCGTGCTGCTGCACGACAAGAAGGTGTCGAACATCCGTGATCTGCTGCCGGTGCTCGAGCAAGTCGCGAAGGCTGGCCGTCCGCTGCTGATCATCGCTGAAGACGTCGAAGGCGAAGCGCTCGCAACGCTGGTCGTCAACAACATCCGCGGCATCCTGAAGACCGTCGCGGTCAAGGCGCCGGGCTTCGGCGATCGTCGCAAGGCGATGCTGGAAGACATCGCGATCCTGACCGGCGGTCAGGTCGTCGCGGAAGAAACCGGCCTGACGCTCGAGAAGGCAACGCTGGCAGAACTGGGCCAGGCGAAGCGCATCGAAGTGGGCAAGGAAAACACGACGATCATCGACGGCGCAGGCGAAGCCGTGAACATCGAAGCACGCGTGAAGCAAGTGCGCGCGCAGATCGAGGAAGCGACGTCGGACTACGACCGTGAAAAGCTGCAAGAGCGCGTGGCCAAGCTGGCCGGCGGCGTCGCAGTGATCAAGGTCGGTGCTGCGACCGAAGTCGAAATGAAGGAAAAGAAGGCACGTGTCGAAGACGCACTGCACGCAACGCGCGCAGCTGTGGAAGAAGGCATCGTGGCAGGCGGCGGCGTCGCGCTGATCCGCGCTCGCACCGCTATCGCAGGCCTGACCGGCCTGAACGCCGACCAGAACGCCGGCATCAAGATCGTGCTGCGCGCAATGGAAGAGCCGCTGCGCCAGATCGTCACGAACGGCGGCGAAGAAGCCAGCGTCGTGGTGGCGGCAGTTGCTGCAGGCAAGGGCAACTACGGCTACAACGCAGCGACGGGCGAGTACGTCGACATGGTCGAAGCCGGCGTCGTCGACCCGACCAAGGTCACGCGCACCGCACTGCAGAACGCAGCTTCGGTTGCAGGCCTGCTGCTGACGACGGACGCAGCCGTTGCAGAACTGCCGAAGGAAGACGCACCGATGGCCGGCGGCATGCCGGGCGGCATGGGCGGCATGGGCATGGACATGTAATCGACTTCGGTCGATGGTGTCCGGAACGCACAGCGATGCGCGTTCCAGCCAAAAGAAAAGACCCGCAGCGATGCGGGTCTTTTTTCATTTGCGCGCGGAAAACGGAAGCGTGAGCAGGCCGCCCGGGCGTCGCACCCGATGAGGCCGAGCCTCGTGCGACGGCGAGCACGCCCGCCCCGGCCCGACTCAATGCCGGTGCGACGTCCTCGGCACCGGTTCGACCTTCGTGGCGGGCGGCGTGTCCGCATCGTCGTTGCTGCGCGCCCAGAAGAACCGGTCGGGCAGGTACGCGCCCATGCCGGGCCGGAACGCATCGCGCACGGCCTGGTACAGGTACTCCTGCGCCTCGCGGACCGCCTCGGGCGGCTCCTGGCCGTTCGCGAGCAGCGCCGCGATGGCCGCGCCGAGCGTATCGGTGATGCCCATCAGCCGGTGCGGCGAGCGATCCCACATGTCCTCGCGGAGCTGGCCTTCCTCGCCGTACAGCGTGTTGACGAGCCGGTGCGAGCCCGTCTCGGACGACAGGATGTACTCGCAGCCCTGCGACAGCAGGTGCGACACGGCCGCATCGAGATTCGGCGCCTCGGCGTCGCCGTCCGGCTGAGCGAGCGCGATCAGCGTCGCGTAGTCGGCGACCAGCAGCGTCGTTTGCGGCGCCAGCAGGTCGGCGATCGATTCGCGCAGGTCGTCGGCCGCGAGCACGTGCTCGTCGTCGAGCGTGAAGTCCGGCGCGAGCACGAGTGGCACGCCGTCGTAGTCGGCGACGACCTCGGCGATCGCGCTGACGACTTCCGCGCGCGTCGCCGCGCCGATCTTGAACGCGGCGACCGGCATGTCCTCGAGCAGCATGCGCGCCTGGGCGGCGACGACGTCGGGATCGAGGCCGGTCACTTCGTCGCAGGCGGCCGAGTCGCGCACGGTGTAGCCCGTCAGGACGGACACGCCGTGGCAGCCCATGCTCGCCAGCGTCATCAGATCGGCTTGGAGGCCGGAGCCGCCGGTGGGATCGGACAGGCCGAAGGTGAGGACGATCGGAGGGGCGTTGCTGGACATGTAAAAATGGGGCAAGAGAAAAACGGGAAAGCGACGGAGATGCGGACGGCGAGGCGAAATGGGCTGTTTCGGCCCTGTGTTGCCCGGCAGGCCGCACTTTTCAGCCATTATGCGGCGGAATTCTGCCCGCACGACGGATTTTTTAGCGCAGCGCAACGTAGTCGCCTTACTCCAGCGCGATTGCTAGGCAGTCCGGCCCCGACACGGTACCATCATGGCTCCCGAATTTACCGACTTTCCCGACGCGGCTTAAGATGGAATACAAGAGCTGGATGTGCCTGATTTGTGGCTGGATTTACGACGAAGAAGCCGGGCTGCCGGAAGAGGGCATTGCCCCGGGCACGCGCTGGGAAGACGTCCCGATCAACTGGACGTGTCCCGAATGCGGCGCCCGCAAGGAAGACTTCGAGATGGTCCAGATCTGACCGGACCTTCAGCCCACGGACACCCCGCTCCGGCCTCGCATCGGCCCGGCGCTCGCGCGCCGAGGTTCGTGCGAGCGGCTTGACGATGACAGGCGCGCGTGTCCATGACGTCCGATCCGGCGAACGTTTCCCTCCCTGACGCACTGCCCAACCCGCGCGGCGGGGCCGTGCATGCGGCCGACGCGTGGCTTGCGGCGGCCGCCGACGCATTCGAGCGTCGCGACGACGCGGCCGCGCCGCTGTCCGCGGCGGCAGCCGTGCTGGCGGAAGCCGGCTGGCTGTCGGCCGCGCGTTTCGCCGGGCAACTGTCGGCCGCCGCGCCGCTCGTCGCCGTCGAGCCGACTTCGGCCGGCTGGCGTGCCGCGCTGCGCGATTTCCGCGCCGCCGTCGGGCGCCACAACCTGCGCGAGCTCGCCTGCTCGCCGGTTCTCTTCGAGCATTTCCGTGCATTGCGCGCACAAAGCGCCGCCGACCTGCGCGCGAACACGCCGCTCGACGCGCTCGCGCTGGTCGGCCGCGCGGTGCCGCCGGCCACGCTGCGCGCGTTGCCCGACGCGTTCGCGACCCGGGTACGCGCCCGCTACGAGCAGGCGCTGCTCGCCGTGCTGCGTGCGCAGCCCGGCGCGCCCGACGCGGCGCTCGACGAACTCGATGCGATGCAGGCCGCGCTGGCCGACGACACGCCGTACGATTTCTGGCGGCTCGCGGCCGCGTGCCTGCGCGCGCTGCGCGCGAGCGGCGCGCCCGAACTGAAGCGCTTTCTCGCGCGGACGAACCTGCTGCTCGGCGAGCGCGCGCAGGGCCGGCGCAGTGCGCCGCCCGAGCTCGTGCGCGAGACGGTGGCGCTGCTGTGGCGCGATTTTGCGCTGTTCGGCGCCGCGGCCGAGGACGTCGCGCTCGTCGACGTACTGCACGACTACGGGCTGACGGTCGACTGGCACGTCGCCGGCACGCCGGCCTCCGAAGCGCTGTGGGAGGCCGATGCCGCGCGGGCCGAGCACGATGCGGTGGCCGTCGCGCCGACCCGCGCGCTCGGCGTCGTGACCGTCAATGCGCATGCGTATGAGGATTTCCTGCAGACCGCCGATGCGTCGATGGCCGACCTCGCGGCCGATCCGGCCGCGGCCGACACGAGTGCCGCGTGGCGCGCGTCCGGCGCCGCCTACCGGGTCGGTACGGCGGCGTGCGCGCTCGGGCTCGGCCATGCGGCGCTGCTGGCCGACACGCTCGGCCTCGCGTGGCGCCGTGCCGCGCACGGCGTGCCGCTCGCCGACGGCGGCCTCGACGCGCACGGTCACGCGTCCGACATGTTGCGCGCGGCGCTGCTGAAGATCGCGGCCGGCGTGGCGCCGCCGGACCTGACCGCGGCGTCCGAAGCGCTCGGCGCGGTGCTCGGCCGGACCTGACGAACAAGGGACGGACACGCGGCGGCGGCCCTTGCCGCACGGGCCCGCAACACGCTGCCGACAGTGCCCGCGCGCGTGTTAGAGTGCCGTGTGATCCGCGCGCGTCGTTGCCAGCGCGGCGCGGCGTTGCTTGTTGATCGCGGCCCGGTCAGGCCGCGGCGTCTTTGCTAAAATTCAAACCATGTCAAAGCCTTCCGATCGCATCAACCTCACCAACCAGTTCCTGATCGCCATGCCGAACATGGCCGATCCGACGTTCTCGGGAACGGTGGTCTACCTTTGCGATCACAGCGAGCGCGGTGCGCTCGGCCTCGTCATCAACCGTCCCACCGACATCGATCTCGAATCGCTGTTCAACCGCATCGACCTGAAGCTCGACATCGAGCCGCTGCTGCACATCCCCGTGTACTTCGGCGGCCCGGTCCAGACCGAGCGCGGCTTCGTGCTGCACGAGCCGGTCGAGGGCGCGAACTACAACTCGTCGATGTCCGTCGACGGCGGGCTGGAGATGACGACGTCGAAGGACGTGCTCGAGGCGGTCGCGACGGGCACCGGCCCGAAGCGCTTCCTGCTGACGCTCGGCCATGCGGGCTGGGGCGCAGGGCAGCTCGAGGAAGAAATTTCCCGCAACGGCTGGCTGACGGTCGCCGCCGATCCGCGCATCGTGTTCGACACGCCGGCCGAGGAGCGCTTCGAAGCCGCGCTCGGCCTGCTCGGCGTCAGCTCGTCGATGCTGTCCGGCGAAGCAGGGCACGCATGAGCGGCGCGAGCGCGCGCGATGCGACGCTCCTGGCGTTCGACTACGGCGAAAAGCGAATCGGGGTCGCGATCGGCAATGCGCTGACGCG
Organism: Burkholderia sp. BE17; assembly: GCF_009362305.1. NCBI lineage: Bacteria > Pseudomonadati > Pseudomonadota > Betaproteobacteria > Burkholderiales > Burkholderiaceae > Burkholderia > Burkholderia sp. BE17. Next base: position 16,199 of record NZ_WHNU01000049.1, read on the forward strand.
CTCGGCCCGCGCGCTCGTCGTGATCCAGAACCTGAACCGCGAACACCGCTTCAAGGCGGTCGGCGACCTGCTGGCCGAATGGCGGCCGGACGCGCTCGTCGTCGGCCTGCCGATGCATCCGGACGGCACGCCGCACGACATGACGCAGCAGGCGAAGCGCTTCGGCAACCAGCTGAACGGCCGCTTCGGGCTGCCCGTCACGTGGGTCGACGAGCGCTATTCGTCGGTCGAGGCCGAGGCTGGGCTGCGCGAGCGCAACGTGCGCGGCCGCGCACGCGCCGAGATGCTCGATGCCGAGGCCGCGCGCGTCATCCTTCAACAGTATCTCGATCAATTGTCCGACCATGAGCACCATTGACGCCGAGGCGCTTTACCGCGTCCTGCTCGACCAGATCCGCGCCGCGTACGGCACGGCTTTCGCCGAACCGGGCGGCCCGCGGCTCGCCGGCATCTACAGCGGCGGCGCGTGGCTCGCCGAGCGCCTCGCGCGCGACCTCGGCGCGCCGGCGTTCGGCGTCGTGAACGTCGCGCTGCATCGCGACGACTACGCGAAAAAGGGGCTGCACAGCCAGGCCAGCCCGACGTCGCTGCCGTTCGACGTCGACGGCGCGCGCATCGTGCTCGTCGACGACGTGCTGTACACCGGGCGCACCGTGCGCGCTGCGCTCAACGAGCTGTTCGACTACGGCCGTCCGGCCGCGGTCGAGCTCGCGGTGCTCGCCGATCGCGGTGGCCGCGAGCTGCCGGTCGCCGCGCGCTTCGCGGGCGGCGCGCTCGACGTGCCGGCCGGCGCGACGCTCGTGCTCGCGCGCGACGATGCCGCGCAGTTCACGCTTGGCGTCGAGGCGCACGGCGGCTGAACGACACGCGAAACCGTATCCCGGGCCGCTGGTTTGCACCGCGGCCCGTTTGCATAGTTGGAATCACGCACACCATGACCACCGACACCACTGGCCGCACCGGCAATCCCGCCGCGGCCGCGAGCCCCGACCGGTTCCGCTACGGTTTCCTGAAGGGCAACCCGCAGCTCACGAAAAACGGCGAGCTGAAGCACCTGCTGTCGATCGAGGGCCTGCCGCGCTCGATCGTCAACCACATCCTCGATACGGCCGAGCAGTTCGTCAGCGTGACGGACCGTGAAGTGAAGAAGGTGCCGCTGCTGCGCGGCAAGTCCGTCTTCAACCTGTTCTTCGAGAACTCGACGCGCACGCGCACGACCTTCGAAATCGCCGCGACGCGCCTGTCGGCCGACGTGCTGAACCTGAACATCAATGCATCGTCGACGAGCAAGGGCGAATCGCTGCTCGACACGATCAACAACCTGTCGGCGATGCATGCCGACCTGTTCGTCGTGCGCCACGCATCGAGCGGCGCGCCGTACCTGATCGCCGAGCACTGCGCGCCGCACGTGCACGTGATCAATGCCGGCGACGGCCGCCATGCGCACCCGACGCAGGGCCTGCTCGACATGTACACGATCCGTCACTACAAGCGCGACTTCACGAAGCTGCGCGTGGCGATCGTCGGCGACATCCTGCATTCGCGCGTCGCGCGCTCCGACATTCACGCGCTCACCACGCTCGGCGTGCCGGAAGTGCGCGCGATCGGCCCGCGCACGCTGCTGCCGGGCGGCCTCGAGCAGATGGGCGTGAAGGTGTTCCACAACCTCGACGAAGGGCTGAAGGGCGTCGACGTGATCATCATGCTGCGCCTGCAGAACGAGCGGATGAGCGGCGCGCTGCTGCCGTCCGCGCAGGAGTACTTCAAGACCTGGGGCCTGACGCCCGAGCGCCTCGCGCTCGCCGCGCCCGACGCGATCGTGATGCACCCGGGCCCGATGAACCGCGGCGTCGAGATCGATTCGCAGGTCGCCGACGGCCCGCAGTCGGTGATCCTCAACCAGGTCACGTTCGGCATCGCCGTGCGGATGGCGGTGATGGGCATCGTCGCCGGCAACAACGACTGAGCCCGCTTTCGCGCATCCTTATTCACGCAATCAACGCATTCACAGACAGCGCATGAAGATTCATATCAAAGGCGGCACGCTGATCGACCCGGTCGCCGGCACCGAGCGGCAGGCCGACGTATTCGTCGCGGCCGGCAAGATCGCCGCGATCGCCGAGGCTGGCGCGGCGGCGCCGGCCGATTTCAACGCCGCGAAGACCATCGACGCGTCGGGCCTGATCGTCGCGCCCGGCCTCGTCGACCTGTGCGCGCGGCTGCGCGAGCCCGGCTACGAGCACAAGGCGACGCTCGCATCCGAGATGGCCGCGGCCGTCGCGGGCGGCGTCACGACCCTCGTGTGCCCGCCGGACACCGATCCCGTGCTCGACGAACCGGGCCTCGTCGAGATGCTCAAGTTCCGCGCGAGCAACCTGCGCCAGGCGAACGTCCATCCGCTCGGCGCGCTGACCGTCGGCCTCAAGGGCGAAGTGATCACCGAGATGGTCGCGCTGACCGAATCCGGCTGCGTCGGCTTCACGCATGCCAACGTGCCGGTGCGCGACACGCAGGTGCTGCTGCGTGCGCTGCAGTACGCGAGCACCTACGGCTACACCACGTGGCTGCGCCCGCTCGACGCGTTCATCGGCCGCGGCGGCGTCGCCGCGAGCGGCGCGCTCGCGTCGCGGCTCGGGCTGTCCGGCGTGCCGGTCGCGGCCGAGACGATCGCACTGCACACGATCTTCGAACTGATGCGCGTGACGGGCGCGCGCGTGCACCTCGCGCGGCTGTCGTCGGCGGCCGGCCTCGCGCTCGTGCGTGCGGCGAAGGCCGAGGGGCTGCCCGTGACCTGCGACGTCGGCGTGAATCACCTGCACCTGATCGACGTCGACATCGGCTATTTCGATTCGCAGTTCCGGCTCGACCCGCCGCTGCGCAGTGAACGCGATCGCGAAGCGATCCGCGTGGCGCTTGCAGACGGCACGATCGACGCGATCTGCTCCGACCACACGCCTGTCGACGATGACGAGAAGCTGCTGCCGTTCGGCGAAGCGACGCCCGGCGCGACGGGGCTCGAGCTGCTGCTGTCGCTGACGCTGAAGTGGGCGGACGAAACGCGTACGCCGCTCGCGCAGGCGCTGCGCCGCATCACGTCCGCGCCGGCCGACGTGCTGAAGCTGCCGGCGGGCCGTCTGGCCGAAGGCGGCGCGGCCGACCTGTGCGTGTTCGACGCGCGCGCGCACTGGCGCGTCGAGCCGCGGGTGCTGAAGAGCCAGGGCCACAACTCGCCGTTCCTCGGCTACGAACTGCCCGCCTGCGTGCGTACGACGCTCGTCGCCGGGCAGATCGCGTTCGAGCGCCACTGAACCACGCCGGACCCTCGCCATGACTGCCCTTCGCAAGCTGCGTCTCGTCTTTCACCTGTTGCGCGGCATGGCGATCGTCGCGCTGCGTTTTTCGCACGTCACGCCCGCGCGCCGCGCCGAGATGACGCGCCGCTGGTCGCTCAAGATGCTGCGGATCTGCGGGATGCGCATCGTCGTCCACAACGACGGCGCGCGGCTCGACGCGAGCGCGCTCGTCGTCGGCAACCACGTGTCGTGGCTCGACATCTATGCGGTCAACGCGTGGCGGCCGACGCCGTTCGTGTCGAAGGCCGAGGTGCGGCAGTGGCCGGTCGTCGGCTGGCTCGCCGAGAAGCTCGACACCGTGTTCCTGCAGCGCGAGAAGCGCACCGAGGCGATGCGGATCATGCACGAGATGGCCGAACGCCTGCGCAACGGCGGGCTGATGTGCGTGTTTCCGGAAGGCACGACGTCCGACGGGCAGGAGCTGCTGCCGTTCCATGCGAACCTGTTCCAGGCCGCGGTATCGGCGGGCTGCGCGGTGCAGCCGATCTGCCTGATGTACGAGGACGCGCAGCGGCGGCAGTCGGTCGCGCCGGCCTACACGGGCGAGCTGTCGCTCGGCAAGTCGCTCGACATGGTGCTGCGCGGCGGCCCGCTCGTCGCGCACTTGTACGTGTGCGAACCGATCGCGCCGGGCGGCGACCGGCGGGCGACGTCCGCGGCGGCGCGCGACGCGATTGCGGCCGCGCTCGCATCGCTGCAGGAGAAGGTCGGCAAGCCGTCGGCCGAGTCGCTCGCGGAGCTGGCGAAGCATGCATATCCGGTGACCGAGCTCGGCGCCGGCGCGTCAGGCGACGGGGCGGCCGACGAGCCGGTGCCGGGGCGCGAGGGGTAACGCGCTTCCCGGTCGTACGAATCAGTACGTAATCATTCGCCGCCCGGCGCGAGGCACGCTTCGCATTGCACCTGCGTGACCGTGCGCTGGGCCGGGTCGGCCGTCAGCCGCACGGCCGACAATTGGTTTCCCCACACGCATCCCGAATCGAGCGCGACGACGTTTTCGCGCAGCATCAGGCCGAGCGCGGCCCAGTGCCCGAACACGACCGTCACGTCCTCCGTGCGGCGCCCCGGCACGTCGAACCACGGCAGGTAGCCGGGCGGCGCGCTGTCCGGGCCGCCGTTCGCCTTGAATTCCATCGTGCCGTCGGGCGTGCAGAAGCGCACGCGCGTGAACGCGTTGAACGCGACGCGCATCCGGTCGCGCTTCTTCAGGTTCGGGTTCCATTGGTTCGGCTCGTTGCCGTACAGGCCTTGCAGCGTCTCGCGCCAGTCGGGCGCGCGCAGCGCGCGCTGGAGTTCGTCGGCGAGCTCGAGCACGAGCGTGGCGTCCCATTGCGGCAGCACGCCCGCATGCACGAGCAGCATCCCGTCTTCGAAGTGCGCGAACGGGCGGTGGCGGACCCAGTCGAGCAGCGCGTCGGCGTCCGGCGCGTCGAGGATCTCGCCGATGGTGTCGCCCGGGCGTTCGGTGCGCAGGCCGGCGGAGACGGCAAGCAGGTGGAGGTCGTGGTTGCCGAGCACGACGGTCGCGCGCGGGCCGAGGTCGATCAGCGCGCGCAGCGCGGCGAGGGAGTCCGGGCCGCGGTTGACGATGTCGCCGGCGATCCAGAGCGGCGTGTCGGCGGCGGGCGAAAGCTGGTCGAGCAGCGACTTGAAAGCTGAATGACAGCCTTGGATGTCGCCGATGGCGATGGGGGGGCGGATCATGAAGGGGCGAGTCCTGCAGTTTTCCAACAAACAAGAAAAATGATTGGTTTCAGCCAGCATTCTGCAACTGCAATTTCCCGAAATGCCATTGATCTGGCAAGAAATTTTATTCCTGCCAAGGGTGCGGAGCGCTGTATCAAGTTGTTAGCGGCATGGCTTTTGCGGCAGACGGCTCCCTATAATTGTCGTTTTCCCGAACAAAATTAGCATTTCATGACTTTGGCGGCCATGTTGACCGGTTAAAATTCCCGGTTTGGCGCAGCGACCATGGTTGCTTGCTACGAATCTGATGCGGCCGGTGTTCCACGAGCCTGCCGCGCATTACTAGAGGGAGCCTCATGATCCTGGTTACGGGCGGCGCAGGTTTTATCGGTGCCAACTTTGTACTTGACTGGCTGCGTGATTCCGACGAGGCCGTGCTGAACGTCGACAAGCTGACGTATGCAGGGAACCTCCGCACGCTCCAGTCGTTGGACGGGAACCCGAAGCATGTGTTCGCACGTGTCGATATCTGCGACCGTGATGCTCTCGATGCGCTGTTCGCCGAGCACAAGCCGCGTGCCGTGCTCCATTTCGCAGCTGAAAGCCACGTCGATCGTTCCATTCACGGCCCCGCGGATTTCGTGCAGACCAATGTCGTCGGCACGTTCACGCTGCTCGAGGCGGCCCGTCAATACTGGAGCGGCCTGAACGACGCGGACAAGGCGGCATTCCGCTTCCTGCACGTGTCGACCGACGAGGTGTTCGGTTCGCTGTCCGCCACCGACCCGCAATTCTCCGAGACGACGCCGTACGCGCCGAACAGCCCGTATTCCGCGACGAAGGCCGGCTCGGACCATCTGGTGCGCGCTTACCATCATACGTATGGCCTGCCGACGTTGACAACGAACTGTTCGAACAACTACGGTCCGTACCAGTTTCCCGAGAAGCTGATTCCGCTGATGATCGCGAATGCGCTCGCCGGCAAGCCGCTGCCCGTGTACGGCGACGGCCAGAACGTGCGCGACTGGCTGTATGTCGGCGATCACTGCAGCGCGATTCGCGAAGTGCTCGCACGCGGCGTGCCGGGCGAGACATACAACGTCGGCGGCTGGAACGAGAAGAAGAACCTCGAAGTCGTGCATACGCTGTGCGATCTGCTCGACAAGGCACGCCCGAAGGCCGCGGGTTCGTACCGCGACCAGATCGCCTATGTAACGGATCGGCCCGGTCACGATCGCCGCTATGCGATCGATGCACGCAAGCTCGAGCGCGAGCTCGGCTGGAAGCCTGCGGAAACGTTCGAGACCGGGCTGGCGAAGACGGTCGACTGGTATCTCGACAATCAGGCCTGGGCCGACGAAGTCGCGTCGGGCGAATACCGCAAGTGGGTCGAGACCAACTACGCGAAACGTACCTGAGGAGCGATGCGATGGCACGTAAAGGCATAATCCTCGCGGGCGGCTCCGGCACGCGGCTGTATCCGATCACGCATGTCGTGTCGAAGCAGCTGCTGCCGGTGTACGACAAGCCGATGATCTATTATCCGCTGTCGACGCTGATGATCTCGGGCATCCGAGATGTGCTGATCATCTCGACGCCGCAGGACACGCCGCGCTTCGAAGCGATGCTCGGCGACGGCAGCCAGTGGGGGATGAACATCCAGTACGCGGTGCAGCCGTCGCCTGACGGCCTCGCGCAGGCGTTCATCATCGGCAAGGAATTCGTCGGCAACGATCCGTCGGCGCTGATCCTCGGCGACAACATCTTCTACGGCCACGATCTCGCGAAGCAGCTCGAACGTGCGCACGCACAGGAAACCGGCGCAACGGTGTTTGCGTACCACGTGCATGACCCGGAGCGTTATGGCGTCGTCGAGTTCGACAAGTCGTTCCGCGCGCTGTCGATCGAAGAGAAGCCCGCGAAGCCGCGTTCGAACTACGCGGTGACCGGCCTGTACTTCTACGACAACCGCGTGTGCGATATCGCGGCAGACATCAAGCCGTCGCCGCGCGGAGAACTGGAAATCACCGACGTCAACTCGCGGTATCTCAAGGATGGCGCGCTCAATGTCGAGATCATGGGGCGCGGTTACGCGTGGCTCGATACCGGCACGCACGATTCGCTGATCGAGGCGGCCAGCTTCATCGCGACATTGCAGAAGCGGCAAGGCCTCGTGGTCGCGTGCCCGGAGGAAATCGCCTATCGCCGCAGCTGGATCGACGCGGAGCAGGTGCTGAAGCTTGCGCAGCCGCTCGCGAAGAACGCGTACGGGCAGTACCTCAAGAACATTCTCACGGATCAAGTCGCATGGCCATCCAAGTAACGGCGACGGAGCTGCCCGAAGTCAAGATCATCGAGCCGAAGGTATTCGGCGATGCGCGCGGATTCTTCTACGAAAGCTTCAACGGGAAGGAATTCGCCGAGCAGGTCGAACCGGGCATCGAATTCGTGCAGGACAATCATTCGCGCTCGTCGAAGGGCGTGCTGCGCGGGTTGCACTATCAGGTACAGCACGCGCAGGGCAAGCTCGTTCGTGTCGTCGAAGGCGAAGTGTTCGACGTTGCAGTCGATATTCGCAAGAGTTCGCCGAACTTCGGCAAGTGGGTGGGGGTCGTCCTGTCGAACGACAATCATCGCCAGCTGTGGGTGCCGCCCGGGTTCGCGCACGGTTTCGTCGTGCTGTCGGATGCCGCGCAGTTCCTGTACAAGACGACCGATTACTGGTTCCCCGAACACGAGCGCAGCATCGTGTGGAACGACCCGGCGATCGGGATCGAATGGCCGATCGATTTCGAGCCGCTGCTGGCGGCGAAGGATGCGGCCGGCAAGCGTTTGAGCGAAGCCGAAGTCTATGCGTGAGGTGGGTGTGAAACCTGAACCGACGATCCTCGTGACGGGCGTGAACGGCCAGGTCGGATTCGAACTGCTGCGCTCGCTGCAAGGCCTGGGACGTGTGGTGGCGTGCGACCGCTCGATGCTCGATCTGTCCGATCTCGAGCGCGTGCGCGGTGTCGTGCGCGCGTTGAAGCCGTCGATCATCGTGAATCCGGCTGCCTATACGGCTGTCGACAAGGCGGAGACGGACGTCGACGCCGCGCGTCGCCTGAATGCCGAGGTGCCGCGTGTTTTCGCGGAGGAAGCGGCGCGCACCGGCGCGGCGCTGGTTCATTACTCGACCGATTACGTGTTCGACGGCACCAAAGAGGGCGCCTATGTCGAAACGGATGCGACCAACCCGCAGAACGTCTATGGGCTGACCAAGCTCGAAGGCGAGCAGGCTGTCGCGGCGACGGGATGTGCGCACCTGATCCTGCGCACGAGCTGGGTGTACGGGCGCCGCGGCAAGAACTTTCTGCTGACGATGCTGAAGCTCGGGAGCGAGCGTCCGGAGCTGCGCGTAGTCGCGGACCAGATCGGCGCGCCGACCTGGTCCAAGACCATCGCCACGGCTACGTCGCACATCGTCGCGCAAGCGCTGGCGGCCGATGGATCGGACTGGTGGGCGCGGCATTCCGGCGTCTACCACTTCACGTCGGCCGGCGCGACATCGTGGCACGGCTTTGCCGAAGCCATCTTTGCGAACGCGATCGGCGAGCGTGCGCCGAAGGTCGTGCCGATCCCGGCGAGCGACTACCCGGTGCCTGCCAAGCGTCCTTCCAATTCGCGACTGTCGCACGACAAGCTGACCGAAGCATTCGGGTTGCGGTTGCCGGACTGGGCCGATGCGTTGAAGCTGTGCCTGAGTGAGTAACTTGGCCCCATCTCCCTCGCATCAGGAGCGAACCGGTGTCGTGATCGTGTTTTATCGACCGGATCACGGCTGCGTGGCGCGCGCGAATCGGCTCGCCACGGTGTGGCCGTGCGTGGTGATCGACAACACGGAGAGCGTGTCCACGCCGGAAGCGCTTGGGCTGGATTCGCGCATCGACTATGTCCCGAACGGCGCCAACCTCGGTATCGCAACGGCGCTCAACCAGGGTATCGAGCGGCTGATCGCGGCGGGCTGCACGTCGGTATTGCTGTTCGATCAGGACAGCGAGCCCTCGGACGAATTGCTGGTCGAACTGCCCCGGACACTGGCGGCCGAGCGCATGAGCAATCGTCGCGTGGCGCTCGTCGGGCCGGCGTACGAGGATGCGCGGCTGGGTGGTGTCGCGCCGTTCGTCCGCTTCGGTTACCTGAAGTTGCGCCGTGTGCAGCCGGACGGCGTGAAGCCGGTCGACGTCGACTTTCTGATTACGTCGGGGTCGTGCGTGAATCTCGAGGTCTGGCGCGACATCGGCCCGATGGACGATGAGCTGTTCATCGATTTCGTCGATCTCGAATGGTGCGTCCGGGCTCGCTCGAAGGGTTATTCGGTGCTCGGCGCGCCGGCGTTGCGACTCACGCACGAACTGGGTGGCGAGCCGGTGAAGGTTTTCGGACGAAGCTACCCCGGGCACAGCCCGGTTCGGCATTATTATCTGTTCCGCAATGCGATCGCGCTGATCCGGCGCGCCTATGTGCCATGGAGCTGGAAGTCGACGGAGCTCGTCAAGATGCCGGTCCGGCTGGTGATCTATGCATTGTTCATGCGGCCTCGCGTCGCACACCTGCGGTTGTCGCTGCTGGGGATCTGGCACGGACTGACCGGTCGGACTGGCGCGCTCTGACGCACGGGAACGGCCTGTTTTTCAATTTTCACTCAATTAGAAAGCTTGCATGCTGACTCATTCACTTGCTGACCTCAAACAGAGCATCGCGTCATGGCGGTTGTGGACGCTGCTCGGCTGGCTCGAAATCCGGCAGCGCTATGCGCGCTCGCGGGTCGGGCCGTTCTGGCTCACGATCAGTATGGGCGTGATGATTTCATCGCTAGGCGTGGTCTACGGCACGTTGTTCGGGCAGAAGATGAATGAGTATCTGCCGTTCCTGGCGTGCAGCCTGGTGCTGTGGGGCATGTTTTCGGCAACCATCCAGGAAGGTAGCGTCGCTTACATCAATAGCGCGTCCTACATCCGTCAGATGGCGACCCCGAAGCTGATCTATATCCTGCAAGTCGTCTGGCGGAACCTGATCGTCCTCGCGCATAACTTCGTGATCGTCATCATTTTGCTGGCGATCTTCGGCGTGAAGCGTTGGGAAACGTTGCCGATCTTCATTCCGGCGCTTTTCGTTTATGTCATCAACGCGATGTGGATCGCAATGACGATCAGCTTGCTGTCGGCACGGTTCCGCGACCTCCCGCAGATCGTCGGCGCATTGCTCCAGGTTGCGTTCTACGTGACGCCGATTATTTTCCGTCCCAACTCGCTGACCCGCTTTTCATTCATCGTCGAATGGAACCCGCTGGCTTACCTGATCGACGTGGTGCGCAGTCCGCTGATCGGGCAGATGCCGAGCACGACGACATGGGCAGTCACGATCGGCATGGCGCTGATTGGGTGGCCTGTCGCGCTGTTCATGACCGGGCGCTATCTCAAGCGCATTCCGTACTGGGTTTGAGGTCCGTAACATGGCACACATTGAACTGAAGAACGTAACGCTCGATCTGCCGATCTTCGACGTACAGGGGCGGTCGCTCAAGAAACAAGTGCTCCGCATGGGGCGGCGCAACCGGATTGCCGAGGATAACGACGGTGTGATCGTCGTGCGCGCGCTCGATAACGTGAACCTGCGTTTCGAGCGTGGCGACCGCGTCGGCCTGATCGGGCATAACGGTGCGGGGAAATCGACGTTGCTGCGAGCGATGGCGGGCATTTATCCGCCGACGGCCGGTACGGTCTCGCGCGACGGGAAAGTCGTGCCGCTGCTCGATATTGGCCTCGGCATGGACGAGAACTCGACCGGTATGCAGAATATCCGGCTCCGGGGGCTGCTGCTCGGCATGTCCGATTCGGAGGTTCGCTCGAAGCAACGCGAAATCGCCGAGTTTTGCGAGCTCGGCGATTATCTCGACCTGCCCATTCGCACGTATTCCAGCGGGATGAAGGTGCGACTCGCGTTTGCGGTGTCGACCGCGGTCGACGCCGAAATCCTGTTGCTCGACGAAGTGATGGGCGTTGGCGACGCATCGTTCATGCACAAGGCCGAGGCACGACTGGCGGATCTGCACAGTCGTGCGGAAGTCGTCGTGCTCGCGATGCATTCGAACTCGGAAATTCGTAAGGTGTGCAACAAGGTGCTCTGGATGGAGCGCGGAGGTGTACGGGCGTTCGGGCCGACGGAAGAGGTCGTGTCGGCATATGAGGCCGCAACGGCCTGAGCAACATACATATGCGCCGGACCGGTGCATGCCGCGTCGGCCGTTCGCGGGCTCGTTGTGAAGCATGCGTGCGCGACGGCTGCCGAAAGGTCCGGCGCAACATAGAGAATCGTCGGGTCGAAGGCGCTGCAACGAGGGCGCCGGAAGACACGGCAAGGTGTGGGGCAAATTGAAACTGTTGGAGATACATTCGCTGGCGAAGCGGGCAGCCGGAGGTGGCGGCCTCCGCGCTGTCCTGCGCAAGGCATATGGCGTATATCGCCGCGAGGGCATCGCCGGCGTGATGCACAAGCTCGTTTGGCTGCGGGCCGGCGCGCCCGGAATCATTGGTCGCGACGACTATGTCGATTGGGTGCGTCGTTATGACCAGGTCGATGATGCGACGCGGGACGCCATTCGGCAGCACATTGCCGGTTTCAATCGCTTGCCGTTGATTTCCGTGGTCATGCCGGTCTATAACCCCAAGCCCGAATGGTTTGCCGCGGCGATCGATTCGGTACGCGGCCAGCTTTATCCGCATTGGGAATTATGCATCGCCGACGACGTATCGACCGATCCTGCCGTGCGTCAGTTGATCGAGCGCTACATGAGCGAGGACCGGCGTATCAAGGCCGTATTTCGCGAAGAGAACGGGCATATTTCTGCCGCCTCGAACAGCGCGCTGGCGTTGGCGACGGGCGAATGGGTCGCGCTTCTCGATCACGACGACTTGCTGCCGGAACATGCGCTTTACCATGTGGCGAACGTCATCGAGCAGAATCCTTCCGTGCGGATGATCTACTCCGACGAGGACAAGATCGACGAGTCGGGCGTGCGCCACGACCCTTATTTCAAGTGCGCATGGAACCCCGACTTGTTCTATTCGCACAACATGTTCAGTCATCTTGGCGTCTACGAAAGAGCGCTGATGAATGAAGTGGGAGGGTTCCGCGTCGGGTATGAAGGGTCGCAGGACTACGATCTGGCGCTGCGCTGCAGCGAACGCACGGATGTCGCGGCGATCCATCACATTCCACACGTGCTTTATCACTGGCGGGTTCATTCGCGGAGCACCGCCTTCAGCTCGGATGCGAAACCTTATGCCGCGGTCGCCGGAGAGCGGGCGCTCAACGAGCATTTCGAGCGGCGGGGCGTGGACTGCAAGGTCGAGTACATCGGCTACGGCTATCGTGCCCGGTATGCGTTGCCGGCGACGCAGCCGCTCGTCAGCCTGATCGTTCCCACGCGCAATGCCGCCCAACTGGTGCGCCAGTGCATCAGCAGCATTTTCGAGAAGACCACGTACGCGAACTATGAAGTCATCCTGATCGACAACGGTTCCGACGATCCGGAGGCATTGCGCTATTTCGAGTCGATAGCCGGGGATCCCCGTATTCGGGTCTTGCGCGACGACAGGCCGTTCAATTATTCCGCGTTGATCAATGCCGCCGTCGAACATGCGAACGGTGAGCTGATCGCGCTGCTGAACAACGATATCGAGGTCATATCGCCGGACTGGCTATCTGAAATGGTCGCGCTGGCGTTGCAACCGGACGTCGGGGCAGTGGGGGCGAAGCTTCTTTACCCGGACGATACAATTCAGCATGCCGGATTAGTCCTGGGCATTCTAGGCGTAGCCGGGAACGCCCACAAACATCTGCCACGCGCGGCGCGTGGATATTTCGGCAGAGCAGGCCTCATCAACGCCTTCTCGGCGGTCACTGCGGCTTGTCTTGTCGTGCGCACGTCGATCTATCGAGAGGTGGGCGGGTTGAACGAGAAGGATCTGGCGATCGCCTACAACGATGTCGACTTTTGCCTTCGCGTCGGTGAAGCCGGGTATCGAAACGTTTGGACCCCATTTGCAGAGTTGTATCACCACGAGTCGGCCACGCGCGGACGTGACGACGATCCGGTCAGGAAAGCGCGCTTCGATCGCGAATTCGAGTACATGAAGCGACGTTGGGAGGACCGCTTGGAGCATGATCCTTTCTACAGCCCAAATCTGACTTTGGCGCGTGACGACTTTGGCTTGGCATGGCCGCCGCGGGTGGAAGTGCCCGCATAGCCGCTGGTGCCGAGCTTCTCGTGCATGCAGTTCTTAGAGATTCATCATTTTTGCGGAGTTGACGTGAACGTATATCCGGTTGTCTTGTGTGGTGGCAGCGGTACCCGGCTCTGGCCGATGTCACGTGGCGGGTACCCGAAGCAATATCTGAGGCTGACGGGCAGTCACACGCTCGTGCAGCAAACGGTACGGCGTTTGCACGGTATGGCGGATGTGAATCCTCCGATCGTGATCACCAATACGGAGCAGCGCTTCCTCGTTGCCGACCAGTTGCGCAGCATTGAAGTGGCGCCTTCGGCAGTCGTGCTCGAGCCGGTGGGACGGAATACGGCGCCGGCGGTGGCCGCCGCCGCGCTGCTCGCACTGGAGCAGACGCCGGATGCGTTGCTGCTCGTGCTGCCTTCGGACCATGTCATTCTCGACGACGCAGTGTTTGCACGAATCGCGTCGACTGCCCGCGACATCGCGAACGAAGGTCACCTGGTGACCTTCGGTATCGAACCGACAAAGCCGCATACCGGTTACGGCTATATTCGCAGCAGCGGCGCACTGGCATCGCATGAAGGCGCCTACGGCGTGGACGCGTTCATCGAGAAGCCGGATGGCGCCACGGCGGAGCGGTTTCTCGCGGACGGAGGCTACTACTGGAACAGCGGCATGTTCATGCTCAAGGCGTCCGTGTACCTCGAGGAACTGGCGCGTTTCGAGCCCGCTGTTCTCAAGCAGGTCGAACTGGCGCTCGCGCAGGCGAAGCGCGACGACGATTTCGTGCGACTCGATCCCGCCGCGTTCCAGGAAAGCCCGAACATCTCGATCGACTATGCGGTGATGGAGAAGACCGATCGCGCAGTGATGGTCGCCACGACCGGCCTCAACTGGAGCGACATCGGTTCGTGGGCGGCGCTCGCGGAGATTTCCGCCGCGGACGAGGACGGCAACACCATGCTGGGCGACGTGCTGACGGAAGAAGTGACCGACAGCTACATCCGCGCGGATCACCGGATGGTCGCGGCGATCGGCGTCAAGGATCTCGTCATCGTCGAAACAGCGGACGCGGTGCTCGTCACGCATCGCGACGAGTCGGAACGCGTGAAGAAGATCGTCGAACGGCTCAGCGCGATGGGCCGGCATGAATCGGTCACGCACCGGAAAGTCGTTCGGCCCTGGGGTTCCTATGAAAGCATCGACCAGGGCGAGCGCTTCCAGGTCAAGCGCATCATCGTGAATCCGGGCTCGTCGCTGAGTCTGCAAATGCATCATCACCGCGCGGAACACTGGATCGTCGTGCGTGGTACGGCACGCGTTTTCAATGGCGATCAGGTGACGCTGCTGAGTGAAAACCAGTCGACCTACATTCCGCTCGGTGTGACGCATCGTCTGGAAAATCCCGGCAAGATTCCGCTCGAACTGATCGAGGTCCAATCCGGCTCCTATCTCGGCGAAGACGACATCGTCCGCTTCGAGGATCACTACGGGCGCGTTGCCGCGTCGTCGTAGACGCCACGTGAATCGCTGAGGCTTTCGATAACATCCGGCAGGCTCGTCATGGACGCGTGCCGGTAACCGAAAGCCCGGTGGCGAAGGCGGAAAGGTGGAGTCCGGGCATGCATGCTGCCCATGAACGGAGCCGCTGTCCGCCGGTCTGGAAATGAACGTAGCCACGGTTGGGACGAGGGTCTTCCCCGGCTGCCAACGTAAAGCAAACATGACTATTGAAACTGCACTGAGAAAAACCCTGCTCGCCATCCCGTCGATCAACGGCGCCAAGCTTCTGGAGCGCATGCTGCCAACGCTTCGGATTCCTGGCGAACTGGTCGTGGTGCTGGATCAGGGGAGTGCGGACAATACTGAAGAAGTATGTCGCAGGGCAGGGGTCGGCCTGCGGCAGCTTGGGCGAGCGCACACGTATACCGAGGCGTGCAACATCGGCGCGGAAATGGCCAGGGAGCGCGGGTGTGATTTTGTCTTTGTCGCCAACAACGACATCACGTTTACGACCGATGTGATTCGGGAACTGCTCGCGGAGCTGTTGGCGGATCCCGACCTCGGCATCGTGGCGCCGGCGCAGATCCTCATCGACAAGACCGCCACGCAGAGAAAGCTGGCTTACCGGGTCTACTGGGATCTCGAGACGCTGGTTTTCAATCACGATTTCGTCCCGCCTCCAGGCGACACGAAACGTCTGGAAGCCGATTTTTGCGAGCTGACCCTTGCGGGTGTGCGCATGTCGGTCATCGACAAGATCGGTTTTCTCGACAACGAATACGGGTTCTATCACGAGGATGCGGACTTTGGCTTTCGCGTGCGCGAAGCCGGATACGCCTGCGCATATCTGACCTACTCGCAGATCGAGCACTGGACGAGTTCGACCGTTGCGGAGAAGCCGAGCGAATTCAAGCGCAACTATCTCGCGAAGAACAAGCAACTGTTTGCACAGAAGTTTCTTGGACACTATGTTTCCCACCGGAATCATCACTCGAAAGAGACGAATTCCTGGAACATCGTCAACAAGAATCTTCATCCGTATTTGAGGCGCTATGGCCTCGTTCATCCGGCCGCGCCGGAGCTGGTCTTTTCACATCCGGGCGCAAAGCCTTTCGACTGCCTCTATACGGTTTGGGAAACCTCGCGTCTGCCCGAGCCGTGGCTGGCATTCAAAGAGGATTACAAAATGGTGCTGACCTCTTCCCGTTGGGGAGTGGAGGTACTGAAGCGTGCCGGTTTCGATCGCGTTCATTACGCCCCTCTCGGCATCGAAAGCGATGTCTTTCAGCCGTGGGGGCCGTCGATGCGCTTTGCGGACGGGAAAACCTTCCTGTGGTTTGCCAGCAATCAGTATCGAAAGGGGCTCGACGTCATGGTCAAGGCATGGCGCTCCTTTCATCGAATGCGGCCTGACGCCAGGCTGATCCTGATGGGCACGGGCATATTGAAAGCCATGCCGAGCCCCGACAGCACGCGCATCTGGAGGAATTTTCGGATTGCCGAGTATCTGTCGGAAGGGATCGCCGTTTACGAAAGCGTCGCAGGCATGGATGAGGAGTTTTTGGCGACCCTCTATCGCGGCGTGGATTTCACGGTTTGCTCGTCCCGCTCGGAAGGGTTCGGGTTCGGTATCGCCGAATCCATGGCGTGCGGTACGCCAGCCATTTTCGGGAATTTCAGCGCAATGGCCGACTTTGCGATTCCCGATGCGTTGTTGCTGAATGGCACCGAGATCCCGGCCGACTACTCCGACAAGGGTTTCGGCACGATCGGGACCTGGTGGGAGCCTTCCGTCGAACATCTGGCGACGTTGCTGCTGGAAGCAAACGACATGGATGCGGCGCGATACCGGCTTCTTTCGGAGGCGGGTGTTCGAGCCATTCGCGCGAAGTTTTCGTGGCGCGAATGCAGTCTGTCGATCCGTAGAGCGCTGATTGAGGAAAACGAAGGAAAATTCGCGGCGTCGACAGCGCGATCGAAGGCGTCGGCGAATGCGCGCGGCGTGGGCGGAATGCAACGGTCGCCGTCGCCTGGCGGGGCAGGCTGGCACCCGGCCGGTGCGGGCGTGTCCATGAGATGGAAAGGCGTTGTCGTGCGAGGGTTCCGACGTGGCGGCTTTCTGGCGACCTTCTTTGCGGATCGTCTGGAGCAACAGGGTTGGAAGCAAGCGCTCGCCGCATCTTCGAGGCAACTGGTCGCTCCGTTTTTCCGGACACGGGCGAAGTGGCTCAGGCAGCGCATCACGGGCGCAGGGCAGGCATCGGATCAGCAGGCGCCGGTTCTCCCCATCCGCTTCACGAGCGAACCGCTGGAGTTGCGGGACGGCGTCCTGTTTATCGGATATGCGGAAGGCGCATTGGGACTGGGGCAGGCATTCCGTGCAAACCTGACGGCGGCCGAAGCGGTTGATTTGCCGTTTGCCGTCTACCCGTTCCGAGTGGGGATCGAAAGCCGCTTGATCGGGGAATACATGCCCCATCGGTACGACAAGAAGCATCCGTATGACGTCAACGTGATCGAGGTCGCCTGCGACCAGGTCCCCGCCGTGTTTCGGGAGCTGGACCCACGACTGCTGGCGCAGTCCTACAACATCCTTTGTCCTTATTGGGAGCTTTCGAAGGCTCCGGAGGCCTGGCGCGGAAATCTGGCCCACATTCACGAAATATGGGCGCCCAACACATTCATCGCCGACGCGTTCGCGCATATCTTCGACGGACCGATCACCGTCATGCCACCCGCGATGGACGACACCGGCGGAGACCATCCGGGGCGGGCGCACTTCGGCATGGACGAGAAGCGCTTCTACTTCATGTTCAGCTTCGATTACTATTCGTCGCCGTTCCGGAAGAATCCGCTCGGTGTCCTGCATGCATTCCGGGAAGCCTTCCCGCTCGGCGATGAGAATGTCGGGCTGGTGATCAAGTCGACCGGGGCTCCCGATCACTTCCCCGATATCAAGGCTGTCGTTAGCGATGCAATGCGACAGGATCCCCGGATCCTTATGTTCGACTCAAACATGGAGCGCAACGAAATGCTTGGCCTGATCCGTTCGTCGGATGCTTACGTATCGTTGCACCGTGCCGAGGGTTTCGGGCTCGGCATGGCGGAAGCGATGACGTTCGAGCGCATCGTCATTGGTACCGATTATTCCGGTTGTACCGATTTCCTGACTGCCGAGACAGGCTATCCGATTCCGTACCAGTTGCGGCCGTTGGCGCCAAACGAATATCCGTGGTCTGAAGGGCAGTACTGGGCCGAACCCGATCAGGATGCTGCGGTTGACGTGATGCGGCAGGTCGCTGCAGATCCGTCGGAAGGGCGCAGGCGTGGCAGGATTGCGCGCGACCGCATCTTGCGCAGCTACGGTTCCGTTCCTGTAGGCGAGGCGATGCGTGACCGGCTTGAAGTGCTTTGGGCGAAACGTCGAGCCGAACGGTCGTCACGAGATTGAGAACCGGTCGGTTCAACATCTCATCGCGTGAACGCATGACGTTCATTTAATTGATTTTGCGAAGTTCCTGTCGAGATCGCTTGAAGGGGTAAATTGATACCCTGCCAACATCTCAAACGCAATTCGGAGCACCTTATGACTGTGGACCAACTGAAGCAAACCGTGAAACGCTTTGCGCGACCTTTACTAAGTCCGTTGCTGTTTCGCTTGAATCGGCCGTTGATCTTGATCGAACCTCGGCTCCAGCATCTCGAGAACGAACTGCGATCGTCGTTTGCAACCACGGATCGTCTGAAGCAGGAGTGCAGCCGAAGCCAGCGGACGATCGACGACCTGACCAAGGTCTGGTTGCGGGTGCGCAATGACATGAGCGGGATCGACAATCGGCTCACGCATCTGTCGGACATCGAAGCGCGGCTTGACCCGGTTATCGCGACGGCGGTCGAAAAGCGCTTTGAATCAGTGGCGAACAGCTCTGCGAAGTCGATCGACGGTCTTCGACAAGACATGGCGCAGCGCAGTGCCCAAGTCGACGAGACCTTGCGCTACTTGCTCGATCGCGTCGAATTCGTGCGTCGCGAAATGATGTACGAACTGAGTTACGGCGCCGGACGCAACGCCAGCCCGGGCGCCGTGTCGAGTGATGTCGTCGCGAAGGTGTTGGCGCCGGGCAAAGTGGAACAGGCCAGGGCCGCGGGTAGCTTCAAGGTCAATCTGGGGTGTGGTCACATCGCGATGCCGGAGTACATCAATGTCGACGCCCGTGAGGTTCCGGGCGTGGACGTGGTGGCCGATGTCGGCGGCCTGCCTTTCGACAAGGGGAGTGTCGACGAAGTGTTTTCGTCGCATCTCGTCGAGCATTTTCCGCAAGAAGAATTGCGTCGGCGATTGTTGCCGCACTGGCGGTCCATGCTGAAACCCGGTGGGCGCCTGCGCGCGATCGTGCCCGATGGCGACGCGATGCTCAAGGGGGTCGCGGCAGGAAGCTACTCTTTCGATGATTTCCGCGAGGTGTTGTTCGGAAGTCAGGACTACAACGGCGATTTCCATTTCAACCTGTTGACACCCGAAAGTCTCACGAAATTGCTCGAAGAATCCGGATTCGGGCAGGTCGAAGTGCCTGTTCGTGGTCGCCGCAACGGCCAGTGCTTCGAATTCGAGCTGTCCGCGATCCGCTTGGGATCGATGGACGAACATCAATGAGTGCCAACGGGAAGCCGGCGTGCTGAATCGCAACCGGCATGCGTACCCGTCATTAGAAGATCCAATCGTGCTTTCAGATATCAAGAAGCGCCGCAGGCGAATCCTTATCGTCAGCAATCTATTTCCGCCGCACGTGTTGGGCGGCGCGGAGGTCGTGGCTCGGCGACAGGCGCTCGGCCTTGCGGCGAGCGGTTGCGACGTGGTCGTATTTGCGGGAAGAATTGCGGAAAACGCAGATGCCCGGGGACGTCTCGATCGGGAGGACGACGAAGGGATGGTGGTGTGGCGCACCAGCGTGACATCGTTCGAAGCCAACGACAATTTCAGGAACGACCGCGTCGCTGAGCACTTCAGGGCCATATTGAATTCGGAGCAGCCAGACCTGGTCCACTTTCACAATATGGCCGGTCTCGGGATGCATCTCATTCCATTGGCGCGTCGCCGAGGCATTCCGGTGGTGGTCACGCTCCACGACCTGTGGGGGGTTTGCTACCGCGGCACGAAGCTTCGCGACGACGGTTCGATCTGCGGCAACACGGAAGAGTGCGGAACCCATTGCAGCGCATCGATTCGCCCGCATGATCTGGCGCACCCGGTGCCGATGCGTTTGCGGCGAGACTATGTCACCTGGTGTCTCGGGCACGCTTCGGCGCTCGTGTCGCCGAGCGTTTCCCTCGCCGACGCATACGTGCAAGCGGGCGCGGCTCGGCGCGAGCGGACCTTCGTGATTTCGAACGGCATCGATCTTCGCCCGTTTCGGGAGATGAAGCGCGTGCCTTCTGCGGCGACCCGCTTTCTGTGCGTCGCCTACATGGGGGAGCACAAGGGGATTCCCGATCTCATCGAAGCGGCGAAACGTCTGGCTGGTGACGTGTCGTTGAAAGAGCGCTGGTCGCTCACCATCGCGGGTGACGGCCACTTGCTCGAAGACGTCAGGCGTCAGATTGCCGAATTGGGGCTCAGCGAGACCGTCCAGTGCCTGGGGCGCGTGCCGCGCGACCGGATCATTGAATTGATGAGCGCCAGCGACGTGATCGTGCTGCCTTCGCGGTGGCCCGAGAACGAGCCTGTATCGCTTCTTGAGGCGATGGCGGCGGGGATGGCGCAACTGGCGACGGACGTGGGCGGCATCGGCGCGTTGATCGAGCCGGGAAAGACGGGGACGCTCGTGCCGCCATCGGCTCCGGACCGCCTTGCCGAAGCGATGCAGGCATACATCGACGCCCCCGAGCGCGCGCGCGAAGAGGGCCAAAGGAACGTGGCTCGTCGCGAAGGATATGCGGAAGAAGCCGCAGTCGCGCGCTTGCTTGACGTCTATGAGGACGTGCTGGCGAATCCGCGCTCATTGCCCGACGAACCGGTGGTGCTGTGCGCGGGTGGCGCGCCGGGCAGTGAAATCGTCGATGCGGTGCAGTCGCTCCATCAGACGGAAGACGAGGTTGGCGCAGGGCGACGCGTGCGCTTGCTGTGGCACGACTGGTTGCCGGCGGACGCGTGGGCCGACGCTGCCGCCTTCTGGAACTGGAGCGAGGACATCGAGTTTGCGGCGGCATTGCAGGCCATCCGCTGGGGATTGCCGATCATTGTCTCCGCCGAATGCAAACCCCTGGCGATGGTAGGACAGATGTTCGGTGGCGTTCGTGCCGTCGAGTCCGTTGCCGACGTCCGGGGCCTGCTGGCAAGCGTCGCGGTCGATCCTGCGGCATTGCCTCGTGCGTGGAATTCGCGAGGCGCCGCCGACATGCTTGCGGCAATCGCGCCGCAAGCGTCCTTCCATATCCCTTGCCCGGACATTTGGCCATGAATTCGACGAAAGTAGATCAGGTACGGAGGCGCCACTTCGTTATCTGCAACGAGCGCCTGCTGCCGCGCTTCGGGGTGGATCGTCTCCTGTTGGTGCTGGGCCAAAGCCTGGTGCGGCAAGGACATCTTGTTACGTTCGTGTGCCTGCGCTGCGACGAGGCCGCGGTTCGACAGGTTTCGCCCGCGTTGCAGGTATGGGACGACGTCGGGCGTCTGTCGATCGTGTCCGCGGAGGAGCACGCGGCCGAGCGTTTGCGTGAACGCTGGAATCAGATGTTTGCCGAGCAGGGGCCCGATGTTGTCATTGTTGGCGGCTGGCCCTTTTTCTCGGCTGCGTCGGTTTGTGCCGAGCGCGGCGCCAAGTCCGTCTTCATCGACGCCGGCGCAGTTCCTCAGGACGGCATGCCGGAGGGCGCGCTGCCGACGCAGCGCGAACTGCGGCGCATCCGGGCGCGCGAACTCCCCCGATTCAGCGCAGTCCTGCCGATCAGCGCGTTCATTCGCGAAACCCAGACCCTGCCGGACAGGGGAAGCGCGGAGGGCGTGGAGACGATCCTGCTTGGCGCCGATCACCTTCAGAGCTCCCTGTTTGGCGCGCCAGACGGCGGTCATGTCGATGACGAGGCATTGAGTCGCGTACGGACGCTCGTCGCGACCGGCTGCAAGCCGGTGATGCTGCTTGGGCGTTTCGAGGCATTGGGCTACAAGAATGGCCCGGTCGGTCTGCAGGTATTCGAACGTATCCACGAGAGCGTTCCTGAAGCAAGGCTGCTGGTGCTGGCGCGCGAGGGAGAATTCGCGGTGCCCGAGAAAATCGCCGATGCGGTCGTATTTCTCGGTTTCGTCGGTGATGCCGCGCTCAACGAGATCATGCGCCAGTGCGAATTGGGCATGACCGTGTCGCTCTGGGAAGGCTTTAATTTGCCATTGGCGGAAATGCAGTGGCTGAGTCGCCCGGTACTTGCATTCAGCCTGGGTGCCCACCCGGAGGTCATTGCGGATCCATGGCAACTCTGTGGTCAACCGGACGACATGGTTTACAAGGCCGTGCGCATTTTGAGGCAGGGCGTTCCGTCTCATCTGACCGAGGCGCGGTTCGAGCGGTTTCGTGCGTCCTTTGGTTGGAAAGCGACGCTTGACCAATATTTGTCGGCACTGGCGCGTATTGCGGATCAGCCGGTGGGCGAAACGCGTCCTGCGGAATCCGCAGCGGCGGAAACCCCGAGGCTGGTGCTGGTGGATTGCACCAATTCCTCGATCGATCCTGCCAACCCCGGCGTGATTCGCGTCACACGGCGTTTGTGCCGGGCGCTTCAGGGTTCAGCCGGGGTGATGCCGGTATTCGTGCGCTGGGATCCGGGCATCGAAGGCTATCGACTGCTCACCGATGGCGAGGGAGAAACGTTGGCGACCTACGACGGACCCGTGCACATCTCGTTGCGAGACGTGTTCGGGACTGTCGAAAATTACCTGGAGGTGTTCGGTAACGGTAAGGGTAAGGCGGCGCCGATATTCTTTTTCCCCGAGGTCGTCCTGGACGGTACGGTCCACAAGCGGGTTTTATGGGCGCGCGCGCGAAACTTCGTTGTCAGTGGCATTTTGTACGATGTCATCCCGATTTCGCATCCCCCGTTTTGTGCGCGAGAGGTTGTCGAGAAGTTTCCCGGCTACCTGGAGGCACTGGCTTCGTTCGATGCCATCTGGTCGATTTCGCGCGAGAGTCTCAAGGAATTCCAGGGTTATGCCGCGCGGGTCGGACTTCCATGCCCGTCGGGAGACGCCGTTTATCTGCCGGGCCAGTTCGGCGCCAGGCCGCGTGTGCAGGCATTCGCCGACGAGCCCGGTGACGAGGTGCTGACGATCCTCTGTGTCTGCAGCATCGAACCTCGCAAGAACCACCGTACATTGGTGGAGGCCTATCGGTTGCTGCGAGCGCGTCGCCCGGATCTGCCGTTGCAACTCGTTCTGGTCGGTCATCGTTTCGCCGAAGCGGACGACCTGATTGCATGGCTCCAGCATATGATGGAGGAGGATCCAAGTATCAAATGGACCGGCTTGCTGACTGACGAGGCGCTCGCCGATGAGTTTCGTCGCGCCGCCTTTACCGTCTATCCGTCGATTGTGGAGGGCTACGGGTTGCCGATCATGGAGAGCCTTTGGATGGGCACACCCAGTCTGTGCCATTCCGAGGGGGTCATGGCCGAACTCGCGGAAGGGGGCGGTTGCATGACCGTGAACATGCTTGACGAACATGCGCTCGCAACGGCGATGGAGCAGCTGGCCGCGCAGCCGGAGTTGCGTCGCCGCCTGACGCGAGATGCGCTCGATCGCAAGATCTTCGGTTGGGCCGATTACGGCTCGGCAATCGAGGCGCGAATCGCGGAGTGCATCGGCTAAGGAGTTGATCTACCTTGATGGTCGGGGCTGGGCAAGCGGCGCTCGTCGTCGCTCTGCGCAGCGTCGACCACGGGCCGGGTGACCCTGCGTTGTTTTCACGTACAGCAACTCATGCGCGATCGACCGGGCCTCTTGGTCGACGGGGGTAAGGTGGTCGATCGAGGTATGCAGGTGTTGCCGATTGTAATAGCCGTCAACCCAATGACGATATCCAGGCGGGCTTGAGGGCACGTTTCCTGGAATCGCGAACGGCGGCGTGGGGAAGCGAGCAGCGCTGGATCGGAGTGCTCGTCTCCGTCGCACGCATACCGATCCGGAACGCGCTTCTGCAGAATTATCGCAGCGTGCTCTGCTGGAGAATCGATTCGGCGCGTTCCGTATCCGGAGTCATTGCATGTTGTTTGTCGTCTTGATGCTGTTTCCAAACAAGACGCCACAAATCTTCTCCGATGTGAATTTCCCGAGCTTTATGCTTGGTGTCTCGACGTATCTGTGCATTAGTGCGGCAATCGGGATCGTGAGCACGGGAGTCAGGATTCCAATGACAATGCCGGAGGCGAGATAGTGCTCCCGGAAGCCGTTTCCGGTGAGTCGGTCAGCCCAATGCTCGAGCAGTTCGAGGCCCAGCGGATGCAGCAGGTAGAGACTGAATGAAATATCTCCGAGGAACTGAGATACCGGCAGATTGAAGAAGCGCTTTGGCCAGGTATCCTTGTCTTCGGATATCAGGGCGATAAGCAGGAACGCGGCAATTCCCTGGAAGATGACGACATTGGGCGAATCGTATTGAGTAAACAAGACACCGTAGATCATCAGCAGCATGACGATCGAAGCGTTCACACCTGGTACGTCCTTGGCCAGTTGCTTTCCGAAATTGGTGCAAGTGAGGAAGCCCAGTGCAAAAAGAAACGCATACGTCGAAAAATATGGCAGAAAGCCGAGAATCGGGCTGTCTTTGAACAGCAGGAGCAGGGCAAGCAGGATGACGAGCGCCTGAGCTCCATGTTTTCTGTAAGACCATGCGGCGATCAAGATCAGCGGGGCAGCCAATAGTTCGACAATCAATGTCCAGGCCACGCCGTACATCGTGATCTTGGTCAATGTCGCGTTGACCAGGACGAGGTGCAGGTCCGGCCCCGTCCCCCAACCCGCGAATCTATCCATGACGAAGAACATGAGCACATAGGCGGCGAGTGCTACCCAGAGCGGGGGATAGATGCGGAGAATTCGCTTGATCATAAAATCGATTGAACTCTCGGGGATGCTTTTCCGAGACCGCATTAGCGACTCGAGCAATACTTTACCGCTCAACACAAAAAAGATGACGACGGCGAGGCTTCCGTTGAAAGTCGATACGAGCAACTTGGTGGCAACGGCATGTGCGGAGGTTTGCGCCTGCATGGGCAGCATCAGTGCTTCGTGAGCGGCTTTCGACGGAATATTGATGCCGTGATAAATCGCTACCGATAACGCTGCCCAGCCTCTGAGACCATCAAGTTGTGTGTTTCTCATTTCGATCCTGCGGATGCCTGAAGTTTTCCCGGGGCGGTGCGCGTGTCGTCGCGCCCGCGATCACCAGGCAGTTCAAGGGACGGGCGCCGACGTCGCGCTCCGGCCGGCCGACGTCGGCCTCGGCCGGGAAGCGCCGAAGGCTGGATGGCGCGGGATCACGACGTGGCATGCCGGGACGGAGCCACGGGATGCGGCTCACCCCCTTGTCGACGCCGAAGCCCTTACCGGATTATCCCGGTGAATTCTCGAGCATCCATGCCAGCGTCGTCTTCAACGGAATGGGTTGGACGCGTCCGATCGCTCGCTCGAGCTCCGCGCAATTTCCGATCAGCTTGAAAACCTCGTTTTCTCGCACGAACTGCGGGTTGACGCATATCTCCGGAGCCTGTCCGGTCAACTCCTGCATGATGGACAGAACATCGTGAAGTGAATGTCCGACACCGGAGCAAACGTTGAAAGTGCGTCCGGCAAAATCGCCTTCAATCAGCCGGCGGTACGCGGACACCACCGAGCGAACATCCGAGAAATCGCGAATGACGTGTAGATTGCCCAACTCGATTCGGGGTGCCTTGTCGCGGAAATGGCGAACGATCTTCGGCAGCACGAATTTGTCGTCCTGCCCGGCGCCCGTGTAATTGAACGGTCTTGCGACGACGATCGGAAGCTTTCCCGCCCACATCCGCGCAACCAGTTCCATCGCGTACTTGCTGATCGCGTAATCGTTTACCGGCGCTGGCGGGACGTTTTCATCGAGTATTTCCCGATCGCTGTTGCCATAGACGTTGGCACTGCTCGCGAGCAATACCGACCGGGGGCGGCACCCGGCCTGCTCGAGCGCATCGAGCAGGTTGCGGGTGCCGACGACGTTGGTCTGGTAGATCCCCCCGACGTCGCCATGCTGCACGAATGCGATCGCCGCAAGATGCACGACCGCGTCGGGTTTTTCGGCGGACAGCGTCTGGGCAAGGCCTTCGCGGTCGAGCAGATCACATACGTGCGCTCGCCATGGAATATCCACTTTCTTCGACCGAACGACACCACACACGTCGTGGCCGAATCGAGTCAACTCTTCCGCCAGGTAGCGGCCGGTAAATCCATCCAGCCCTGTTACGAAGACTTTTGCCATGCTTGCTTAAAAGGAGAACCCGGCTTCGTTCCGGCGAATATCCGCCTCGACCATCATCTGGCAAAGCTGCTCAAGCGTCGTTTTCGGCTCCCAGCCGAGTTCCTCGCGCGCCTTGGCCGGATCGCCGATCAGCAAATCGACTTCGGCCGGCCGGTAGAACTTCGGGCTGATCCTGACGATCGTCTTGCCTGACCGCGCGTCGACACCGGTTTCCTGTTCGCCGCTACCTTGCCAGGCAAGCTCGAAGCCCGCCGCTTGGGCAGCCATGGACACGAAGTCGCGAACGGTCTCGGTGCGATTCGTGGCGAGCACGTACGTATCGGGGCGTTCGGCCTGGAGCATGCGCCACATGCCTTCGACGTACTCCTTCGCGTACCCCCAATCGCGCTTGGCGTCGAGGTTGCCGAGTTCCAGCACGTCGAGTTTGCCGAGGCGAATCTTTGCAAGGCTGTCCGTGATCTTGCGCGTGACGAATTCCCGCCCGCGCAGAGGCGATTCGTGATTGAACAGGATGCCGCTGGCACCGAAGATGTTGTAGCTTTCGCGGTAATTGACCGTCATCCAGTGTGCATAAAGCTTGGCGACACCGTACGGGCTGCGGGGATAGAACGGGGTGGTTTCCGTCTGCGGGACGGCTTGGACCTTGCCGAACATCTCGGACGTGCTGGCCTGGTAGAAGCGAATCGCAGGATTGACGATTCGAATTGCTTCGAGCAGGTTCAGCGCACCAAGGCCGGTGATCTGCGCGGTGGTCGTGGGCTGGTCGAACGAGACGCCGACGAAACTTTGCGCCGCGAGGTTATAGACTTCCGTTGCTTGCGTGGTTTGAAGCAGGCGGATGCTGGATCCCAGATCGGTCAAATCGTATTCGACGAGGTGAAGCTGGGGATGGCCGGCAACGCCGATCTCCTCGATCCGCCAAGTGTTCACCGAACTCGTACGGCGATAAGTGCCATACACGGTATAGCCTTTCTCAAGGAGAAGCTGTGCGAGGTAAGCCCCATCCTGGCCTGTAATGCCGGTGATAATTGCAACAGTCATTTGATATTCGGTTGGTTCGTGTATTAAGGTTTCGGTACGCCGCTACATACCGGAGCGCGTACCTGCTTCGGGAACGCGTCGGGTCGACAGCAGCGACCGGCGCTCGCCTGCGTCAGGACAGTGAATGTCCGGCCGGCAGCATCGGACGAATTCTATCACCCTAGAAGCGCTGTTCCGCGGCGATGGGCCGGCGAAGGTTACAATTGGCGCGCGCGCCCGCGTGATCCGGAGCCGGAACCCGGGTCACATCGGTCTGCAACGAATCCCTGATATCTCTAACGTTGGCCAATCCAACGCCAGCGCGCAATCGAAGCCTGCATGAACCATACAAGCGCGTCGCCTCCTTCCAATTGCGGACTGTCGGTTTCCCTCGTCGTCTATAAACCCGATATCGCCTTGCTCGAGCAGACGCTCGCGAGCCTGGGGGCCGCGTGCGAGCGCATGCGTGCCGTCTCGGCGGGGCGCCCGGTCGAATTGTTCCTGGTCGACAATGGCGGCCTTGGCGACGTGCGCGTGATGACCGATCGGCTGCGTGAGCATGGCATCGATTGCCGGTTGCTGACGGGGCACGGCAACATAGGTTACGGTCGCGGTCACAATCTCGCCATCAGGCAAACTACCGGGCGCTTCCATCTGATACTGAACCCGGACATCGATCTGGACCTGCAAGCGCTCGCTATCGGCTGCGAATTCTTCGACACGTCCCCCGATACCGGTTTGGTGGCGCCGTGGATCGGCCACGACACGGGCGATCAGCAATATCTCTGTCGCCGCTTTCCAGCGTTGCTCGACCTGCTCGTCCGCGGTTTCCTGCCCGCGCGCATGCGTCGATGGTTTGCCGGTCGTCTTGCGAACTACGAAATGCGCGACGTCATCAACGACCGCGATATCGTCTGGGATCCGCCCATCGTCAGCGGCTGCTTCATGCTGTTCCGCACCGACGTCCTGAAGAAACTGGGCGGTTTCGACCCGCGCTACTTCCTGTACTTCGAAGACTACGATCTCAGCCTGCGCACCCATGACGTCGCCCGCGTCGCCTATGTCCCGTCGGTCCGCGTGATCCATCACGGCGGCGGTGCTTCCCGCAAGGGTTTCGCGCACATTCGCATGTTCGCCGCATCGGCCTTCAAGTTCTACAACCGCTTCGGCTGGAGGCTGTGGTGAGTCATCTCGTCGTCACCGGCGCGAACGGCTTCGTCGGCCGTGCCGTCTGCCGTCGCGCACTGGATGCCGGGCACACCGTCACCGCACTGGTGCGACGTCCCGGCGGCTGCATCGACGGCGTGCGCGAATGGGTGCACGGCGGCGCCGATTTCGATGGCCTCGACGAAGGATGGCCTGCCGACCTGGCCGCCGATTGCGTCATTCATCTCGCCGCCCGCGTGCACGTGATGCGCGACGAGTCGCCCGATCCCGACGCGTCGTTCGACGCGACCAACGTCACGGGCACGCTGCGTCTCGCCGAGGCGGCGCGCAACCACGGCGTACGCCGCATCGTGTTCGCGAGCAGCATCAAGGCGGTCGGCGAGGGCGACGGCGGCGTGCCGCTGTCGGAAGCTTTCGAACCCGATCCGCAGGATGCATACGGCCGCTCGAAGCTGCGTGCGGAGCGGCGACTCGCGCAGTTCGGCGCATCGGCCGGGCTCGATGTCGTTGTCGTTCGTCCACCGCTCGTCTACGGTCCGGCTGTTCGCGCGAATTTCCTGCGGATGATGGACGCGGTTGCGCGCGGTATGCCGCTGCCGCTCGGTTCCGTCCCCGCACGGCGCAGCATCGTCTACGTCGAAAACCTCGCCGATGCGCTGCTGCGTTGTGCATTCGACCCGCGCGCGGCCGGCGAATGCTTTCACGTCGCCGACGACGACGCGCCGTCGGTCACGGGCCTGTTGCGTCTCGTCGGCGACGCGCTCGGTAGGCCGGCGCGGCTGATCGCGGTACCGCCGGCCTTCTTGCGTGCGCTCGGGAAGCTGACCGGCCGCCGCGCGGCGATCGATCGCCTGACGGGCAGCCTTCAACTCGATACCGGCCGGATCAAGCGCGTGCTCGACTGGCATCCGCCCTATACGACCCGCCAGGGCCTCGAAGCGACCGCCGCATGGTATCGTTCGCGCGATACACAACAATAGTCGACATGCATTTCCCGATTTCCACATGGCCTGCCGCGGTCGTGGTGGCGCTGGCCGCCGCCACCGCATCGACGGCCATCCTGCGCATGCTGCTCGCGACCGGCCTCGCCTGGCGCCTCGCCACCGACATTCCGAACGACCGTTCGCTCCATTCGCTGCCGACGCCGCGCGTCGGCGGATGGGGCATCGTGCCGGTATGCGTCGTTGCGCTGTTGGCGCTGGCGCCGCGACTGTGGCTGATCGCCGTCGCCGCCGCGGGGCTGGCCGCAATGTCGCAGATCGACGACCGGCGCGGGCTGCCGGCCCGCGTGCGGTTCTCGGCGCACCTCGCGGCAGTCGTCGCGCTGATCGTCGTCTTTCCGGCCGACGCACCCTGGTGGCTGCTCGCCGGCGTGGGCTTCGCGATGGTCTGGCTGACGAACCTGTACAACTTCATGGACGGTGCCGACGGCCTCGCTGGCGGCATGGCGCTGTTCGGTTTCGGCGGGTACGCGGTCGCGGCGCTGAATGGCGCGCAGGCGTCGCCCGATCTCGTCGTGGCGGGCGCGGCGGTCGCCGGCGCGGCGCTGGGCTTCCTGCTGCTCAATTTCCATCCGGCCCGGCTGTTCCTGGGCGATGCGGGCTCGATTCCGCTGGGATTCCTGGCCGGCGCGCTGGGCTACTGGGGCTGGCGTACCGGCGTCTGGCCGATCTGGTTTCCCGCGATGGTGTTCGCCCCCTTTATTGCCGACGCATCTGTAACACTTTCGAGACGCCTGTTACGCGGAGAAAAGTTCTGGCAGGCGCATCGCGAGCACTATTATCAGAGGATGGTCCGATCCGGCGTAGGTCACGGTCGGACCGCTCTTTATTGGTACCTCATCATGCTCGCGGGCATAATTGTCGCCGTGTGGGCAAAGGGCCGCCCCGAACTGCAGCAATGGCTGTCGTTCTTCGCATGGTATGGCGTCCTGGCATGGTTCGGATGGTTGATCGACATGCGTTGGCGCCGGTTTCAGTCGGCCGCCGAAAACAACTCTTGAGGTTTCCCGCAGATGTTGCGATCCAAGGCATCCTGGCTGTCACTGAGTGCTTTCCTGTTCGACCTGACGGCGGTTGTCGCCGCATGGTTGTTCGCTTATCTCGTTCGTTTCAATGGCAGCGTTCCGCATGATTTCCTGAACGGCGCGCTGATGGCGCTGACGTGGGTGCTGCCTGTGTACGCGCTGATGTTCCACGGATTCGGCCTGTATCGCGGGCTGTGGGTGTTCGCGAGCCTGCCCGACCTGATGCGCATTGCGAAGGCGGTAGTCGGCGGCGGCGTGATCGTGATGATCGGCGCGGTGATGTTCCAGCCGGCGCCGATCATTCCGCGCTCGGTACTGCTCCTGCAGCCGCTGATGCTGTTCCTGGCGATGGGCGGCGCGCGTGCGCTGTATCGCGCGACGAAGGAGTATTACCTGTACGGCGGCCTGGTCGGGAAGGGCAAGCCGGTGCTGGTGCTCGGCGCCGGCACGGCCGGTGCGAGTCTCGCACGCGAACTGTCGCGCTCCGGCGAATGGCGCCTCGTCGGCCTGCTCGACGACGACGTCACGAAGCAGGGCCGCGAAATCTACGGCTACAAGGTGCTGGGCTCGTTCAACGACCTGAAGCACTGGACCGACGCGATGAAGGTCGAGTACGCGATCATCGCGATTCCGTCGGCTTCCGTCGAAACGCAGCGTCGCGTCGCGACGCTGTGCGTGCGGGCCGGCGTGAAGGCGATGGTGCTGCCTTCGCTGACCGCGCTGATGCCGGGGCAGGGCTTCCTGTCGCAGGTGCGGAACATCGATCTCGAGGATCTGCTCGGCCGCGACGCCGTGACGATCGACACGCCGCACGTCGAGGCGCTGCTGCGCGGCCGCGTCGTGATGGTGACGGGCGCGGGCGGCTCGATCGGCTCCGAGCTGTGCCGGCAGATACTGCGCTTCGCACCGGCGCAGCTTGTCGCGTTCGACCTGTCCGAGTACGCGATGTACCGGTTGACCGAGGAACTGCGCGAACGCTTCCCCGACCTGCCGGTCCTGCCGATCATCGGCGACGCGAAGGATTCGCTGCTGCTCGACCAGGTGATGTCGCGCCATGCACCGCATATCGTGTTCCATGCAGCCGCCTACAAGCACGTGCCGCTGATGGAGGAGCACAACGCATGGCAGGCGCTGCGCAACAACGTGCTCGGCACGTATCGCGTGGCTCGCGCGGCGATCCGTCACGACGTGCGTCACTTCGTGCTGATTTCGACCGACAAGGCCGTCAATCCGACCAACGTGATGGGCGCGAGCAAGCGCCTCGCCGAAATGGCCTGCCAGGCGTTGCAGCAGACCAGCGGGCGCACGCAGTTCGAGACCGTGCGCTTCGGCAACGTGCTCGGCAGCGCGGGCAGCGTGATCCCGAAGTTCCAGCAGCAGATCTCGAAGGGCGGCCCGGTGACGGTCACGCACCCGGAGATCACGCGTTTCTTCATGACGATCCCGGAAGCGTCGCAGCTCGTGCTGCAGGCGTCGAGCATGGGGCATGGCGGCGAGATCTTCATTCTCGACATGGGCGAACCGGTGAAGATCGTCGATCTCGCACGCGACCTGATCCGCCTGTACGGTTTCTCGGAAGAGCAGATCCGCATCGAGTTCACCGGGTTGCGGCCGGGCGAGAAGCTCTACGAGGAGCTGCTCGCGGACGACGAGGCGACGACGCGCACGCCTCATCCGAAACTGCGGATCGCGCGCGCGCGCGAAGTGCCGGACAACCTGCTCGATGAATTGCTGCCGTGGCTGATGCAGCACCGCGTGCTGAGCGACGACGAAGTGCGGCGCGATTTGCGGCGCTGGGTGCCGGAATATCAGTCGACGGTTGCGCCTCTCTTGCAAAGCGTATCGGCATCATCCCCATCGACGGGCGTCGCGCGGAGATAGCGCAATCCCAACGCATGTCGATCATCGTGCGGACTGTCCTTTGGGAACAACGCGGTCGCGCACTGATACTGCGATCACGGTGCCAGCAACGCCCCGTATCGTGCGATGGCTTGCATGGCGGTCTGCCGTTCAAGCGAGCGAATGTCTATACTTTTGAGCCGTCGCTTGGCCAGTGCGGACCAGAGACATGTATCCAGCCTGCATCGAGCGTCAAGCAGTGCCATTGTCCCGGAATCGAGTTCCTTGTCGAGACGCAATCTGAGGTTGCCTGGTACACGCTCAGTGGAATTGAGATGTTCCATGGGTAAGTCGGCGCCCAGCCACTTACTCAAACTGTCTCGAAATGACGCATTTTCAATGATGTCGCAATAAGCAAAGGTATCGAGTTGCTTGAGTGCGCTTTTTAGGAGTGATGCGTCCTGATCCGGCGTGATAAACGCGTCATTGCCGAAGCGTTGATCGGGCCAAAGCAGCATGCGTGTCACGATGTTGTCTGTTTGGCATGCAATGCGTGGATCTGTCAGAAACGCTTTGAGGGATCCGTGCGATATCTCGACACAGTCGCGCCAGCCTCCCCAGAGCGCAAGATGTTCGCCGGGTGTGGCTCGCCAGTATACCCAGTGGGATAAGAGGCGAGTCTGCGGCTCTCGAAGAAAGGTCAGCAATTGCGCATTTCGATACCTGTTTGCCAGTGTGCTCCGGGAAAAGTGACCCATTGCAAGACGGGCGTCCGGCATCTTATTTGTGTCGAGATAGACGGTGCGTGCGATTTCGGGACTGAACTCGGAAAAACCATCAAATGCCCCCAGCAACGACCGGTCGAAGCCTGATACATCTGCGGGAGATTGAAGCGCTTGGGAAATACCCCGAAGGACCGACGTACCAGCGCTCTTCGGGATGTGCATGACTGCAAGCGGTTTCTCGATGTTTCGAGGAATGTTCTTGAATCTTGGGGTAATAAAATGGTTGAGCATTTTCTGACGGAATGATTTCGTCATGCACCTTTGGCACGAACGAATAAAACGATGCACGGGTTCGAGTCGTGGCGAGCGGGTGCTGGAACGGGGTTTGATGTCGACAAATCGTGTGTCTGTCTGCTTGAGGTTTATTATATTCATCACAGCAGTCGACGGATCGCGCGATGCGGGAATCGGCAGTCATGCAGATTTCGACAGATTACAATTCGTCGATCGACCACTAAATAGTGCCTCGACGCGTGTCTGTGTGTTTAGCCATCGACGCGAGTCCGTTGAAGCCGTCGATGATGTTGATCGCGTTGGCGAGGGCCGCGACCGCGAGCACCGTGATGAAGGCCGAGATGGCCACGTAGCCGAGCAGGAAATCGAGCGGCGGCACGCTGATGCGCTTGACCGCGATACCCATCACCCCGAAGGCGAGCGCGGCCGCGCCCATCGTGCACAGCAGCCGCGCACGCGGCGATACGCGCTTGGTCAGGTCCTCGACGAGGCCGGACAGGAACGCCGGCAGCCCACATGCGGCGATCCCGAGAATGCTGCCGGCGATCGTCGGATAGCGCCGCGACAGGATCAGCGCGGCAATGACGACCCCGGCGAGGATCCCGATGCCTCCGACCCGCGGCACGGGCCGCATGTGGAATTTCTGCACGCCGGCCAGATCGCTGTCGACCGAGAATTTCTCGTGAAGGTGCGCGTAGCGCACGATGAACAGCGTGACGAGCAGGGAGACGATGAAGCCGGACGCGAAGCTGAGCATGGGATCGCTCGAAAAATGGACAGCGGATTATACAAAGCCGCGCGGGTTGCCCTCCTGCCATCGCCAGTGGTCGGCACACATTTCTTCGAGGCCGAGCGTCGCGTGTCAGCCGATGATGTCGGCTGCGGCCTGCGGGTTCGCGTAGCACTCGGCGATGTCGCACCGGGTGGCGTGCGCGGTTTTCCACGGAGATCTGGTGGCTTGCCCCGAACCTTAGGCTTTCTATATTGAGAGTTCGCGGGGCCACGAAGGCACTTTTTGCCCCATGAGCTGGACACGGCGAGCGGTGCTTTGCCGGTGCGTCGCATTCGCGCGACGAAATTATTCGAATTAAGACATGGCTTAATCCATTCGCCTCTGCGCATATCGATCAAGCGTATTTGACTGTTGGTTGATTCCCGCATATTTTTAATAATAGGAATAGGGCTCGATTAGGCGAGCGAGGTGGTCTCGGCAATATTCGCCTTAAGTTGGCGCCTCCTGTATCTGCCGTGCACACCGGTACCGACGAGAACACCTATCAATGATCGGATACCGAAATAAGGAAAGGAACAGTAAAAGATTTAAATAACCAATCCAAAACAGAGACCATTCCGATGAAGACCGGGCACATTGCCAGATCGGTGATCGCGGCACTTGCGGTGTTCGCGCTTGCAAGCTGCGGGGGCGGCGACAGCCCGACGGCAGTCACCGAGCAGGCGTACAAGCTGTCGGAACTGCGGGCCGCAGGCAATGTCGTGGGTTTGGCGCCGTTGAGTGCCACGACGCCCGTGCATGTTGCGCTGGTACTCAAGCTCAACAACGAAATCGCATTGGATAGATTCCTGCAGCAAGCCAGGACTCGTGGCAGCGCCAATTTCGGAGCCGCGCTGACCTCGGCGCAGGTCGCCGCGCAGTACGCTCCCACGGCCGAGCAGGTCTCGACCGTGAAGGCCTACCTGCGAAGTAATGGTTTCACTAACATCAAGGTAGCCGGCAACAACATGATCGTCGAGGCCGATGCCCCGGCCAATGTGGTATCCGGCGTGTTCAGGACGACGCTGGTGCCGGTTGCGATGGCGGATGGCAGTCGGACGCATGTCAACCTCACCGCCGAGACGGTGCCCGATGCGATCGGCGGGGTTGTTCAATCGGTTCTGGGACTGGATACGGCGACCCGCTTGCATACGCACAGCGTCCGGCTTCCGCTCGCGGGCAGTGCGCAAAATGCAGGCGCGCCGTCGACGGCAGCAATCACGGTAGGTCATAACCCAACGGCTTTTCCCGGCATCTATTCCGTCGGCAGCGCACCAACGGCCAGCAACATCACGGTGGGGATCATTGCCGAAGGAAACCTGACACAGCCGCTTATCGACCTGACTGCCTTCGAAAGCAGCAACCAGCTGCCCGCGGTACCCGTCTCGGTCATCAATGCCGGGATACCAAGCGCCGACACGAGCGCGAACGTGGAGTGGTCGCTCGATAGCCAGAGCATTGTCGGAATGTCCGGCGGCCTCAAACAACTCAATTTCTACGTTGCGTCATCGTTCTCGTGGATTGATATGGCTTCCGCCATCAATCTGGCGGTGGCAGACAATACCGCCCGGGTCATCAACATGTCCATCGGCGGATGCGAGAACCGGGCGCCAACGGTATCGGTCGATGTGCTGCTCAAACTCGCCGTAGCACAAGGACAGACTTTTTCGGTCAGCTCGGGGGATTCAGGCAGCGTTGGCTACGGCTGTTCCGGCACCTCGGTGGAATACCCGGCAAGCTCACCCTATGTCGTAGCCGTGGGCGGCACAAGCCTGTACACGAACGCGAACGGAAGCTACGCCGGCGAGACGGCCTGGGACGGTAGCGGTGGCGGCATCAGCGTCGTGGAGCCCATTCCCGCCTGGCAGTCGAACGTATCCCAACTCAATGGGCGAGCCTATCGGGGCGTCCCGGATCTTGCGTTCGATGCCGATCCCTATAGCGGTGCGCAGGTCATTGTCGGTGGACAACTGCAGACCGTCGGAGGTACGAGCCTGGCCGCGCCGCTGTTTGCGGCAACCTGGGCGCGCATGCTCTCCGGCGCTTGCGCGACGGCTCCGGGATTCGCCGCGCCCACCTTGTACAGCTTTCAAGCAACGACTCCGGCCATCTTTCGCGACGTCTCCTACGGTACGAACGGCGCATACAGCGCCGGTCCGGGATGGGATTTCGTCACCGGCTGGGGCTCGCCGGATGTCAGCGTCCTGCATTCCGCGATATGCGCTCCAACGTCTCCCATCTACGGCGGTGTCGTCAATGAAGGTACAACACTGAACCCGGGCCAAACACTGTACTCGCCGTCCACGAACCATGAACTCGTCATGCAATACGACGGCAACCTCGTGCTTTACAACACGACCAATGGTGCCGCGGTGTGGAGTTCCCGCACGTACGGAAACGCCGGAGCGTATGCCGCCTTCCAGGCCGATGGCAATTTCGTGGTCTACGGCGCGAGCGGCAACGCGCTGTGGTACTCGGCGACCGGCGGGACGTCCTACGGCCAGTCTCTTGTCCTGCAGGACGACGGCAACATGGTGATCTACCGATTGTCCGTGCCGGTATTTGCCACATCGACCGCTACCAGCGGCTATACGAACTCCACGAGCGGCCCGGCTGTCTGGAAGGGCGGCGTCACCCTCGGCAGCGGCCAAAGTTTTACTTCAGGCAATGGCGCGAACGTGCTGGTCATGCAGGGGGACGGGAATTTGGTGCTGCTTCGCCAGGGCGTTGCGCAGTGGAGTTCGGGTACCTACAATCATCCGGGCGCCTTTGCGGTGATGCAAGCGGATGGCAATCTGGTCGTCTACAGTTCGACAGGGACGCCGCTCTGGTATTCCGGCACGAGTGGATATCCGGGTGGAGCCACTTACGTTCAGGACGACGGTAACGTCGTGATCTATACGCGACTGCCGCGCTGGAGCACGAATACCGCAGGGACCTAGTATCTCACTCGTCGATTCGCGATCGCACCGTCACGGCCCCGTCACCCACGGCGGGCCGTGCGACTCGGTGACACGTCGGCCTCCCGCGCCACTCAATGCCCCCGCTTCTCCTTCCTCACTACCATCCACCTCGGCGTCCTGAATCGCACCATGCTGAGATACAGCCACACGTAGGTCAGCGCGAACAGCACGACCGGGTCGCCGACCTGGAACGCAACATACGCGAGCGACGCGAACATCATGAAGCTGACCATCGACGCGAGCCCGTTGACGCCGTCGATGATGTTGATCGCATTCGCGAGCGCCGCGACCGTGAGCACCGTGACGAACGCCGAGATGGCCACCTAGCCGAGCAGGAAATCGAGCGGCGGCACACTGATGCGCTTGACCGCGATACCCATCACCCCGAAGGCGAGCGCGGCCGCGCCCATCGTGCACAGCAGCCGCGCGCGCGGCGACACGCGTTTGGTCAGGTCCTCGACGAGGCCGGACAGGAACGCCGGCAGCCCGCAGGCGGCGATCCCGAGAATGCTGCCGGCGATCGTCGGATAGCGCCCGAGCAGGATCGGCGCGGCAATGACGACCCCGGCGAGGATCCCGATGCCTCCGACCCGCGGCACGGGCCGCACGTGGAATATCTGCCCGCCGGACGCATGGCTCGATACGTCGGCGTCATTTGACTGTCGGCCGATCTATGCATATGTTTTCCTCAAGATAGCCGTGCGATTGCCGTAAAGAACGATGTGAAAAACTGAATAAAAAATCGACGTTCGATACCAATCCGATGAAAGCGGAACATATTGCTAGGGGAATGAGCGCGGCACTCATGGTGCTCGCGCTTGCAGGCTGCGGCGGCGGCGACGACGCAAGTCCGGCGGTGGCCACGGCGCAGGCCGGCAAACTGTCGGCGCTGCGAGCCACGGGCAACGCGGTGAGCGCGGCGCCGATGAGCGCAACGGCGCCGGTCCATGTTGCGCTGGTGCTCAAACTGAATGACGAAGCCGGGTTGAACCGCTTTCTGCAGCAAGCGCGAACGCCCGGCAGCGCCAGCTTCGGGGCCGTGCTGACGTCCGCGCAGATTGCCGCGCAGTACGCGCCCACCGCAGGCCAGGTCGCCACCGTGAAGGCCTATTTGGGAAGTAAGGGCTTCACGAACATCAAGGTGGCCGACAACAACATGATCGTCGAAGCCGATGCGCCGGCCGGCGTGATATCCGGCGTGTTCCAGACGTCGCTCGTCCCGGTCGCGATGGCGGACGGCACCAGCACGCATATCAATACCGCCCCGGAGACGATGCCCGATGCGATCAGCGGGGTCGTTCAAGGGGTTCTCGGGCTCGATACCGCGACTCGCCTGCATCCGAATTTCGTGCGCGCTTCCAATGCGGGCGTTGCGCCGACCGCAAATGCGTCGCCGACTACGTCCGCGGTCACGGTGGGTCACAACCCGACGGACTTTCCCGGCATCTATTCCGTCGGCAGCACCCCGACGGCGGCCAACACCACGGTCGGCATCATTGCCGAAGGAGACGTGACGCAGCCTGTCATCGACTTGGCGACGTTCGTGAGCAACAACCATCTGCCCGCCGTACCCGTTTCGGTGATCCGTGCCGGGCTGCCGAGCGCGGACACGAGCGCGAACGTCGAATGGTCGCTCGATAGCCAGGCCATCGTCGGGATGTCCGGCGGCGTCAAGCAGCTCAATTTCTACGTTGCGCCGTCGTTTGCCTGGAGCGATATGGCGCTTGCAATCAATCGCGCCGTGATCGACAACACCGCCCGGGTCATCAACATGTCGATCGGCGGTTGCGAGAACTGGGCGCCGACGGCGGCCATCGACACGCTGTTTCAGCTCGCCGTCGCGCAGGGGCAGACTTTCGCGGTCAGTTCCGGGGATTCAGGCAGCGTGGCGTACGGCTGCACCGGCACGTCGGTGCAATACCCGGCGACGTCCCCGTATGTCGTGGCCGTTGGGGGTACCACGCTCTATACGAACGGGAACGGCAGCTACGGGGGCGAGACGGCCTGGGGCTCCAGCGGGGGCGGCATCAGTGGCATCGAGCCGATTCCATCGTGGCAGTCGAACGTTCCGGCGCTCAAGGGGCGCGCTTTTCGGGGCATGCCGGACCTTGCGTTCGATGCCGATCCGAACAGCGGCGAAGCAGTCATCGTGGGAGGACAACTCGAGATAGTGGGCGGGACGAGCCTGTCCGCGCCGCTGTTTGCCGCGACCTGGGCGCGCATGCTGTCCGGTCCCTGCGCGACGAATCTCGGTTTCGCGGCGCCCACGCTGTATAGCGCTAAAACCACGACCCCATCGAGCTTTCGCGATATCACCAACGGTTCGAATGGCGCATACGGTGCGGGTTCGGGATGGGATTTCGTGACCGGCTGGGGCACGCCGAACGTCAGCGTGCTGTATTCCGCGATATGCGTTCCGACGGCCCCGATCTACGGCGGCGTGATCAACGAAGGTACGATGCTCAAGCCGGGGCAAGTCGTGTATTCGGCTTCCAAAAGCCATGAGCTGGTCATGCAATACGACGGCAACCTCGTGCTTTACAACACGACCAATGGCGCCGCGGTGTGGAGTTCCCGCACGTACGGAAACGCCGGAGCGTATGCCGTGTTTCAGGCCGATGGCAATTTCGTGGTCTACGGCGCGAGCGGCAACGCGCTGTGGTACTCGGCGACCGGCGGGGCGTCCTACGGTCAGTCTCTTGCCGTGCAGGACGACGGCAACATGGTGATCTACCGATCGTCCGTGCCGGTATTTGCCACATCGACCGCTGCCAGCGGATATACGAACTCCACGAGCGGCCCGGCCGTCTGGAAGGGCGGCATCGCCCTCAGCAGCGGCCAAGGTTTCATTTCAGGCAATGGTGCGAACGTGCTGGTCATGCAGGGAGACGGGAATTTGGTGCTGCTTCGCCAGGGCGTTGCGCAGTGGAGTTCGGGTACCTACAATCATCCGGGCGCCTTTGCGGTGATGCAACCGGACGGCAATCTGGTCGTCTACAGTTCGACAGGGACGCCGCTCTGGTATTCAGGCACGAGTGGATATCCCGGTGGGGCCACTTACGTTCAGGACGACGGTAACGTCGTGATCTATACGCAAGTACCGAACTGGAGCACGAATACGGCGGGAAGCTAGGGGACGATTCCGGCCAGCGCCATCACGCTGGCCGTCCGCCACGCTCAGTGCCCGCGCTTCTCCTTCCTCACCACCATCCACCTCGGCGCCCTGAACCGCACGATGCTGAGATACAGCCACACGTAGGTCAGCGCGAACAGCACGACGAACACGAACAGGTGCACCGTGTGCCGCCAGAACAGCGTCGCGGGTATCACCGCGACGAGGCACAGCAGCCAGAGATAAGGTGAGGTGAGCGAATTGCGCCGCGTCAGATCATGCGCGTGCTTGGTGCCGACCGCCCAGCGCATCAGCCGCTTGTACACGAGCATGTGCAGGTGGACGCCGTCCGGAATGCCGGGCGACATCCCGCGGATGAACTTCTTCCGGTAGATCGAGAAGCAGGTCTCGAAGATCGGGTACATGAACAGCAGTACCGGATACCACGCGGACACCTCGCGATTGCGCATCACGAGCATGATCGCGAGTTCCGCGAGCATGAACCCGATGAAATACGCGCCGCCGTCACCGAGGAAGATCAGCCCGGCCGGGAAATTCCACAGGAAAAAGCCGAGCACGGCGCCCATCATGATGATCGACGCGGACATCACGACCGGGTCGTTGACATGGAACGCGACGTACGCGAGCGACGCAAACATCATGAAGCTGACCATCGACGCGAGTCCGTTGAAGCCGTCGATGATGTTGATCGCGTTGGCGAGGGCCGCGACCGCGAGCACCGTGATGAAGGCCGAGATGGCCACGTAGCCGAGCAGGAAATCGAGCGGCGGCACGCTGATGCGCTTGACCGCGATACCCATCACCCCGAAGGCGAGCGCGGCCGCGCCCATCGTGCACAGCAGCCGCGCACGCGGCGATACGCGCTTGGTCAGGTCCTCGACGAGGCCGGACAGGAACGCCGGCAGCCCACATGCGGCGATCCCGAGAATGCTGCCGGCGATCGTCGGATAGCGCCGCGACAGGATCAGCGCGGCAATGACGACCCCGGCGAGGATCCCGATGCCCCCAACGCGCGGCACGGGCCGCACGTGGAATTTCTGCACGCCGGCCAGATCGCTGTCGACCGAGAATTTCTCGTGAAGATGCGCGTAGCGCACGATGAACAGCGTGACGAGCAGGGAGACGATGAAGCCGGACGCGAAGCTGAGCATGGGATCGCTCGAAAAATGGACAGCGGATTATACAAAACCGCGCGGGTTGCCCTCCTGCCATCGCCAGTGGTCCGCACACATTTCTTCAATGCCGAGCGTCGCGCGCCAGCCGATGATGTCGGCCGCGGCCTGCGGGTTCGCGTAGCACTCGGCGATATCGCCCGGGCGGCGCGCGACGAGCTCGTACGGCACCGGGCGGCCCGATGCCTTCTCGAACGCGCGCACGACTTCCAGCACGCTGTAGCCCTGGCCCGTGCCGAGGTTCACGACGAAGCTCGCGTCGCGCTTCGCCAGCGCGTCGAGCGCGGCGATGTGCCCCTTCGCGAGATCGACGACGTGGATGTAGTCGCGCACGCCCGTGCCGTCCGGTGTCGGGTAGTCGGAGCCGAACACGCGCAGCTTTTCCAGCTTGCCGACCGCGACCTGCGCGACATACGGCATCAGGTTGTTCGGGATGCCGGCCGGATCCTCGCCGATCAGCCCGCTCGCATGTGCGCCGACCGGGTTGAAGTAGCGCAGCGTCGCGATGCGCCACGCCGGGTCGGACACCTCGAGATCGCGCAGGATCTGCTCGGCGATCAGCTTCGACTGGCCGTACGGGTTGGTCGCGGACAGCGGGAACGATTCGTCGATCGGCGAGCGCTCGGGCACGCCGTACACGGTCGCGGACGAGCTGAACACGAACTGCCTGACGTTGCGCTCGCGCATGACCTTGAGCACGGCGAGTAGGCCGCCGATGTTGTTCTGGTAATACTCGAGCGGTTTCGCGACCGATTCGCCGACGGCCTTGAGCGCCGCGAAGTGGATCGTGCCGGTGATCGGGTGCGCGTCGAACACCTTCGCGAGCGCGGCTTCGTCGCACACGTCGACCTGGTGGAACGCGGGCTTCCTGCCCGTGATCTGCTCGATGCGCCGCACGGACTCGGCCTTGCTGTTGACGAGGTTGTCGACGATCACGACATCGTAGCCGTTGTCGAGCAGCTCGACGGCCGTGTGCGAGCCGATGTAGCCCGCACCGCCGGTGACGAGGATGGTGCCTTTAGCGGTCATTGTTGATGCGCTCCTTCAGAGGGTGATGCCTGTCAACGAATGAATGGTCTGCCGGTAGCGTTCGACGACCTGCTGCTCGTCGAATTCCGCCGCGACCTTCTGCCGGCCGCGCGCGCCCATCGCGTCGCGTCCGGCCGTTCCGAGTTCGATCATGCGGAGCAGTTGCTCCGCGAGGCTCGCGCTGTCGCGCACGCGGCACAGGAAGCCCGTTTCGCCGTCGGCGACGACGTCGCGGCAGCCCGGCACGTCGGTCGCGACGATCGGGCGGCCCATCGCCGATGCTTCCATCAGCGTGCGCGGCACGCCTTCGCGGTACGACGGCAGCACGACGCAGTCGGCGGCCGCGATATGCGGGCGCACGTCGTGCGCTTCGCCGAGATACTCGACGATGCCTTCGCCGACCCACGCGTCGACATCCGCGCGGCCGATCGCGCTCGGATTGTCGACGCCGAGCGGCCCGAGCAGCTGGAAGCGCGCGTTCGGGCAGCGGGCCCGCACGATGCGTGCGGCCTCCACATATTCGCGCACGCCCTTGTCCCACAGCAGCCGGCCGATCAGGATGAAGACGGGCGCGTCGCCGGCGGGCAGCGGCACGGGCGCGAACTGTTCGAGGTCGACGCCTTCGCCGTGCAGCAGCCGCGCGCGGTCGGGATGCGCGAGCAGCTGCTCGTCGGTGAAGGTCGCGAGATCGTCGCGGTTCAGGAACCAGACTTCACGCGGGAAGCGGAACGCGAACCGGTACAGCCGCTTCGCAACGCTCGCCGCGCGGCTCTTCTGGATGAATACGTAGCCGAGCCCCGTCGTCACCGCGATCGACGGCACGCGCGCGAGCCACGCGGCGATCGAGCCGTAGATGTTCGGCTTGATCGTGTAGTGGAACACGAGATCGGGCTGCAGCGCACGGTAGCGACGCACCAGCGCGGCGAGCGTGCCGAGATCCTCGCGCGGGCTCGTGCCTTTCGACGCGACCGCGAGCGCCACGTAGCGGCAGCCCATCTGCTCGAGCAGCGGCACCGTGCGGTCGTGCGGCGCGATCACGATGACCTCGGCGCCGCGCGCGACGAGCGCACGGATCAAACCGTGGCGGTACGTGTAGATCGCCCAGGCCGTGTTGCAGACGAGCGCGATGCGCAGCGGAGAGGTGGCAGACATGAAAAAAGAAAAAAATAAAGCGTCGAAAATGCCGAGGGGGCCGGATCCGCGCTCAAGCGGACGGCCGCGCGGCGAACAGCGTCTGCTTGATCCGCTGCAGCGTGCGGTACGGCGTCACGAAATGCAGCAGGTTCTTGGCGAGGCCGGCCCAGTCGTACGGATTCAGCGCGTTGAAGTGGCTCAGCAGCAGCGACAGCGTCGACACCAGCTGGCGCCGGCGTTTGGTCGCGCTGATCCCGCCCTCGTTGAGTTCGTAATACAGGCCGAGTTCCGGCAGGTTCGCGCAATCGTAGCGTTGCATTAACCGTAAAAAAAGATCGAGATCCTCGGCCGCGCGGTATTTCTCGCGATAGTTGCCGACCTCCAGCACGGCGTCGATGCGCAGCATCACCGACGGATGCACGAGCGGCGAGCGCAGGAATCGCGTGCGGCGCAGCGTGCGCGGATCGGCGGGCGGCGTCAGCATGAAGCGCGGCTCGCCGGCGCGCGACACGACCTGAGTCCACATGCCGACGCAGGCCACGCGCGAATGGGCGCCGAGATACGCGCGCTCCTTCGCGAGGCGCTGCGGCGCGGCGAGATCGCCCGCGTCGATGCGCGCCGCATAACGAAAGCCGCGCGCCGCGAGCGCGTCGATGCCGGCCGCCAGCGCGCGCTCGATGCCGCCGTTGCGCGGCATGCGCAGCACCTCGATCGCGAGGCCGGGCAGGTCGGGCGCGACGATCGGCGGCGTGCTGCCGTCGTCGACGATCAGCACGTGCACGGGCGCGTCCTCGCGAAACGACGCGAGGGTCCGGACGACGTCGTCGTGTCCGTTGTAGGCCGGCATCAGCACGGCCACGTCGTCGAGCGGGGGCGGGCAATCGGATGACGTCATGTTTGCAGCTTGAAACGGATGTAATAAAAATTGACGGCGGCCGCGGCCAGGTAGCCGGCCGCCAGCCCGACGAGCGCGCCGTACAGGCCGAGCCGCGGGATCGCGAACAGGTTGACGAGCGCGGCGATCGCGAGCGCGAGCAGCCATTTCGACAGCAACACGAATTTTGCTTGATATTTGAGAACGATAAGATTGCCTATCGCCTCGATGCCGGCCGGCACGGACAGCCAGACGGCCCAGCGGAAGATGTCGACCGAGGCCTCGTAGCCGCGGCCGAACACCTTGCCGACGATCAGCGGGGCGGCCGCGTCGAGCACGAGTGCGCCGGCCGTCATCAGGCAGGCCGTCATCGCGATCAGCCGGACGATGTTGCGGCGCAGCCGCGCGACGTCCTGCACGCGGTAGACGAATGCG
This sequence comes from Burkholderia sp. BE17, assembly GCF_009362305.1. Lineage (NCBI taxonomy): Bacteria > Pseudomonadati > Pseudomonadota > Betaproteobacteria > Burkholderiales > Burkholderiaceae > Burkholderia > Burkholderia sp. BE17. Next base: position 61,089 of record NZ_WHNU01000049.1, read on the forward strand.
GGCGCGATCGTCTGCGCGAGCATCAGCGCGAGCGTGATCCAGTTCTCGTTGAGCTGCTGCGCAGCCGAGTAGCGGCCGAGATCGGCGAACGACACGTGACGCTCGAGCATCAGGCGGTCGAGCTTCAGGAACAGGTACATGCAGATGAGGCCGAGCCAGAACACGGTGCCGGCCGTCGCAAAGTGCCTGAACAGCGGTTTATCGAACGTCCAGCCGAGCGCGCCGCCGTTACGATGCCGGTAGTACAGCAGCAGCGCGAAGCCGATCGCGGCGGCCTCGAGCGCCCACAGCCACCCGAAGCGCGCGGGGCCGGCGGCCGCTCGGACCAGCAGCCAGACGAGCAGCGCCTTCGCCAGCGCGGTGATCATGCTGGTGACGAGCTGCGGCTTGCTGTAGGTCAGGCTTTGCAGCCACGCGTTGATCACGCCGACGAACGGCTCGCGGAACACCATCGTGACCGCCAGGCCCGCGAGCATCGCGCCGACCAGCGGATCGAAGGCGCCCGCGGCGATCACGACCCAGGTCGCGACGAGCGCGGCGGCCGATACGGCGATGCGCAGCACGAACGCGCTGCCGAGCACCGCGCCGAGCTGGGCGGGCGGGCGCTGGACGATGGTCGGAACGAGGATTTCCGCGCCGCACACCCAGGTGAGCGGCGCCAGTACCAGGAGGAGCGTATTCGCATACTGCCATTTGCCGAACACGTCCGGCCCGAAATAACGGGCCAGAAGACCGCTGATCGCGATCGCGACGCCGATCTGCGTGAGCCGTTCGAGCCCCAGCCAGACGAGGTTCGCGACGGCCTTCGCGACATCCGGGTTGCCGAAGCGCTTCAGCATGCGCGGCGGCCGCACGTGTGCGGGGCGGTCGGCAGGGCGCCCGGAGGCTGCGGGTTGGCGGCGGCGGGTCGGCTAGGCATTAAAATGGGCGACATGCGCGTCATCAAAACCCGCGATTATAAGTGGGATCGGGGCCGCTCCAGCCGTTCCGTTCCTTGTTTCGCCGGGCCTGCCTGTATCATGCGCGGCGCCGGCGAGGCGCGGCCAGACAATTTTCCATGCACGCAACCGAGAGAGAAGAGAATCGATGATCTCCCAATCCATCTTCAAGGCATATGACATTCGTGGCGTGGTCGGCAAGACGCTCGACGTCGACACGGCGCGCGGGATCGGCCGGGCATTCGGCAGCGAAGTGCGCGCCCAGGGCGGCGACGCGGTCGTCGTCGCGCGCGACGGCCGCCTGTCCGGGCCCGAACTCGTCGGCGCACTCGCCGACGGCCTGCGTGCGGCGGGCGTCGACGTCGTCGACGTCGGCATGGTGCCCACGCCGGTCGGTTATTTCGCGGCGAGCGTGCCGCTTGCGCTGAAGGGCGGCGAGCGCCGCGTCGATTCGTGCATCGTCGTCACGGGCAGCCACAACCCGCCCGACTACAACGGCTTCAAGATGGTGCTGCGCGGCGCCGCGATCTACGGCGAGCAGATCCAGGCGCTGTACCGCCGCATCGTCGACGAGCGCTTCGAGACGGGCAGCGGCACCTACGAGCAGGTCGACGTCGCCGATCAGTACATCGCGCGCATCGTCGGCGACGTGAAGCTCGCGCGGCCGATCAAGCTCGTCGTCGACGCCGGCAACGGCGTCGCGGGCCCGCTCGCGACGCGCCTGTTCAAGGCGCTCGGCTGCGAACTCGTCGAGCGCTTCACCGACATCGACGGCACGTTCCCGAACCACCACCCCGATCCCGCGCACCCGGAAAACCTGCAGGACGTGATCCAGGCGCTGAAGGACACCGATGCCGAGCTCGGCTTCGCGTTCGACGGCGACGGCGACCGCCTCGGCGTCGTCACGAAGGACGGCCAGATCATCTATCCGGACCGCCAGCTGATGCTGTTCGCGGAAGAGGTGCTGTCGCGCAACCCGGGCGCGCAGATCATCTACGACGTGAAGTGCACGCGTAACCTCGCGCAGTGGGTGAAGTCGAAGGGCGGCGAGCCGCTGATGTGGAAGACGGGCCATTCGCTCGTGAAGGCGAAGCTGCGCGAGACGGGTGCGCCGCTCGCCGGCGAAATGAGCGGCCACGTGTTCTTCAAGGATCGCTGGTACGGCTTCGACGACGGCCTCTACACGGGCGCGCGCCTGCTCGAGATCCTCACGAAGACGGCCGACCCGAGCGCGCTGCTCAACGGGCTGCCGGACGCGATGAGCACGCCCGAACTGCAGCTGTGGCTCGACGAGGGCGAGAACTTCCGCCTGATCGACAAGCTGCAGAAAGAGGCGAAGTTCGACGGCGCCGAGGAAGTCGTGACGATCGACGGCCTGCGCGTCGAGTACCCGGACGGCTTCGGCCTCGCGCGTTCGTCGAACACGACGCCGGTGGTCGTGATGCGTTTCGAGTCGGAGACGCAGGAAGGGCTCAAGCGCATCCAGGAGGACTTCCGCCGCGTGCTGACGGCCGCGAAGCCGGACGTCAAGCTGCCGTTCTGAGCGTCGGCGGCCTGCGGGCCGCTGAAGGCGCGACAGCCGATTCACCGGCCGCGCCATCCCCGAAAAGCGGCGCACGCCAAGGCGTGCGGCCGCTTTTTGTCTGTCTGGCCCCCCGGGCGAGATAAAATCGCTCCTTTATGTCTGTCGCCGGCTGTCAGCCGGCGTTTTTTCAGCGTGCAAAAGATCCTGATCGTGCGCGTATCGTCGCTGGGCGACGTCGTGCACAACATGCCGGTGATCGCCGATATCCGGCGCCGCCACCCCGATGCGCAGATCGACTGGCTCGTCGAGGAAAGCTTCGTCGACCTCGTGCGGCTCGTCGACGGCGTGCGCGACGTGCTGCCGTTCTCGCTGCGCCGCTGGCGCAAGAAGCCGTTCTCGGGCGCGACGTGGCACGAAATCCGCGCATTCCGCCGGCGCATCGCGGCCGAGCAGTACGATCTCGTGATCGACTGCCAGGGCCTCATCAAGACGGCCTGGGTCGCGAGCTGGGCGCGCGGCCCGCTCGTCGGGCTCGGCAACCGCACCGACGGCGCCGGCTACGAATGGCCCGTGCGCTTCTTCTACCGCAAGCGCGTGCCGATCGCGCCGCGCACGCACGTCGTCGAGCGCTCGCGGCAACTCGTCGCGGCCGCGCTGGGCGACCCGGCGCCGACGCCGGCCGATCCGGTCGACTTCGGCCTCGACACGCGCGCGGCGGCCCTCGCGGTGGCCGCGCTCGGCCTGAACCTGCCGGTGCCGTACGTGGTGTTCGTCCATGCGACGTCGCGTGCCGACAAGCAGTGGCCGGACGCCGCGTGGATCGAGCTCGGCCAGGCGCTCGTGCGGCGCGGCGCGTCGCTCGTGCTGCCGTGGGGCAACGACGCGGAGCGCGCTACCAGCGAGCGGCTCGCGAAGGAGTTCGGCGCGGCGGCGATCGTGCCGCCGAAGCTGTCGCTGCCGGCCGTGGTCGGCCTGATCGACGGCGCGGCCGCGACCGTCGGGGTTGATACAGGTCTGGTTCACATCGCGGCCGCGCTGAAGCGTCCGACGGTCGAACTGTACAATTTCGCGACGGCCTGGCGGACCGGCGGCTACTGGTCGCCGAACGTCGTCAATCTCGGCACGGCGGGGCAGCCCCCGTCGATCGCGCAGGTGAAGTCGGCGCTCGCGGGCTTCGGTCTCCTGTAACGTCTGTCCATTACGCGAACCGATCATGAGCGAATCCCAGATCATCGAAGTCCCGTCCGCCGACTGGAGCGGACACAACCTGTCGGCGCCGCGCGAGCAGCTGCTGGCCGCGGTCGAGGAAGGCAAGGTGCTGTATTTCCCGCACCTGCGCTTCGCGATCGAAGGCGGCGAGGAAGCGCTGCTCGATCCGGCGCTCGCCGATCCGAAACGCAAGAACATCAGCCTCGCGCCGAACGGCGGCGCGCTCGCCGGCGTGCTCGGCGACAGCGTCACGCAGTCGGCCGTGCGCGCGCTCGTCGCGCGCTTCCAGCAGCAGGCCGGCACGCTCGTCGACGGCCTGTTCCCCGAATACCGCGGCAAGCTGCGCGTCGCGCCGACGAGCCTGCGGCTGATGCAGGTCGAGACGCGCCAGACGTCGTGGCGCAAGGACGACAGCCGGCTGCACGTCGATGCGTTTCCGTCGCGGCCGAACTACGGCGAGCGCATCCTGCGCGTGTTCACGAACGTGAACCCGGCCGGCGCGCCGCGCGTGTGGCGCGTGGGCGAACCATTCGAGGACGTCGCGAAGCGGTTCATGCCGCGCATCAAGCCGCAGCTCCCCGGTTCCGCGTGGCTGCTGAACCTGCTGCACGTGACGAAGTCGCCGCGCAGCGCGTACGACCACCTGATGCTGAATCTGCACGACGGCATGAAGGCCGATCTCGACTACCAGAAGACCAGCCCGCAGCAGACGATGCCGTTCCCGCCGGGCAGCGTGTGGATATGTTTCTCGGACCAGACTTCGCACGCTGTGATGTCCGGCCAGTTCATGCTCGAGCAGACGTTCTTCCTGCCGGTCGACGCGATGGTCCGCCGTGAATGCGCGCCGCTCGGCATTCTCGAGCGCTTGACGGGCAGGGTGCTGGTTTGAGCGCACACCTGCTTCGACGCAATACGAGGGCCGCTGCATGCTGAGGGCGATCTATCGCGCGCTGTGGTGGCTCGTCGCGCCCGCTGCGGTCATCAGGCTCTACGTGCGCTCGCGCAAGGAGCGCGGCTATCGCGAGCACATCGGCGAACGTTTCGGTCGCGTGGCGGGCCGCTCGCGCGACGACCGTGCGCCGCTGATCTGGGTGCATGCGGTATCGGTCGGCGAAACGCGCGCCGCGCAGCCGCTGATCGACGCGCTGATGCACGCGCGCCCCGATGCGCGCATCCTGCTCACGCACATGACGCCGAGCGGCCGCGCGACCGGCGAACAGATCTTCGGGGATCGTGTGCTGCGCTGCTACCTGCCGTACGACATGCCGGGCCTGGTGCGGCGCTTCCTGCACGCATGGCGGCCGACGCTCGGCCTCGTGATGGAAACCGAGGTGTGGCCGACGCTGATCGACGAGTGCCGCCACGCGGACGTGCCGCTCGTGCTGACCAATGCGCGGATGTCCGCGCGTTCGTTCCGGCGCGCGGCGAAGTTCGGCGCGGCGACGCGCGACGTGTTCGGCGGCTTTTCGCGCGTGCTCGCGCAGAGCCCGGCCGATGCGGAGCGGCTGACGTCGCTCGGCGCACGCAACGTGACCGTGCTCGGCAACCTGAAGTTCGACATGGCGACGCCGCCGGAACTCGCGGCGCGCGGCCATGCGTGGCGCGACGCGATCGGCACGCGGCCCGTGTGGGTCGCCGCCAGCACGCGCGAGAACGAGGAGGCGCTGGTGCTGCAGGCGTTCGCCGCGATGCGCACGCCCGGCGCGCTGCTGGTGCTCGTGCCGCGTCATCCGCAGCGTTTCGCCGAGGTCGAGGCGCTCGTCGAGCGCGGCGGGCTCAAGTGCGTGCGACGCTCGGCGTGGGCCGCCGACACGGCCGCGCTCGCGGCCGGCCACCCGGCTGCCGAACCGCTGCCGGGCGACGTGACGGTGCTGCTCGGCGATTCGATGGGTGAACTCGGCGCGTACTACGCAGCCGCCGACGTCGCGTTCATCGGCGGCAGCCTGCTGCCGCTCGGCGGGCAGAACCTGATCGAAGCATGCGCGGTCGGTGTGCCGGTGCTGATCGGCCCGCACGTGTTCAACTTCACGCAGGCGACCGCCGATGCGGTCGCGGCCGGCGCGGCGATGCAGGTCGAGGATCCGCTCGATCTCGCGCACGTGCTCGACGCGCTGTTCGCCGACAAGGCGCGGCGCATCGCGATGGGCGCGGCCGGCGCCGCCTTCGCGGCGCGTCACCGCGGCGCGACCGCGCGCACGGTCGACGTGCTCGCGGCGCTGCTGCCGCCCGCCGAACGCGGCGAGCGTGAGCAGCAGGACACTTCCGACGAATAAGCGAAGGCGGCGCGATGCCGCCCCGGGCATGCGTGGCGGCGTCGTGTGCCGCCGCCGCGCTGCTCAGACCGTCAGCAAGCCCTTCTTCTCGATGAACGCGATCACGTCCGCGACGCCGTCGAGCGCCTTCAGGTTCGTCATCACGTAAGGCCGCTCGCCGCGCATCTTCTTCGTGTCGGAGGCCATCACGTCGAGGTTCGCGCCGACCAGCGGCGCGAGGTCGGTCTTGTTGATCACGAGCAGGTCGGACTTCGTGATGCCGGGGCCGCCCTTGCGCGGAATCTTCTCGCCGCCCGCGACGTCGATCACGTAGATCGTCAGGTCCGACAGCTCGGGGCTGAACGTCGCCGCGAGATTGTCGCCGCCCGATTCGATGAACACGATGTCGGCGTCGGGAAAGCGCGACAGCATCCGGTCGACGGCTTCGAGGTTGATCGATGCATCCTCGCGGATCGCCGTATGCGGGCAGCCGCCCGTCTCGACGCCCATGATGCGTTCCTCGGGCAGCGCGCCCGCAACGGTCAGCAGCCGCTGGTCTTCCTTCGTATAGATGTCGTTGGTGATCGCGACGAGGTCGTAGCGGTCGCGCATCGCCTTGCACAGCATTTCGAGCAGCGTGGTCTTGCCGGAGCCGACGGGGCCGCCGATGCCGACGCGCAGCGGCGGCAGTTTCTTCGTGCGGCGGGCGGAGGAGGGAGCAGGTGCGTTCATGGCGAGTAGCGTCGTGTCAGGAGCGGAACAACCGCGAGTACTGGGTTTCGTGCCGCGCGGACAGGATGCCGAGCTGCGGCGCGAACGTGTTGACGGCGTCGGGCGGCGTCGCGAGCGCGCGGCGGACGGCCGCGTCGATCGCGCCGCGCAGCGCGACGATGATGCGTTGCCCGGCGAGCTGGCCGAGCGGCACGGCCTTCAGCGCGGCGGACGTCTGGTTCTCGACCCAGCCGAATGCGTACGCGGCGAGCGTCGCGTCGGCGCTGGCGTTATGCGCGGCGGCCGCGTATGCGAATGCGGTCGGCAGTGCGATCGGCGACATCGATGCGAGCGTCGCGCGGCGCGCGGCATCGCCCCATTCGAGCGATGCGCAGAGCTGCGCGAGCGACCAGCCCATCTGTTCGGTCTCGCGGCGCAGTTCCGCCGATTCGCGGCTCGCGACGAACCATGCGTTCTCCGTGGCGAGCGCGTGCGAGTCGTGCGCATGCCAGCGTTCGAGCTGGTGCGCGAGGAACGGCAGCTCGCCGTGCGCGAGCACGTCGGTCAGGCCGCTCGCGATCCAGTCGCGCGCGGAATCGGCGTCGTGGATCAGGTTCGCGTCGAGCGCGGCTTCGAGGCCCTGCGAATAGCTGTACGCGCCGATCGGCAGCGCCGGCGACGCGAGGTGCAGCAGCGCGACGAGCTCAGTGGTGGTCATGGCCGTGGCCGTGCGTGCATCCGGGACCATGCTGATGATCGTGATCGTGCGAATGCCCGTGGTGTTCGCCGAACACCTGCTGCGCGAGCGCGTAGTCCTCGGCGAACGTCGCGTCGTGCCCGTGCTTGTGGCCACCGCCGTACGCGCCGGCTTCCGGCTGGAACGGCGCGTTCTCTGCTTCGACCTGCGTGCCGAGCCGGCGCAGCATGTCCGCGAGCACCGGATCGGCTTCGAGCTTCAGGTAGCCGTCGCCGATCTCGACCGGCGTGTGACGGTTGCCGAGGTGGTACGCGGCGCGCATCAGCGTGAGCGGATCGGCCGCACGCACGAGCAGCACGGCTTCGGGCGCCGCGGCGACGCGCACGAGCGCGCCGTCGTCGGCGACGAGCACGTCGCCGTCGCGCAGCACGGTGCCGCGCGGCAGCAGTACCGCGACGTCCTCGCCGGTATCGAGCGTCGCCGCGAGGCGGCTCTTGCAGCGCGCGTCATACGCGAGCGTGAGCGTCGGTGCGCGCGCGACGAGCGACGCGGCGAGTTTCACGTTCGGGGCAATGCGTTTGTCGAGGGTGCGCATAAGACAGGAACCGAAAACCGGAAATCAGAACAGGAAATAGCGCTGCGCCATCGGCAGCACCGTCGCCGGCTCGCAGGTGAGCAACTGGCCGTCGGCGATCACGTCGTAGGTTTCGGGGTCGACGCTGATCGACGGACGCCATGCGTTGTGAATCATGTCGGCCTTCGTCACGTTGCGGCAGTTGCGCACCGGCACGATCCGCTTCGCGAGGCCGTAGCGTTCCGCGATGCCCGCATCGGCCGCCATCTGCGACACGAAGGTCAGCGACGTACGCGCGAGCGCGCCGCCGCGCGTCGCGAACATCTCGCGATAGTGGACGGGCTGCGGCGTCGGGATCGACGCATTCGGGTCGCCCATCTGCGCGACCGCTATCATCCCGCCCTTCAGGATCATCGACGGCTTGATCCCGAAGAACGCGGGTTCCCACAGCACGAGGTCGGCCCACTTGCCGGGCTCGATCGAGCCGACTTCGTGCGCAATGCCGTGCGTGATCGCCGGGTTGATCGTGTACTTGGCGACATAGCGCTTCGCGCGGAAGTTGTCGTTGCGCGCGCCGTCCCCGGGCAGTGCGCCGCGCTGCACCTTCATCTTGTGCGCGGTCTGCCAGGTGCGGATGATCACTTCGCCGACGCGGCCCATCGCCTGCGAATCGGACGACAGCATCGACAGCGCGCCGAGATCGTGCAGGATGTCCTCGGCCGCGATCGTCTCGCGGCGAATCCGCGATTCGGCGAACGCGAGATCCTCGGCGATCGACGGATCGAGGTGATGGCACACCATCAGCATGTCGAGATGCTCGTCGAGCGTGTTGATCGTGTACGGGCGCGTCGGGTTGGTCGACGAAGGCAGCACGTTCGCCTCGCCGCACACCTTCAGGATGTCGGGCGCATGGCCGCCGCCCGCGCCTTCGGTGTGGTACGTGTGGATCGTGCGACCCTTGAACGCGGCAACGGTCGATTCGACGAAGCCGGCTTCGTTCAGCGTGTCGGTGTGGATCGCGACCTGCGTGTCGGTGTCGTCCGCAACCGACAGGCAGTTGTCGATCGCGGCGGGCGTCGTGCCCCAGTCCTCGTGCAGCTTCAGCCCGATCGCGCCGGCCGCGATCTGCTCGACGAGCGGCTCGGGCAGGCTCGCGTTGCCCTTGCCGAGAAAGCCGAGGTTGATCGGCCAGCCGTCGGCGGCCTGCAGCATCCGCTCCATGTGCCACGGGCCCGGCGTGCAGGTCGTCGCGTTGGTGCCGGTGGCCGGCCCCGTGCCGCCGCCGAGCATCGTCGTGACGCCCGATGCGAGCGCCTCGTCGATCTGCTGCGGGCTGATGAAGTGGATGTGCGTGTCGATGCCGCCCGCGGTCACGATCAGCCCTTCGCCGGCGATCACTTCGGTCGCAGCGCCGATCGCGATCGTCACGCCCGGCTGGATGTCCGGATTGCCGGCCTTGCCGATCGCGGCGATGCGGCCGTGCTTGATCGCGATGTCGGCCTTCACGATGCCCCAGTGATCGAGGATCACCGCGTTCGTGATGACCGTATCGGGCACGTCGGCGGATATGCGTTGCGACTGGCCCATCCCGTCGCGGATCACCTTCCCGCCGCCGAATTTCACTTCCTCGCCGTAGGTCGTGAAGTCGCGTTCGATCTCGATCAGCAGTTCGGTATCGGCGAGCCGGACGCGGTCGCCCGTCGTCGGCCCGAACATTTCCGCGTACGCGCGGCGGCTCAAGCGTAGTGTCATGTCGTGCTGTTCCTGAAGAGACGGACGTGAGGCGTCGCTCAGAGCGGCCCCATCACCTTGCCCTGAAAACCGTAGACGGCGCGATCGCCCGCGAGCGCGACGAGCTCGACGGTGCGCGTCTGGCCCGGCTCGAAGCGCACGGCCGTGCCGGCCGCGATATTGAGCCGGAAGCCGCGTGCGGCCGCGCGGTCGAACGACAGTGCGTCGTTGACTTCGAAGAAGTGGTAGTGCGAGCCCACCTGCACCGGGCGGTCGCCGGTGTTCGCGACGACGAGCGTCAGCGTTTCGCGGCCCGCGTTCAGTTCGTGCTCGCCGTCGTCGGTGAGGATTTCGCCGGGGATCATGCGTTGCCTCACGGAATCGGGTGATGAACGGTCACGAGCTTCGTGCCGTCGGGGAAGGTCGCCTCGACCTGGATGTCGGGAATCATTTCGGGCACGCCGTCCATCACGTCGTCGCGTGTGAGCAGCGTCGTGCCGTAGTGCATCACCTCGGCAACCGTCTTGCCGTCGCGCGCGGCTTCCATCAGCGCGGCGGTGATGAAGGCGACCGCCTCGGGATAGTTGAGCTTCAGGCCGCGCGCGCGACGGCGTTCGGCCAGCAGCGCCGCCGTGAAGATCAGCAGCTTGTCCTTTTCTCGGGGAGTCAGTTTCATGAAGGCAAACGTTCAGGAAAACGTAATTTTTATCGGTGCGCGCCCAACCGGGCGGACGTGCAGATCATCGTAGCACCGCGCCGTTTTGCGCGCGCCGTGTATCGGTTATGTAAGCAGCAAGGCGCGTGCCATGTGCATGGAACGCAGCGCGATGCGCGTTCGTGGTGCGCGATGCATGGGTAGCGTGCAGCGACTGATGTGGGGATGCGCCGAAACGGTGCGTGGCGCGAGCGCGCTCAGGTTTGCCAGAGCCGCAGCGGCCGGGCGTCGACGCCGTGCACGATCGGCCGCAACTGCAGCCAGCAATCGGTGAAGTGGCGCTGCAGCGCTTCCATCGACGTCGACAGCGCGCGCACGAGCACGACGCCGGGCGTCACGCAGGTCGCGCCCGCGCGCAGCGTGCCGTCGAACGGCATCCGCGCGGCGAGCGATTCGGCCAGTGCGGCGTCGCACGCGGCGCCGGCGGCCCACAGCGTGCCGTATGCGGGAAAGCCTGCGAGGCCCTGCAGCGCGCCGCGCAGCGGATCGTGCGCGTCGAGCAGTGCGCGCTCGGTCCACAGCGGCCGGCCGTCGGCGCCGACGAGCGCGGAGGTCGACGCGATGCGGCCCGCCGACCAGGTTTCGCCGGCCGCCTGCCGGCCGAGCTGCGTCGCGTCCCAGCCGATCGCGCTCGCGCCTGCGCCGAGCGTCACCGTGAAGTCGAGCGCCGCGTGCGCCGCGTCGAAGAACAGGTTGTTCTGCGGCAGCCAGTCGAGCTTCGCGTTTTCGCCGACCGCGATACCGATGCGCTGCGTCGCATCGAGGCCGTTCGATTTGTACCACTTGGTCGCGCCGGGCGTCGTCAGCACCGCGTGCGTGCCGTCGCCGAGCGCGATGTCGATGTCGAGCTGGTCGCCGCCCGCGACGCCGCCCGGCGGGTGGACGATCACCGCATGGCAGATCGCGTCGCCTTCCGGGTACAGCGGCCGCTGCACGCGCAGCGGGCCGTCGTGCAGCCGGTGCGCGAGCGTCGTGCGCGCGCCGTGCCGCTCGAAGCCGAGTTCGAGGCGGCCGCGCCACGACTTGGCGACGGCGGGGCGGGACAGCGG
>NZ_WHNU01000004.1:0-224975 GCF_009362305.1 Burkholderia sp. BE17
CCTCCGCTTCCACTCCGTCCGCGCCGGTATCGACCGGCGCTGCGAGCACCGGCGCCGGCCGGTCGCGTCCGGGCCGCTTCGCCGTGCTGTCGCGGTTCCTGCCGTCGGGCCGCGGCGTCGCGATCGGCGTGCCGTTCCTGTGGCTCGCGGTCTTCTTCGCGCTGCCGTTCGTGCTGGTGCTGAAGATCAGCTTCGCCGACCAGATGCTCGGCATTCCGCCGTACACCGCGCTCGCGCGGCTGGAGGCCGGCACGGTGCAGTTCGTGCTGTCGCTGAAGCATTACGCGCTGCTGCTGCAGGACGACCTGTACCTGAAAACCTACGTCAGCTCGCTGAAGATGGCTGCCGCGTCGACGCTGATGTGCCTGCTGGCCGGTTACCCGATCGCGTATTGCATCGCGCGCTCGGCGCCGGCCCGCCGCAACCTGCTGATGATGGCCGTGATGCTGCCGTTCTGGACGTCGTTCCTGATCCGCGTGTATGCGTGGGTCGGGATCATGAAGGACGACGGGCTGCTGAATCACGCGCTGGCGGCGCTCGGCGTGATCGCGACGCCGCTGCGCCTGTATCACACCGACGCGGGCGTCTATATCGGCATGGTCTATTCGTACCTACCGTTCATGGTGATGCCGCTGTACGCGCACCTCGTGAAGATGGATCTGACGCTGCTCGAGGCCGCGCACGATCTCGGCGCGACGCCGTGGTCGGCGTTCTGGCGCATCACGTTGCCGCTGTCGCGCAACGGCATCGTCGCGGGCAGCCTGCTCGTGTTCATCCCGGCGGTCGGCGAGTACGTGATTCCCGAGCTGCTCGGCGGCGCGAACACGCTGATGCTCGGCCGCGTGATGTGGGATGAATTCTTCAACAACATGGACTGGCCGATGGCGTCCGCGGTGACGGTGACGATGGTGCTGCTGCTGCTCGTGCCGATGGCGCTGCTCCATTACAGCCAGACTGAAGCGGAGGGGCGGAAATGACCCGCGCGAATCGCATCCTGTCCGCGTGCGTGCTGGGCGCGGGCTTCCTGTTCCTGTACGTGCCGATCGTCAGTCTCGTCGTCTATTCGTTCAACGAATCGAAGCTGGTGACGGTGTGGTCGGGTTTCTCGCTGAAATGGTACGGCGCGCTGCTGCACGACGGCGAACTGCTCGCGGCCGCGTGGCTGTCGCTGAAGATCGCGCTGCTGACGGCGACCGCGTCGGTCGCGATCGGCACGTGGGCCGGCTTCGTGCTGGCTCGCATGGGGCGCTTTCGCGGTTTCACGCTTTATGCCGCGATGATCAACGCGCCGCTGGTGATTCCCGAAGTGATCCAGGGCATCTCGCTGCTGCTGCTGTTCGTCGCGATGCAGCAGACCTTCGGCTGGCCGGCCGGGCGCGGCTGGCTGACGATCTGGATCGGCCACGTGATGCTGTGCCTGTCGTTCGTCGCGGTGATCGTGCAGTCGCGCGTGAAGGAGCTCGACCGCTCGATCGAGGAAGCCGCGCTCGACCTCGGCGCGAGGCCGTGGAAAGTGTTCTTCGTGATCACGCTGCCGCTGATCGCGCAGGCGCTGGTGTCCGGCTGGCTGCTCGCGTTCACGGTGTCGATCGACGACGTGATCCTGTCCGCGTTCCTGTCGGGCCCCGGTTCGACGACGCTGCCGCTCGTCGTGTTCTCGCGCGTGCGGCTCGGACTGAATCCGGAAATGAATGCGCTCGCAACGGTGTTCATCGCGGTCGTGACGATCGGCGTCGTCGTCGTGAACCGCGCGATGCTGGCCCGCGAGCGGCGACTGCAGCGCGATGCGCGTGCGTGGCATGCGGCGTCCGTGCCGGATGAACCTGCATTGTCGTCCGCTTCGCCGCCAGCGCGCCCGTCGGCCGCGCACCCCCGGCACACCCCCGCACCGCATCCCGTGAAGTGAAGAACGACAAGGAGACTTTCCATGAAAAAGAAGTATCTCTGCGCGCTGATCGCCGGTGCGCTGCCGGGGCTCGCCGTTGCGAACTCGAGCGCCGACCAGATCAGGGCGCTGCAGCAGCAGCTCGCCGTGCTGCAGCGGCAGATGAGCGCGATGCAATCGCAACTCGCTGCGAAGCCGGCGGCCGCACCGGCTGCGTCCAACGCGGCGCCCGCAGCGGCCGCGCCCGACCCGTCCGCGCCCGGCTACGGGCAGGCGCGGGCCGCGCTGACCAACGACGACGTGACGGAAATCCGCCAGCAGGTCGCGAACCAGCAACTGAAGGTCGACTCGCTGACCGATGCCGCGCGCACGGGCCCGATCGCGGGGCTGTCGGTGACCGGCTACCTCGATCCGACCTACCTGTACAACCGCGGTGCCGGCACGTCGTCGTTCCAGTTTGCGAACCACGAGAACGCGTACACCTATTACAACAGCACGTTCGGCGATGTATTCCTCGACATCAAGAAGACGTTCGGCGTCGGCCCGACCGCGCCGTCCGCGGAAATCACGCTGATGCCGAACCGCGGCGCGGGCCTGTCGATGATGACGGGCAGCGGCGCGAGCGGGCTCGACATCGTGAACACGGCAGTCGTCACGGTGCCGCTGTCGGGCACGACGGCATTCGTCGGCGGGCTCGTGCTCGGCTTCGGCGGCTACGAGTACCAGCAGTCGAGCCAGATGCTCACGCTCACGCACAACCTGCTGTACGACTTCTCCGATCCGGGCTCGTCGATCGGTGCGGGCATCAACTACCAGAGCGCGGACGGCCACTGGGCGTGGAAGTTCTTCGTCGGCAACGAGCAGTTCCGCAGCGCGGGCGCGGTCACGCAGACAGGCGTCAACGCGCTCGGCGATCCGATCACGACGAGCAACAAGGTGCCGACCTTCACCGCGCGCGTCGACTACCTGCGCGGCAGCGCGCTCGATATCGGCGGTTCGATCAACATCGGCCGCCAGACGCTGCCGAGCGCGATCGATCCGGCGACCGGCAACGTGCGCTACGGCGTCGGCGGTAACGCGCCGAGCGCGTACGGCGCGTTCTTCTTCGGCGAAGTCGACGCAACCTACACGCTTGCCGACGCGCAGTACAACGCCGAGATCGACTACGGCCAGCAGCAGCACGGCGCGTTCAACGGCGGGCTCGCGCAATGGTTCGGGCTGTCGCTGCTCGCGCACCGCAAGTTCAACGTGCCGGTGGTCGGCCGGATGGGCGCGACGCTGCGCTACGACCTGCTGGTGAACCGGAAGAACGGCGGCGGCGGTTCGTCGATCGGCCTGAACGGCAACGGGATGGACCCGAACAACGGCTTCGGCATCGATGCGGACTGCCTGGCGATGTCGAAGGCGAACGGCGGTGTCGGCTTCGAGTGCAAGGGTGCGACGCGGCAGGCCGCCGCGTTCGACCTGCTGTTCTACCCGACCCAGCAGGTGACGGTAAAGGTCGAATATCGGCACGACTGGGCGAGCAACAAGGTCTTCCTGCGTCACGACGGGTCGTATGCGAAATCGAACGACCTGCTCGCGACCCAACTCATCTACGCATTCTGACGCGACGCCGTTCGCGAGTCTCACTCATGCTCAAGTTCAAAAACCAGCAATATGTTCAGTCCTACTATGCAGCGACGGTCAACAACCGGGTGCGCCATCCGTCGCTCGACGGCGCCGTCACCGCCGACGTCTGCGTGATCGGCGGCGGGCTCACCGGCCTGTCCGCGGCGCTCGATCTCGCCGAGCGCGGCCATTCGGTCGTGCTCGTCGAGGCGTCGAAGATCGGCTGGGGCGCGAGCGGCCGCAACGGCGGCCAGTTGATCGCGGGGTACGCGTGCGACATCGATACGTTCTCGGCCTACCTGCCGGACGACGACGTGCGGCGCGTGTGGGCGATGGGGCTGGAGTCGGTCGATATCGTCAGGCAGCGGGTCGAGCGGCACGGCATCGACTGCGACCTGACGTTCGGCTTCCTGACCGCCGCGAACAAGCCGCGCCATCTCGATGCGCTGCGCAAGTGGCGCGATACCGCGGCGAGCCGTTTCGGCTACCGCGGCTACGAGATCGTCGAACCTGCCGACCTGCATCGCTTCGTCGCGTCGGATCGCTACGTCGGCGGCCTGCGTCACGACGGCAGCGGCCACCTGCATCCGCTGAACTACACGCTCGGCCTCGCGCGGGCCGCGCGCGAAGCCGGCGTGACGATCCACGAGGACACGCCCGCGCTCGCACTCGATCGCGCCGCGCCGCACCACCGCGTCAGGTGCCCGCGCGGGCACGTGGATGCTCGCTACGTCGTGCTGGCGGGCAATGCGTACCTCGGGCAGCTTGCGCCGGCGCTCGCGCGCAAGATCATCCCGGTGGCGACCTACCTGATCGCGACGGAGCCGCTCGGGAACGCGCGCGCGGCCGAGACGATGCCGGCCGATGCGGCGATCTGCGACAGCAATGCGGCGCTCGACTATTTCCGGCTGACGCGCGACCGCCGGCTGCTGTGGGGCGGCAAGGCCAGCAGCTCGACCAACTCGCCGCGCGACCTCGCGGCCGCGATGCGGCGCGACATGCTGAAGACGTTTCCGCAGCTTGCCGACCTGCGGATCGACTACGCGTGGGGCGGCCTGATCGACGCGACGATGAATCGCGCGCCGCATTTCGGCCGGCTCGAGCCGACCGTGTATTTCGCGCAGGGCTTCTCCGGACACGGCGTCAACGTGACCGGCCTCGCGGGGCGGCTGATCGCGGAAGCGATCGACGCGCAGGCCGCGCGCTTCGACCTGTTCGGCCGGATTCGCCATCGCGACTTCCCGGGCGGACGCCTGCTGCGCACGCCGATGCTGGCGCTCGCGATGGCGTGGCACCGGACGATGGACCTGCTCTGATCCGTGCGGGCCGGCTCGCACGGCCGCGCGGCACCGAAACGTTTCGAACCATTCATGCCCTGGAGGCAAACATGACCGACATCACGAATCTCGTCGACCTGATGCGGGCGCCGGCGAAGCTCACGCAGAGCCGCGTGCCGAGCGGGCTGCTGCTCGACGGCAACCCGATGCAGACGCTGTCGCATCACTACATCAGCCCGTGCGGGCAGTTCAGTTGCGGGATCTGGGAATGCACGCCCGGCCGCTGGACGATCGAGTACGACGAGTCGGAGTATTGCGAGATGCTGAGCGGCGTCGCGATCGTGCGCGATGCGGACGGCCGCGAACGCGTGCTGCGCGCCGGCGACCGGTTCGTGATCCCGCCGGGTTTTCGCGGCACGTGGGAAGTCGTCGAAACGTGCCGCAAGATCTATGCGTCGCACGCACCGCAGGCCCGACAGTCGCGCGCGTAGTGCGCGTAGTGCGCGGCCGATTCAACCCAACCATCGAGATCAACGAGGAGCAACCCATGACCCGGGAATTGTGGCGTCTCAGCGCGGCCGAGATGGCCGCGCATGTCGCGCGGCGCGACGTGTCGGCGACGGAACTCACGCGCAGCTGCCTGCAGCGGCTTGAACAGGTGAACCCCGTCATCAACGCGATCGTCGACGTGCTGGCCGACAGCGCGTTGCAGGCGGCGTCCGTCGCCGATGCAGCGATCGCGCGCGGCTTGCCGCTCGGCCCGCTGCACGGCGTGCCGGTGACCGTGAAGATCAACGTCGACACGGCCGGACGTGCGACGACCAACGGCGTGCGCGCGTTTTCGGACCTGATCGCGCACGAGGACAGCCCGGTGACCGCGAACCTGCGCAAGGCCGGCGCGATCGTGATCGGGCGCAGCAACGCGCCGGCGTTTTCGTATCGCTGGTTCACCGACAACGAACTGCACGGCCGCACGTCGAATCCGTGGGATCCGGCGCTGACGCCGGGCGGTTCCAGCGGCGGCGCGGCCGCGGCGGTGGCGGCCGGCATCGGCGCGATCGCGCACGGCAACGACCTGGGCGGCTCGATCCGCTACCCGGCGTATGCGTGCGGCGTCGCCGGGCTGCGGCCGAGCACCGGGCGCGTCCCCGCGTACAACCCGACGCAGGCGAAGGACCGCACGCTCGCGGTGCAGCTCGCGTCCGTGCAGGGGCCGCTCGCGCGTACGGTCGGCGACCTGCGTCTTGCGCTCGACGCGATGGCGGCCGGCGACGCGCGCGACGCATGGTGGATGCCGGTCGCGCCGGCTGCGCGCGAGGCAGCGTTCCCTGCGCGCGTGGCCGTGTGCCCGGCGCTGCCGGGCGTGCCGTCCGATCCGATGGTCGTCGATGCGATCCGGCAGGCCGCGCGCTGGCTCGAGGATGCCGGCTGCATCGTCGAGGAAGCGGAACCGCCGCGGATCGCCGAAGCGTGCGAACTGTGGCTCGACCTCGTGACCAACGAAGCACGCAGCGGGCTCGGCGACGTGATCATGCAGCACGGCGACGCGGCGATCCGCACCGCGTTCGCGAGCCAGCGCAATCTGGCGGCGCCGCTGGATCTCGCCGGCTACATGAACGGCCTCGCGCGGCGCACCGCGCTGCTGCGTGACTGGCAGCAGTTCTTGACGCGCTATCCGCTGCTGCTGATGCCCGTGTCGTGCGCACAGCCGTTCGCGATCGACGCCGACCAGCACGGCGACGACGCGATGCGCGAGATCGTCCGCCAGCAGGGGCCGCTGCTCGCGACCGCGCTGCTCGGGCTGCCGGGGCTGTCGGTGCCGACCGGCATTCGCAACGGCGTGCCGACCGGCGTGCAGCTCGTCGCCGGACGCTTCCAGGAGGCGCTGTGTCTCGCGGCGGGCGACGCGATCGAGGCGCGCGCGTGCATCTTCACGCCGATCGATCCGGTTACCGGATCGTGACACGAAAATTTTTACAGGAATCCAAATGAATCAACGGACATTCGAAGACTGGCAGGCCGGCGCGGCCGGGCTGCGGATCGACGGGCGCGCGTTCATCGACGGCGAGGCGCGCCACGCACACGCCGGCGCGACCTTCGCGTGCGTGAGCCCGATCGACGGTTGCGTGCTCGCGCACGTGGCCGATTGCGGCGGCGACGATGTCGACGCGGCGGTCGCGGCCGCGCGCCGTGCGTTCGACGCGCAGGTCTGGGCCGGCATGAACCCGCGCGCCCGCAAGGCCGTTTTGCAGCGCTGGGCCGCGCTGATGCGCGAGCATCTCGACGAGCTCGCGCTGCTCGAGACGCTCGACACCGGCAAGCCGATCGCCGACACCACGGCGATCGACGTGCCGGCCGCCGCGCATTGCGTCGAATGGTATGCGGAAGCGATCGACAAGGTCGGCGGCGAGGTCGTGCCGGCCGACCATCATCTCGTCGGGCTCGTCACGCGTGAGCCGATCGGCGTGGTCGCGGCGGTCGTGCCGTGGAATTTCCCGCTGCTGATGGCCGCGTGGAAGTTCGCGCCGGCACTCGCGGCCGGCAACAGCGTGGTGCTCAAGCCTTCGGAGAAATCGCCGCTGACCGCGATCCGCGTCGCGCAGCTCGCGTGCGACGCGGGCGTGCCGCCCGGCGTGTTCAGCGTCGTGCCGGGCGGTGCGGAGCCGGGCAGGGCGCTGGCGCTGCATCGCGATGTCGACTGCATCGCATTTACCGGATCGACGCGCACCGGGCAGCAGATCATGGCGTGCGCCGCGCAGTCGAACCTGAAGCGCGTGTGGCTCGAACTGGGCGGCAAGTCGCCGAACATCGTGCTGCCCGATTGCGCCGATCTCGATCGCGCCGCGCAAGCGGCGGCCGATGCGATCTTCTTCAACATGGGCGAAGTGTGCACGGCCGGCTCGCGTTTGCTCGTGCATCGCGACATCAAGGATGTATTCGTCGCGAAACTGGTCGAAGCATCGCGGCGTTTCGCGCCCGGGCATCCGCTCGATCCTTCGGTGACGATGGGCGCGATCGTCGATCGCGTGCAGCTCGATCGCGTGATGGGTTACATCGGCATCGGGCGCGACGAGGGCCGCCTCGTCACGGGCGGCGCGCGCGTGAAGGAGGAGACGGGCGGCTTCTATGTCGAGCCGACGGTGTTCGAGGTGAAGCCCGATGCGAAGATCGCGCGCGAGGAGATCTTCGGGCCCGTGCTGTCGGTGATCGTGTTCGACGACGTCGACGAGGCCGTTCGGATTGCCAACGACACCGAATACGGGCTGGCAGCGGCCGTATGGTCGGCCGATCTCGCGACGGCGCACCAGGTCGCGCGGCGGCTGCGCGCGGGCACCGTGTGGGTCAACTGCTATGGCGACGGCAGCGACGACATGAACTTTCCGTTCGGCGGCTACAAGCAGTCGGGCAACGGTCGCGACAAGTCGCTGCACGCGCTCGACAAATACACCGAGCTGAAATCGACGATCGTCAGGTTGTAACGTCCGGGTCGGCGCAAGCGGCCTCCGCCGGGAGGCCGCGCGCCGCATGCATCCTGCACGGCCTATTGCTCCACGCCTTCCGCCTCCGCCGTTTCACCGAGAAACCCGCCGCTCTGGTGCGCCCACAGCGCCGCGTAGATGCCGCTCGCCTGCAGCAGTTGCTGGTGCGTGCCTTCCTCGACGATGCGCCCTTCGTCGAGCACGATCAGCCGGTCCATCGCCGCGATCGTCGACAGCCGGTGCGCGATCGCGATCACCGTCTTGCCGCTCATCAGGCTGTCGAGGCTGCGCTGGATCGCGACTTCGACTTCGGAATCGAGCGCGCTGGTCGCTTCGTCGAGCACGAGGATCGGCGCGTCCTTGAGCATCACGCGCGCGATTGCGACGCGCTGCCGCTGGCCGCCCGACAGCTTCACGCCGCGCTCGCCGACCTCGACGTCGTAGCCGCTGCGCCCGTGGCGATCGCGCAGCCGGTCGATGAACTCGGACGCCTCCGCGCGCACGGCCGCGTCCTGCATTTCGCGCTCGGTTGCATCGGGGCGACCGTACAGCAGGTTCTCGCGCATCGTCCGGTGCAGCAGCGACGTATCCTGCGTGACCATCCCGATCGCGCTGCGCAGGCTGTCCTGCGTCACGTGCGCGATATCTTGCCCGTCGATCCGGATCGCGCCGCCGCCCACGTCGTAGAAACGCAGCAGCAGGTTTACGAGCGTCGACTTGCCGGCGCCCGAGCGGCCGATCAGCCCGATCCGCTCGCCCGGCCGGATCGTCAGGTTCAGCCCGTCGAACACCGCGCGATCGTTGTCCTCGTGCGCGAACTGCACGTTGTCGAACACGATCCCGCCGCGCTGCACCGCGAGCGGCTTCGCATCGGGCGCGTCGACCACGCTGCGCACCTTCGTCAGCGTGTTGATGCCGTCCTGGATCGTGCCGACGTTCTCGAACAGCTCGGTCATCTCCCACATGATCCAGTGCGAATAGCTCGACAGGCGCAGCGCCATCGCGATCACGGCCGCGACGACGCCCGCGCTCGCTTCGCCATGCATCCACAGATACAGCGCGAGGCCAGCCGAGCCGACCAGCAGCAGCGTCGACAGCAGGTGGTTGACGATCTCGAACGCGCTGACGAGCCGCATCTGCGCGTCGCCGGTCGCCTTGAACGCCTCCATCGCGCGGCGTGCGTGGTCGGCTTCCCGGCGCGTGTGCGAGAACAGCTTCACGGTCGTGATGTTCGAATACGCGTCGGTGATGCGGCCCGTCATCAGCGCGCGCGCGTCGGCCTGCCGGCTGCCGACGGCGCCCAGGCGCGGCACGAAAAACGCGCACGCTACGCCGTAGCCGAGCGCCCACAGCGCGAGCGGGATCATCAGCCGCCAGTCGAAGCTCGCCGCGAGCGCGAGGATGCCGATCAGGTACGCGGCGACGCCGATCACGACGTCGACCGACATGAACAGCGCGTCGCGCACCGCGAGCGCGGTCTGCATGATCTTGGTCGTCACGCGACCGGCGAATTCGTTCGCATAGAACGACAGGCTCTGGTCGAGCATCAACCGATGAAACAGCCAGCGCAGCCGCATCGGGAAGTTGATCGCGAGCACCTGGTGCTTGACCATCGTATGCAGCGCGATCAGCAGCGCGCTGCCGACGAGGATCGCCGCGAAACCGGCGAGCGTGCCGAAGTGGCGGCCGCCGAATTCCGCCGGCGTCGCCGACGACGACAGCCAGTCGACCACGCGCCCCATCATCGCGAACAGCGCGGCTTCGTACGCGGCCAGCGCGGCCGACGTCAGCGCGATCAGCAGAATCCAGCCGCGCGCGCCTTTCGTGCACGCCCAG
This sequence comes from Burkholderia sp. BE17, assembly GCF_009362305.1. Taxonomy (NCBI): domain Bacteria; kingdom Pseudomonadati; phylum Pseudomonadota; class Betaproteobacteria; order Burkholderiales; family Burkholderiaceae; genus Burkholderia; species Burkholderia sp. BE17. The sequence continues at coordinate 10,089 of NZ_WHNU01000004.1, forward strand.
ACGAACGAAAAGAATCCCCTCGGCGGCGTGACGGGATCTTCGAGCGGGAAAGTCGGCAGGCGCCGTTCAAACCACGAGTACATCGATTGTTCTCCTTATACGGTCCGACGAAGCGGGCGGGCCGGTGATGCATGTGCCGGGCGCGACGCGATGTCGGGGCGCTGGCGCGCATATCCGACCGACGATTGCGTCGTGGTCGCTTCGCCTGGCTGCGAGTGTCGCATCGATTCGATTGGACTGCAGGCCGGTTGTAAGCAGCCGCCATGCGGGCTGGCGCGTGACCGCACCGCCGGGCTTTCGAGGCTTTTCATTCCGCTCCAAAAAAAGTCCTTGACTATCTATCTATGAGTAGATAAAGTTCGATCCATGGAAACGAAACCGACCGTCCGCGAACAGATTCTCGACCACGCGATCACGCTGATGATGCTGCGCGGTTACAACGGCTTCAGCTATCGAGACCTGTCCGACCTGGTGGGCGTGAAGACGTCGAGCATCCATTACTACTTCCCGTCGAAGGACGACCTCGTGCTGGAAGCGGTAGCGGCCTACAGCGATGAAGTCCTCGCGGCCATGCGGGCGATCGATCCGGCGTTGCCGGCCGACGTGAAGCTGAGCCTGTACACGAAGCTGTTCGGCCGGACGCTCGGCGACGGCAACCAGATCTGCCTGTGCGGGATGCTCGCGGCCGACATCGAATCGTTGCCGGAGAACGTGCGGCAGGCCGTGCAGGCATTCTTCAAGGCCAACGAGAGCTGGCTTGCGGAATTGCTGGCGCAGGGCGCGAAGGAACGCACGCTGCAGTTCAGCGGCAAGCCCGAAACGGCGGCGCGCACGTTGTACGCGGCGTTCCAGGGCAGCGTGCTTGCCAGCCGGCTGTTTCACACGCGGGCGCGTCTCGAGGATGTCGAGGCCGTCTGGAAAACCCGGTCCTGACGGATGGGGCAAGCAGTCAGGCGGTTCGCCGCCTTTTATTGGGTTTTGTTGTCTATCTTTTGGTAGATAGATGATCGGAGCAGGTGGATCGACCGCCTGCATTTTTTGGGGATGTTTATCTATCTATGAGTAGATAAACAAACGTGATGCCGGCGGCAACGCTTTCGGCGCGCGGTCCCGGGTTGGAAGGCTGTTTCACTCACTGATTGAAAAGGAGTCTGTCATGTCGATCGAAAAAGTGCTGTACCGCGCCCATGCAAAAGCCACCGGCGGCCGCGACGGCCGTGCCACGGTGCCTGAAAGCGGCCTGGACCTGAAGCTGACCACGCCGCGCGAACTCGGCGGCGCGGGCGGCGCAGGCGCGAATCCCGAGCAACTGTTCGCGGCCGGCTACAGCGCGTGCTTCATCGGCGCGATGAAGTTCGTCGCGGCCCGCGACAAGATCGCGATTCCCGCGGATGCCGCCATCGAAGGCAGCGTCGGCATCGGCGCGATCCCGAACGGCTTCGGCATCGAAGTCGAACTGAAGATCTCGCTGCCGGGCCTCGACCGCGACACCGCTCAAACGCTGATCGACCGCGCGCACATCGTCTGCCCGTACTCGAACGCGACGCGCGGCAACATCGACGTCACGTTGACGCTCGTCTGATCGCACGTACTACGAACCATTCATCGCCATTCGCCGGTTAAGCCAAGGAGTTTCATCATGAAGATCGTCAAGCCGCTGCTGATCGCCGCCGCCGTTGCAGCCGCGTTGTCCACCGCGTCCGGCGCATTCGCCGCCGGCGCCGAAGCCGTCCGGCCCGATGCGGCGACGAGCGGGTTCCTCGCCGCGCTGAACGGCCAGAAGGGCCCCGGCCTAGAAACGTTGAGCCCCGCGAAGGCACGCCAGGTGCTGGTCGACGCACAGAACGGCGCGAAGGTCGACCTGTCGGGCATCGACGTGTCGAACCGCACGATCGAGCAGGACGGCTTGTCGGTGCCGATCACGATCGTTCGCCCGCAAGGCGCGACGGGCACGCTGCCGGTGTTCATGTTCTTCCACGGCGGCGGCTGGATTCTCGGCGACTTCCCGACGCATGAACGCCTCGTGCGCGATCTCGTCGTGCAATCGGGGGCGGTCGCGGTGTTCGTGAATTACACGCCGTCGCCGGAAGCGCGTTACCCGGTCGCGATCAACCAGGCGTATGCGGCGACGAAGTGGGTAGCCGCGCACGGTGCGGAGATCGGCGTCGACGGCGGCCGCCTCGCGGTGGTCGGCAACAGCGTCGGCGGGAACATGGCGGCCGTGGTGTCGCTGATGGCGAAGGACAAGGGCGGCCCCGCGATCCGCTTCCAGGGCCTGATGTGGCCCGTCACGGATCACAACTTCGACACGGGCTCGTACAACGCGTATCGGCAGGGCCACTTCCTGACGCGGCCGATGATGAAGTGGTTCTGGGACGCCTACACGAAGGACGACGCGCAACGCAACGAGATCTACGCGTCGCCGCTGCGCGCGAGCACCGCGCAGTTGCAGGGCCTGCCGCCCGCGCTGATCCAGGTCGCGCAGTTCGACGTGCTGCGCGACGAAGGCGAAGCGTACGGCCGCAAGCTCGACGCGGCCGGTGTCGACGCGACGACCACGCGTTACGACGGCACGATCCACGATTTCGGTCTGCTGAACGCACTGGCCACGGATGCCCCGACGAAGGCCGCGACGAAGGCGCTGGCGAATGAAATCGCGACGCGGCTGAAGTAACGCGGTGGGTGGCATTCGAATGGGTTCGAATGCGAACGACGAAACGGCGGGCTCATGCCCGCCGTTGATGCGATGGTCGGCCCGATCCCTACTAAGCGTAGTCTGATGAGTAGGGATCGGGCCGACCATGGATTTGCATGCAGACGACAGGCGCGGTGAAAGGCCACGCCACGCGCGTCCGGACCGATGAACTATCGCTCCTTCGCTCCGCCCGGTTCAGCCCGAGCTCTTGCCTGATCCAACCGGATTGAAACGGCCGAAGCGGGATCGTGCGATCGTGCGATTGCACGGTCGCGACTGCCCGCGGGCATTGTTGATACGATCGCGCATATCGTCCACGCCGGCGCCGCAAGCCGCCGGCATATCGGTCGCGCGGCCGCACGGTATCGCGGCCCCCTTCCGGAGAAGCGGTTCATGCTGCAGGCGTTCGCGATCTTGCTGACTTTCCAGTGTCTGGGGGAAGGCGTGTCCTATCTGTTTGCGCTGCCGGTGCCGGGCCCCGTGATCGGCATGCTGCTGCTGTTCGGCTTCGTGATGCTGCGCCCGCAGGTGGCCGACGCGCTCGAGCCGACCGCGCTCGAGCTGCTGCGCCACCTGTCGCTGCTGTTCGTGCCGGCCGGCGTCGGCATCATGGTGTCGGCCGACCGCGTGCGCGGCGATGCGGTGGCGGTCGTCGTCGCGCTGGCCGTGAGCACCACGCTCGCGATCGCGGTGACGGCGCTCGTCACGCGTGCGCTGCTGCGGCGCCAGCGCCGTGCGGACGGCACCGCGGAGCGCACGCAATGACGGCCTTCCCGAAACTCGGCGCGATCTGGGTCTATCTCGCCGCGACCCCGCTGCTGGGTCTGACCATCACGCTGATCGCCTATCTGTTCGCGCAGGCCGTTTATGCGCGGGCGCGCTTCAACCCGCTCGCGAACCCGGTGCTGATCGCGGTCGCACTGATCGTCGTGCTGCTGACGATCACGCATACGCCGTATCCGACCTATTTCGAAGGCGCGCAGTTCGTCCATTTCCTGCTCGGCCCCGCGACGGTCGCGCTTGCGCTGCCGCTGTACCGGCAGTGGTCGAAGCTGCGGCGCAGCGCGCTGCCGCTGCTCGTCGGCCTGCTCGCGGGCTCGCTGACCGCGATCGTGTCGGCGGTCGGCATCGCCGCGCTGTTCGGCGCATCGCACCAGACGATCGCGTCGCTCGCGCCGAAATCGGCGACGACGCCGATCGCGATGGCCGTCGCCGCGGAGATCGGCGGCATTCCGTCGCTGACCGCCGTGCTCGTGATCTCGACCGGGATCTTCGGCGCCGTGTGCGCGCGCGGGATCCTCAATGCGCTGCGGATCGACGAGCCGGCCGTGCGCGGCTTCGCGCTCGGCGTCGCGTCGCACGGGATCGGCACCGCGCGTGCGTTCCAGGTCAGCGAGGAGGCCGGTGCGTTTGCCGGGCTCGGGATGGGGTTGAACGGCGTGCTGACTGCCTTCGTCGTGCCGATCCTGCTGCCGGTGCTGTCGCGCTGGGTCTGAGCACAGGCTGCCGCCGGGTTATCGGTTTCCCGGATGGGCGCGGACGGCATGCCGACCCGACGGCGTGCCCGGCGCCCATGTATCGCCGTCGTTATCGGGAGAATTCAGGAACGCACAGGGACATTTGCGCAGCGATCGGCTAACGTTGCATCGGCGCCGTCGTCGCAAGCCGTCGCGTGCGCGCTGGTATTCGACCCACAACCAACAATCGACAAGGAGATCCGGTCATGAAGACGTCTCGCGTGGTATCGGTGGCAGTAGCAGTAACGGCGTCGTTCGGTCTGCTGTTGACCGCCGTGCCGGTGGCATACGCGCAGGATCCGGCGTCCGCGCCGACCCAGAAGCAGCTCGACAAGGCGCAGAAGAAGGCGGCGCGCAAGGCGGCCCGGGCGCGCCACGCGTCGGACCTGAAGGCGATCGGCACCGGCAGCGGCTACCGGCTGACCAACGACCAGAGCAACTATCCGCAGAACGCGGTGCAGAAGACGCCCGCGACGAAGGCGGCGCCCGCCGTGCCGGCTTCGGGGCAGTAACGGCCGGCAAACACGCACGAACGGACGGCGCCGGGTTGCCCCGGCGCCGTCCGTTCGTGTGCGGTTTTCCGGGAATGCCGGACCGTGTGCGGCCGGCGGATTCCCGGCGAGTGCGACGCGTTACGACGCGAGCTTGCTCGCGAGTTCCGCGACGTGCTTGCCCTGGTAACGCGCGATTTCGAGTTCGTTCGCGCTCGGCTGGCGGCTGCCGTCCGCGCCTGCGAGCGTCGTCGCGCCATACGGCGTGCCGCCGGTGATTTCGTTCATGTTGACGAGCCCGCTGCATGCGTACGGCACGCCCACGATCACCATCCCCTGGTGCAGCAGCGTGGTGTGGAACGACGTGATCGTCGTTTCCTGGCCGCCGTGCTGCGTGCCGGTCGACGCGAACACGCTGCCGATCTTGCCGACGAGCGCGCCCTTCATCCACAGGCCGCCGGTCTGGTCGAGGAACGTGCGCATCTGGCCGGCCATGTTGCCGAAGCGGGTCGGCGTGCCGAAGATGATCGCGTCGTAATCGGCGAGTTCGTCCACCGTGGCGACCGGTGCGGCCTGGTCGACCTTCACGCCGATCGCCCTGGCCTGGTCGACGGGGATCGTTTCCGGCACGCGCTTGAGCGCGACCTCGACGCCGGGCACCGATTTCGCACCTTCCGCGACGTGTTGCGCCATCGTTTCGACGTGCCCGTAGGACGAATAGTAAAGAACGAGTACCTTGGCCATGTTGCGAATCTCCGATTAAAAGAGCCCCGCGTTCAGCGGGGCCCGGTTTCCCGAACGGGCGTCATGCCCACTCGGCCGTCACTTCGACCGGACGCAAGTCGAACACCAGCACTTCGGCATCGTTGCCGTCGGCGAGCGTCAGCGCCTGTTCGCCGCGGATGCGTGCGCCGTCGCCCTCGCCGAGCGTCACGCCGTTGACCGTCACGCTGCCGCGTGCAACGTGCACGTAAGCGAAGCGGTCCGGTGCCAGTTCCAGCGTAGCGTGTTCATCGCCGTCGAACAGGCCCGCGTAGATCCGCGTGTCCTGCCGGATCTTCAGCGAACCGGCGTCGCCGTTCGGCGACACGACCAGCGTGAGCTTGCCGCGCTTGTCCTCGGCCGCGACATTCGTCTGCTGATAACGCGGCTCGGCACCCTTTTCGGCGGGCCCGACCCAGATCTGCAGGAAGTGGACCCCGGCGTCCGGCGAGTGATTGAACTCGCTGTGGCGCACGCCCGTGCCCGCGCTCATCAGTTGCACGTCGCCCGGCACGATCACCGACCCGGTGCCCATCGAGTCCTTGTGTTCCAGCGCGCCGTCGAGCACGTACGACAGGATTTCCATGTCGCGGTGCGGGTGCGTGCCGAAGCCGCGGCCCGGCGCGACGCGGTCGTCGTTGATCACGAGCAGGTCGGAGAAGCCGACCTGCTTCGGATCGTAGTAATTCGCGAACGAAAACGTATGACGGGAGCTGAGCCAGCCATGCTCCGCACGGCCACGTTGGTTTGCTGCACGGATTTCGATCATGATTCTTGTCCTTGAAGTCGCCGGACCTCGGAAGTGGGTCCGGCCGTTCGTTGAGATGAATCTTAGGTCAATCGATTTGACAAATAAATGGCTGTGGCGATAATGACTGTCGCTATGGGGTGGACAATATGGAACTCAACGATCTGAGGATCTTCGTCGCGACGGTCGATGCGGGCAGCTTCACGGCGGCGGCCGACCAGCTGATGCTGTCCAAGCAGTTCGTCAGCCGGCGCACGATGGCGCTGGAGGCGTCGCTCGGCGTGCGGCTTCTGCATCGCAACACGCGCAATCTCGCGGTGACCGAATCGGGGCAGGAGTTTTATGCGCGCGCGCAGCGGATCCTCGCGGAGATCGCCGACGCCGAGCAGGCGATGTCGGTGCGCAGCACCGAGCTGCACGGGTCACTGAAGATCAGCGCGCCGCTGTCGTTCGGGATCACGCACGTGTCGCCGCTGATCGCCGAATTCCTGTCCGCGCACCCGGCCGTGCGGCTGAACCTCGACCTGACCGACCGGCGCGTCGACCTGATCGGCGAGGGCTTCGATCTCGTGCTGCGGATCGGCTCGCTCGAGGATTCGACGTTGATCGCGCGCCCGCTCGGCGCGTGGCGGATGATCGCGTGCGCGAGCCCTGCTTATCTGAAGCGGCAGGGCACGCCCGAGACGCCGGCCGATCTCGCCGGCCACACGTGCCTGCTGTACGGGCGCGAGCGGCGCGTCGGCTGGGAATTCCGCGTCGACGGCGCGGCGCGCACGTTCGACGTGCAGGGGCCGCTCGTCGCGAACAACGGCGAAGTCGTGCGCGACGCGGCGATCGCGGGGCTCGGCATCGCGCTGCTGCCGCACTTCATCGTCGGCGCGGCGCTCGACAGCGGCGCGCTCGTGCCGGTGCTCGACGCATATGCGCCGCCGCCGATCACGCTCAATGCGGTGTTTCCGCAGCATCGCGAAGGGTTCGTCACGCTGCGCACGTTCATCGGGTTTCTCGCGGAGCGGCTCGGGGAGGCCGTGCCGGCGGCGAAGGGCGGGGCGGGCAGGCGGCGGTAGCGGGCGGCGTGCGGTGAATGGGGGCGTTATTCTCCGCAGAATTTGCGGAGAATATTGAATCGTGCGGTGAATCGATGGGATAATCTCCGCATCATGAGCGGAGATTACACCTTCATCTGGGAGTCGGCCGACTGGCCCGCGTGGCGCTTCGACCTCCCGGCACTTGCCACGTCACTCGCCGACGTCAGCCGTGCGCAAGGCATGCTGGCCGGGCGACTGGCGGATCTCGGCCTGGCGCTGCGCGATGAGGCCAGCCTGGTTGCGCTGACGGAGGACGTCGTCAAGACCAGCGCTATCGAGGGCGAAAACCTGAACGTCGCATCGGTCCGATCGTCGATTGCGCGCCGGCTCGGGGTCGATATCGGTGCGCTTGCGACGGTCGATCGCCACGTCGACGGCGTGGTCGACATGGTGCTGGACGCGACGGCCCATTCGGCGGCGCCGGTCACCGAAAGCCGTCTGTTCGGGTGGCATGCCGCCCTGTTCCCGACCGGCTATTCGGGGATGTCGCGAATCACGGTCGGCGCATGGCGCACGGATGCACGCGGGCCGATGCAGGTGGTGTCCGGGCCGATCGGCCGACAGCGCGTGCATTTCGAAGCGCCCCCGGCCGCGCGCCTGGCGAACGAGATCGGGCGTTTTCTCGCGTGGCTCAACGCCACGCCGGTCGAGCCCTTGTTGATCCGGGCCGGCCTGGCCCATCTGTGGTTCGTCACGCTTCACCCGTTCGACGACGGCAACGGCCGTATCGCGCGAGCGCTCGGCGATCTGGTCCTGGCGCGCGCCGATCGGAGTCCGCAGCGCTTCTATAGCCTGTCGGCGCAAATCCAGCGCGAGCGTAACGCGTATTACGACGTGCTGGAGCGTACGCAGCGCGGTTCGCTCGACGTCACCGAATGGCTCGCGTGGTTTTTGAATGCACTCGGCAGGGCCATCGATCACGCGCACACGACGCTCGGCGCGGTCCTGGTCAAGGCGCGCTTCTGGCAACGATGTGCGGGCTTCGCGATGAACGAGCGTCAGGTCAAGGTCATGAATCGCTTGCTCGACGGCTTCCAAGGGAAGTTGACGACCACCAAGTGGGCGGCCCTCGCGAAGTGCTCGCAAGATACGGCGCTGCGCGACATCATGGAACTCGTCGAGCATGGTGTGCTGCGCCGCTCGTCGTCCGGCGGTCGGAGCACGAGTTACGAGCTGGTGCCGTTCGACGGCTGAGGCCGGCTCGCACCGTAACCGGCTTCGACGGTGGGTGCCGCGCAGGCGCCGCACCCGCACCCGCACCCGCACCCGCACCCGCACCCGCACCCGCACACGAAGGCGATGGCGATGGCGATGGCGCAATGGTGTTCATCGGGATCATCGATGCTGCCGTGGCCGCTGCATTGCGCGACGGCATCGTGCAATGCAGCGTGGCCACCAGGACGGTTGCGCCGACATCGAACGTCGATTGATCGGCGTCGTGCATTCGGGTTACGCTTCGGCGGGCGATGGCATGCGTCCATGCCGGGCCGGGCGTTTTTACTTCGAATGTCGCGTACAGGTAGCTTCTACAGGCGCGCGACCCAGCGACGATCCAAGCCGATGACCATCCAGAACCGATCGAACGCGCGCGGGCAAGCCGCGATTCCCGCAGGTGATGCGCGGTACATGCGCCTGCGATCCATCGCGGCGGCCGCGCTGCTGCCGCTGTTGCCGATCGCGGCACACGCGGCCGGCTTCGACTGTGCGAAGGCCGCTTCGCCGACCGAGAAGACGATCTGCGCGGACGCCGCGCTATCGAAGCTCGACGGCGACCTGGCGGCCGCATGGAAAAAGGCGCTCGCGAAAGGCGGCGATACGGCCGAGCTGAAGGCCGCGCAGTTGAAGTGGCTCAAGCAGCGCGACCAGTGCGGCACCGACGCGCCGTGCCTCGGCGACCGCTATCGCGAACGGCTCGCGAGCCTGAACGGCATGCCGCTTGCCGCCGACCGCTGGCAGCAGACCTGGTACCTGACGAGCGACAACCCGTCGTTCGGCGGCGTGCTGACGCTCACCGGCACCGCGCCTCGGCTGCATTTCGAATTGAACGCCAACAACGGCGCGAATACCGGCGGGCTCGACGGCGACATCGTGCTGCACGGCGACAGCGGCACCTATCGCAAGGACAAATGCCGGCTCGATTTCGACCGGAAGGGCGGGCGCATCCGCGTCACGCAACAGGGTGGGGATTTCGATTGCGGCGCCGGCGCGGGCGTCGTCTACGCGGGCGACTACGTGACCGCATCGCAGTTCCAGGCCAAGCCGCGGGCCGACCTGCTGAGCCTCAAGGTCGTGACCGACGCGACGCAGAACGCGACCGCGCACAAGCTGCTCGGCGCCGACTACCCGACGCTCGTCGACATGGTCAATTACAGCGCCGACGAAAAGGATCTCGACGGGCTCAACGCGCGCGTGAAGTCATACTGGGTGCGCGGCATCGCGACGACGAACGCGGCGATCGTGATGAGCCGCGGCACCGATCTGTGGATCGGGCTGCTCGTGTTCGATGCGCAGAACAAGGTCCGGATGCGCTATTACTCGAACGCGCAGGCGTGGAAGAAAACCGTGCCGAAGACCATCCAGGCGTGGCACGACACTCTCGACAAGACGCTGCCGATCGACGTGATGCAGTGAGCGCGCGGGGCGGCCGGCGCGTGTTCATTTCTTGCGCGATGCGCGAGCCTGCGCCTGCGCCGGCGGCGCAACCGATTCCCGTATCCGCAACTCGGGCACGACGGCACAACCGGGCCCCGTTGCGCCGTTCTCGAGCGCGTCGAGCAACGCATGCGCGGCCTGCCGCCCGATCGCATCGGTGTCGACCCACATCGTCGTCAGCGGCGGCTGAAATTCGCGCGCGAGCGCGATGTCGTCGAACCCGGTGATCGACAATTGCGCGGGCACGTCGATGCCGAGCGCCTGCGCCTCGAGCAACGCGCCGAGTGCGAGCGCATCGTTGCCGCAAATCACGGCCGTCGGCCGCGTCGCCGCGTCGCTGCCGGCGATCGCGCGCAGGCTCGCCCGCCCGAACGCGATCGTGGCCGCGCCTTCGTGCTGATGCACGGGGCGCACCGCGAGCCCGTGCGCGGCAAGCGTGTCGTGAATGCCGCGCAGGCGAGCCTGCACGCGGTCGTTGTCGGCCGACGGCTGCATGATGATCGCAAAATCGCGGTGGCCGAGGTCGAGCAGGTGCGTGGTGAGCCGCGCGAACGCCGCGCGGTTGTCGAAGCCGATGCAGCAGTGCGGGCTGTCGTCGCGATACGCGTATGTGACGACGTACGGCACGCCGTGCATCGCAAGGAGTTCGAACAGTTCCGGCGGATACGCCTCGCCGACCAGCGACACGGCTTCCACGCCGCGCGACAGCATCGCGCGCACCTGCGCCAGCGCCTGCGCGGGATCGTAGTTCGAGCAGCCGAGGAACAGCGTGATGCCGTGCTCCGCCATGACGGTCTGCATGCCCGCGACCTGCGACGCGAACACCTGGTCGTCGAGCGTCGGAATGATCGCGCCGGTGATGTGGGTGCGCGTGGACGCGAGCGCGCGGCCGGCCGCATTCGGAATCCAGTTCAGTGCGCGCGCCGCGTCGCGCACGCGCTGCTGCACGTCGGCCGACACCTTGCCGGGATCGTTGTACACGCGCGAGACGGTCGCGGTCGACACGCCGGCCAGTTTCGCGACGTCGCCGAGCACCGAGCGGCCGCTGCCGCGGCGCGCACGCGACGCGCCGCCGCGCGATGGAGGCGTGCTCATGTTCCGTCTCCCTGCGTGGCGGTGTTGTCGATGCCGCGCGCTGTCAAAGGCGTCATTGTTTACCCTCGATTCATGGTGGTCCCGCTTGCATCCCGATTCGATCCTGTGAGAATGTAAGCGCTATCTTGATGCTGTTCCGTATTATGTCAGACACATACTTCATTCGCATCGCTGGATTTTCATCGACGACGGCCTTCCCGGCCATTTTGTCCGCTTCAAATGTAAGCGGTTACATCGAGAAATGAACAGCGCCCGTTCACCGCATATCGCTGTCGTCGGCAGCGTGAACATCGACCTCGTCACGCGCGCGCCGCGCCTGCCGGTGCCGGGCGAGACGCTGCTCGGCACTGAATTCCAGACCGTTCACGGCGGCAAGGGGGCGAACCAGGCGGTCGCGGCCGCGCGCCTGGGTGCGTCGGTCGCGATGATCGGCTGCGTCGGCGACGACGCGTTCGGCGCGCGCCTGCACGGCGCGCTGGCGGCGGAACGGATCGACGTGACGCACCTGCACCGCATCGACGGCACGGCAACCGGCGTTGCCGCGATCACGGTCGACGACGGCGGCGCGAACAGCATCGTCGTCGTGCCCGGCGCAAATGCGTGCCTCGACGCCGGCCGGATCGACGCGGCGCGCGAAACGATCGCCGGGGCGGCGCTGCTCGTGTGCCAGCTCGAAGTGCCGATCGCGACCGTGGCGCACGCGATTGCCCGTGCAACCGCGCACCGCACGCCCGTGCTGCTCAATCCCGCACCTGCGCAGCCGCTGTTCGACGCGTTGCTGGCGCGGATCGACTACCTCGTCGTCAACGAAACCGAAGCCGAGTCGCTGACCGGCATCGCCGTCGGCGACGATGCGTCGGCCGTGCGCGCCGCCGATGCGCTGTGCGCGAAGGGCGTCGGCAACGTGCTGGTCACGCTCGGTGCGCGCGGCGTCTGCTGGCGCGGCTGCGCAGGGAACGGCCGCCATCGTGCGATGGCGGTGGTCGCGGTCGATACGACCGCGGCAGGCGACACGTTCGTCGGCGGGTTCGCGGCGGCGCGGGCGAGCGGCGCGTCGATGGACGACGCGATCGACTTCGGTCAGCGTGCGGCCGCGATCAGCGTCACGCGCTACGGCGCGCAGACCTCGATCCCGACGCGCGAGGAAGTGACACGTATGGATACCTGAATTCCGCATGAGACGGAAAGGCCGGACCCGGCCGCCACCAGTGACATGGAGACAAACGTAATGAGCGAAAACCAATCTGTTCCGCACGCACCGCCGCGTATCCGGCGCGGGCAACGCATCGCGCTCGCGCTGTTGATGGCGAGCGGGATCGTCAACTATCTCGATCGCGGCACGCTGGCCGTCGCGAGTTCGGCGATCCGGGGCGATCTCGGCTTGTCGCTCTCGCAGATGGGGCTGCTGCTGTCGGCGTTCTCGTGGAGCTATGCGCTGTGCCAGTTCCCGGTCGGCGGGCTCGTCGACCGCATCGGTCCGCGCCGGCTGCTCGGCATCGGGCTGATCGTCTGGTCGTTCGCGCAGGCGGCGGGCGGCATCGTGTCCACCTTCGGCTGGTTCATCGTCGCGCGCATCGCGCTCGGCATCGGCGAGGCGCCGCAATTCCCGTCGGCCGCGCGGGTGGTGAGCAACTGGTTTCCGCTGCGCGCGCGCGGCACGCCGACCGGTATTTTCAACGCCGCGTCGCCGCTCGGCACTGCGCTCGCACCGTTGCTGCTGTCGATCCTCGTCGCGTCGTTCGACTGGCGCTGGGCGTTCATTGCGACGGGCGCACTCGGTCTCGTCGTCGCTGTCGTCTGGTTTGCGCTGTACCGCGATCCGTTGCGTGCGCAACTGAATGCGGACGAGCGCGGTTATCTCGATGCCGATGCGCAAAGCGTCGTCGCGGCGCCGAAGCTGACCTTCGCCGAATGGCGCAGCCTGTTCTCGCACGGCACGACCTGGGGGATGCTGATCGGCTTTTTCGGGTCCGTGTACCTGAACTGGGTGTACCTGACCTGGCTGCCCGGCTACCTGACGATGGAGCGGCACATGAGCCTGATCCGCACCGGCTTTGCCGCGTCGGTGCCGTTCCTGTGCGGGTTCGTCGGCTCGCTGGTCGCCGGCTGGCTGTCGGACGTGGTCACGCGCCGCAGCCGTTCGCCGGTCGTGAGCCGGCGCAATGCGGTGGTGGTCGCGATGCTCGGGATGGTCGCGTTCACGATCCCGGCCGCGCTCGTGCAGAGCAACGCGGTCGCGCTCGCGTGCATTTCGGTCGTGATCTTTCTCGCCAACGCGGCGTCGGCCAGTTCGTGGGCGCTCGCGACCGCGGCCGCGCCGCCGAACCGCGTCGCATCGCTTGGCGCGATCCAGAATTTCGGCGGGTTCATCGGCGGCGCGCTCGCGCCGATCCTGACGGGCATCATTGCGCAGAAGTGGTCGTTCGTGCCCGCGCTGCTGACTGCCGCGGCGATCGCGTTCGCCGGCGCGATGGCCTACCTGCTGCTGGTGCGCAAGCCGATTCCCGAGCAGGCGGCGAACGCCGCGTCCGGGCCGTTGCCGGCCTGAGCACGCAGCTCGCACCACGCATTCACTGAAGGAAGGAGAAACAGATGCAACACCAGCAGCAAGCGAACGTGACCATCGAGGGGATCGTACCGGTGATGCTGACGCCGTTCGACGACGCCGGCGCGATCGACTACGCGGGGCTCGAGCGGCTCATCGAATGGTATCTGGCGCACGGCTCGGATGCGTTGTTCGCGGTCGCGCAGTCGAGCGAGATGCAGTTCCTGAGCCTTGCCGAACGCGCGGAACTGGCGCGCTTCGTGGTCGAGCGGGTGGCCGGGCGCGTGCCCGTCGTCGCATCGGGGCACATCAGCGACGATCTCGACGCGCAGGTTGCCGAGCTGTGCGCGGCGGCCGAATCGGGTGCGCAGGGCGTCGTGCTCGTGACCAACCGGCTCGACCCGCAGCGCAAGGGCAGCGCCGCGTTGCTCGACCATCTTCACAAGCTGCTCGCGCGATTGCCGTCGGATCTGCCGCTCGGCCTGTATGAGTGTCCGGCGCCTTACCGGCGGCTTCTTTCGGATGACGAACTGCGCGCGTGCATCGACACGGGCCGGTTCGTGATGCTCAAGGACGTGAGCTGCGATCTCGAGACGGTGAAGCGGCGGGTCGCGCTCGCCGCGGGATCGCCGCTGAAGATCCTGAACGCGAACGCGGCGATTGCGTGGGACGCGATGAAGGCGGGGTCCGCGGGCTTCAACGGCGTGTTCACCAATTTCCATCCGGATCTCTACCGGTGGTTGCGCACGCAAGGAGACACGAACCCGGCGCTGGCCGACGAGCTGTCGACGTTCCTGGTCTTGTCGGCGGTGTCGGAAGCGCTGGGCTACCCGGCGCTCGCGAAGCTCTACCATCAGCGGATCGGCACGTTCGGGTCGATCAAATGCCGCGCGATCGACTACGACGTGCGCGAACGATTCTGGGCGCTCGACGCGGTGCTCGACAAGATCGTGGCCGGCACCGAGCATTTCCGCCGGCGAATCGCCGCGCAATAGCGGATGCAGCGCGCCGTGCGGTGCTCGCGGCGCGCGACGGGATGGCGTGCCGCGTAGTCGGCCGCTGTTGCGCGCGTTCATCGAGAGGCAAGCGGCGGCGGCGCGTGTGTTCCGCACGAAAGATCGGCGTGGCGCGATGCATGGCGAATGCGTCGCGCCATGCAGTGTCGACGGCGTACCTGCGACGTCCCGGATGGTATGAACCCGGCGCCACGTTCGTGCGGGTGCGCAACGAGACGAAACGATCGGGATTCCAGATTGCATCGGTGGCGGCAATGGCGCCTGCCGCAATCACTCCACCACGGTAGCCGGCCGGGCCGGGCGCAATGCCCGTTGTGACGAACGGCGGCACACCGCAGACACGAGGCCGACGTACCGTTCGGCTTTCGTCCACCGCATCACAAAATCGAACCGCCCGTGATCCGTGAGCGCGGCGCCGACGCGCGTCCGACTACCGCGCTGCGTACTGCTTCCACGGCGTCCGCCGGCCTGTCCGGCACGCTCCCGCACCGCACGACAAAAGCATACAAATCTGCTCAATCCGTCTATCGGTTCTTGTAACGATTCGTAATATTATGCCTCGGAGCATTTTTTACCGATGACCCGTTGAATCCGTATTCGCCTCCGATGCAACCAGTGACGACGACTAGCCAGCCACCGATCCTGGCGGCGCCGGTAGATGCCATGCTGCACGCCGTGATCGACGAGGTCGTGCACCGGAGCGTATCGGAAGCGACGACGCGCGGCGGCTACATGCGGTGCGCCGACTACGCGATCGTCGGCGCGCAGGTGCTGACGCTGCTGACCGGCAAGACTTACCGGCCGTTCGCGGGCGGCGAAGTGATGGATTTCGGCGGCGGCAACCTGTACGCGCTGTGCACGACGCGCGAGCGGCGCCGCACCGCGCGGCATCTGTCGCACCTCGCGCGGTATCACTGCTGGATCGAAGCGCGCCACGACGATGTCGGCGGCCGCGTGCGCAAGGAGATCGTCGACTTCACGATGCGCCACGATGAAACCGTCGCGAACAATCTGGGGATGCCGTTCACCCGCGCATACCAGCCGTATTTCTGGGGCTGGGACGACGAGCACGCGGTGCCGGCCGAGTTGCACGATCATCCGGTATTCGCGAAGCAGGGCCCGGTCTGGCGCTGGGCCGAGCGCGAATGCACGACGTTGCTGCGCGCGTACGAACGCGAGCGGCCGGGTTATTTCGGGCGTCAGGTGTCGCGCGCGATCGATTTGTTCGCCGATCGCGTCGAGGGGCTCGGCTGACGGCACGCGCATTTCAGGCGAGCCGCGTGCAGGCTGCCTGTCGCGATTGCGCGAATTGGGGAAGCGCACCTGCGAACACTAGCGCGTCGCCGGGCATGAGCAATGTCTTCAGGCGGTACGCCGTGCGCCGCGGTTCGAACCACTCGAACCATTGCGCGAGAACCGCCGAAGCGGTCACCGCGAGGCGCGGCCACTCACCTTTTCGCGAGCGTGCCGCTGCTGTTTGCGCCGCCGAACAGCCGCGTCAGGTACTGCGTGTTCGAGTTCATCTTGGCCATCAGCGTATTGAGCGCCGTGAACTGCGCCTGGTATTGCCTGGTCAATTGCTCGGCGTAGTTGGACAGATCCGACTGCTGCTGCGTGATGCGCTTCAGATCGGCGTTCAGCGCGTTCGTGCGCACGTCGATCATTCCGTCCTTCTTCGTGAAGTGCGTGATCTGCTCGGCCACGCGCGTGCCGATCCCGCTCGTCGGGTTGAACAGGCGCGCGACCGCCGTCGGGTTGGCGGAAAGCGTGTCGCCGAGCTTCGCGCTGTCGACGCTCAGCGTGCCGTCCTTCTCGAGCTTGATGCCGATCGACAGCAGGTTCGCGTGCCCGTTGCCCTTCTCGGTGCCGCCGCTGTCGACGCCGCGCGCGACGATCGACGCGAGCGAGTTGCGGATCGCGTTCAGCGTCGAATCGCCGATCAGCGCGCCCTGCGAGTTCGCGCCTTGCGTGTAGCTCGTCAGCGCGCCCATCGTCTTGACGACCGTGTTGTACAGGTTCACGAAATTCGTGATCGTCGCCGCTTGGGATTTCGTGTCGGTGCTGACCGTCAGCGTCTGCGTATCGGTCGTGCTGACCGCAGCCGCCGACAGGTTCAGCGTGATGCCCGTCAGCACGCCCGACACCGCGTTGCTCGCGCTGGTCGACGCGATCCCGTTGATCGTGAACTTCGCATCCTGTGCGACGGCGCTTTGCCGCCACGCGGCCGCGCTGTTCGCCGATTCGATCTTCGACGCGCCGCCGGCCGTGTCGGCCGTCGACGTGACGCCGAGGCTCGACAGCCCGTTGTCGTTGGCCACGTTGCCGACCGCGACGCTGATCGCGTTCGCCGCGCCCGTCTTCGACGATGCGAGCACGAGGTGCGCGCCGTCGGTGCCGTTGATGACCGTCGCGCTGATCCCCGGGTTGTTCGACGCCGCGTTGATCGCGGCCGCGACGCCCGACAGCGTGTTGTTCGTGCTGCCGACCTCGACCTTGAACGACTGGCTGCCGAGCGACAGCGTCAGCGTGCCGGTGCCGAGTGCCTTGGTCCCGTTGAACCCCGCCGACGACAGCGCCTGCGCGGTCGCGATCTGCGTGACGCCGATCGTGTAGGTGCCGGCGACCGCGCCCGCACCCGCCGTCGCGGTCAGGCCCTTGCCGTTCGCGACGGCGTTGAACGTCGACTGCAGCCCGCCGTTCGTCAGCGATGTCAGGCCCGCCTGGAGCGCGCCCAGCGCCGACGACAGTGCGCCGAATGCGGAAATCCGCGTGCTGCCGGTCGCTTGCGACGCGGCAAGCGTCGCGGCACGGCCGGCCGTCTTCGCGTTCACCAGCGTCTTGACCAGCGTGCCGACATCCATCGTCGGATTGCCGGTCGAGCCGTTGATGATCGATTGCGCCGCCTGCTGCATCAGGCTGTTCGCGTTCGCGCCGCTGCTCACGGGCGTGTTCGTTGGCATGGGTGGGCTCCGGTTGAAAGGCGATCCTGCGACGAACGGCTGTCGAGTCCGCTTGCGGTGATCCGGGCGGCCTCGTCGCGATTCGCCTGCATGCTGCCTCCCGCGCGACGCATGCCGGGATTCACGGCAGGTGTCGGGGAAACGTAAGAGCGAATCGGTGCGCCATCGTATATTTAAACCGGTATTAATTGGTAATTTTTTGTAATGTTTATTGAGAAAATTGTAGACAGGGGAGGGGTGGGAGAATGTGTGACTGGAGTCAGCAATCTTTCGGCATAGACACATGATTTTATTTGTATTTATTCAGTTATTTTTGCAGACATTTAAAACTTGCTGAAAGCATGAATGTTTGATGAGGAATTTTTCGCTCGTGTCGCTAAACATCCGGCGAAGCAGCTGAGTGGGGCGGGTGTTCTTCGTGGTCGGTGTCGAGCCATGAGCCTTGTCAGGCAGACGATGTCTTGCCATACACGACATCAGGCCGCAAGCACGTGAAACGTTTTCGTTTGCCAATCCGCATTTCCGGGCCATGTGTCGCTGCTCGAAAGAAGATCGTTCTCATATTGAAAAGGTGGTCGAATTTCAGGGATGAGGCGACAGCGTTTGAGTCGTGCGTCGAACGTGCCGCTATATAACTGTCGAGACGCGTTGTTGTGACCGGTATGTGTCAATTGGCGAAAACAATGTAGATTGGATAAGGTGACCCGAAGAAGCCCGGTAGTTTTTCTGATCCGGAAACACGGGAACGAATTGATTTGCGCGGGCCGGGAATCGCTTGCGCTGCCCCCGTCAGCCGCTGTGTAACGGCCTTGTGGCGTCCAATTGTCAACTAAATGGGGACGACGAATCGCTTTGTGAAGGATTGATGATTCATGGGGAGACAGTAGACTTCATCCCGTGCTTCGCCAGAACCGATCCGGAGCGCGCCAGGAACGGCGCAACCGGACGGATTCTTAGGCGGCGGGCCGGCCGGCCCGCTGTCCGATCGTGCGAGGAGTGGTCCGGTGCCGGACTGGTGCGCCGATGCGGCGTGCATCGGCAGCGGATGCATCAAACCGTCAATTCAAGGGTGATTGCTATGCGTTACATTTCGCTGGAGTCGAAGAAGGACGAGCTGCTGCTGGCGGCTCGCGTGCTGATGATGATCCTGTTCGTGCTGTTCGGCTGGCAGAAGCTGAACGGCTTCTCGGGCACGGTCGCGTACATGGCGTCGACGGGGAACCCGGCGCCCGAGTTGGCCGCCGCGATCGCGGTGGGGGTCGAGCTGGCCGGCGGCGCGCTGATCGCGATCGGCTTCTATACGCGTCCGCTTGCGCTGGTGTTCGCCGCCTATACGCTCGCGACCGCGCTGATCGGCCATCGCTACTGGGCGCTGCAGGGCATGGACCAGTACATGGCGATGATCAACTTCTACAAGAACGTGAGCATCATCGGCGGGCTGCTGTTGCTCGCGCTGACCGGGCCGGGGCGGTATTCGTTCGACCGGAAGTAAGGCATCGCGAAGTTTCGGTGCGGTGTGACGGGCCCGGTGCGCGGAAGTGTGCCGGGCTTTGTATTTTCGGCGATGGATGGGGTGAGACGGTTCAGGAGATTGCGCACGCGGGGCGGCGGCCACACGGTGTGTCGACTTCGCCTGCGGAGCCGGCGTCGTGCCGAAGCACGGTGGGCAGCGCACCCGCGTCGTACGGCTCGATCGTCGCTTGCGGGTGATCGGTCGCGCACCTTTTCCGCTATCCTCCGAACGACCAGGTCTCGAACGCCGAACGCGACCCCGCGCCTCCCCACGTCACCCGAATCGCCGCCCATGCCAAGCCCAACCCCGTCGACCGAACTCCCGACCGTCCTCCTCATCGGCGCCTCCGGCCTGCTCGGCCGCGCGGTTGCCGCGTCGCTGGCCCGCGAATCGTCGCTGACGCTGCTCGCGACCATCCGGAACCCGCAAAGCGCAGGCGCAAAACTTCTCGCGCTGCCGCCGGAAAACGTCGCCCGACTCGACGTGCTCGACCAGCCGTCCCTCGAACACCTGTTCGAAACCCGCAAACCGGCCGCCGTCATCCTCTGCGCGGCCGAACGCCGCCCCGACGTGTGCGAACGCGACCCGGCCGCCGCGCGCGCCATCAACGTCACCGCCCCGGCCCGCATCGGCGCGCTCGCCGCGCGATATGGCGCATGGACGCTGGGCATCTCCACCGACTACGTATTCGACGGGAAGGCGGCCCCGTACCGTGAAGACGCCACGCCGAACCCGCTGAACATCTACGGCCGCACGAAGCTGGAAGGCGAAGCTGCGCTCCTCGCCGCATCGCCGTTGTCGTGCGTGCTGCGCCTGCCATTGCTTTACGGCCCGATCGCCGACTGGAGCGAATCGGCCGTCACGAGCCTCGTCCCCGCGATCGTCGCTTCCGCGCGCCCGGGTGCCGACGCGGTCGGCATGGACGCATGGGCGATCCGCTATCCGACCTACACGCCGGACGTCGCGCAAGTCATCCGCGAGCTGACGCTGCGTCATCTCGCGGGCGCGTCCATTGCCGGCATCCGGCATTGGTCGGGCGAGGAGCCGATGACGAAGTACGACATCGCGCGGCGGATCGCGACCGCGCTCGGCATCGACGCATCGCTCGCACCGATCGACAAACCGACCGACGCGACGCCGCGCCCGTACGATTGCCATCTGGACGCGTCGCGCGTGCGCGAACTCGGGATCGATTACGCGACGCCGTTCGATACCGCGTTGCGCACCGTGCTGCGCGACGCGCCGCAGGCGCTGTAGGAGCGGGCGCCACTCGCGGCCTGCGGCGCACGCCCGACGCTGGCCTGCCAATTCGCCGCAAGTGCGAATCGCAAACACCGCGCAGCATCTCGCCGCGCGCCCAGGAGCCAAGCCATGCAACTGAAATGGCTCGAAGATTTCGTCGAGCTCGCGCGCGCTGCGGCGGCGCCGGCCGGCCGCCCGGTTTGACATCCTGCATTCCCGGCCTTTAAAGTCCCGACGCGGGCCGGTGGGTCAAGCACACGCCGGGAACAGGCAGCCGATGTTCCAGGACTACGGGGCTACCCCGTGGATGAGCTCGATACCCCGATGCGTCGCAAGAGCGGACGTTGCGCGTTGCGCAACGGCGGCTCTCGCAGCACCAGTCACGTTGGCTCATCGTCCCGCCCATCGATTTCCATGTACGCATCCTTGTTCGATACCGTTCGCACGATTGCCGAGGCGATGCTGGCCGGATCGCCCGAACGCGCTGGCGTCATCGCCCGGATGACGGCCGTGCTCGGCGCTGCGCCGCCGTGGACGCACGAAGCCGCGGATGCCGCGCTTGCGCGCTTCGGCGCGAATTGGGCCGATGCCGACATCGGTGCGCTGGCGGCGGACCTGGCCGATGCGCCCGGATTCGTGCGCGCGTGGTACGGCGACGATCGGCCGGCCGTGATCCGCGTCGTGCGGCGGCCGCCGGTCCAGCGGCCGTTGCCGGCGCCGCTCGCCGGCTGCGACGTGCCGCAATGGGCGACGCCCGGCGATCTCGCCGGCTGGCTCGACGTGAGCGTGCCGGAGCTCGACTGGCTGTCCGACCACTGGCGCGTCGACGCACGCGGCGGCACGACGCCGCTGCATCACTACACGTACGTTGCGGTCGACAAGCGCAGCGGCGGGTGCCGCGTGGTCGAGATCCCGAAGGGGCGGCTGCGCGAAGCGCAGCGCCGCATCCTGCACGGGCTGCTCGATCGCATTGCGCCGCACGGCGCGGTACACGGTTTTCGCAAGGGGCGCGGGATCGTGTCGTTTGCGGCGCCGCACGCGGATCGCGACGTCGTCGTCCGCTTCGATCTCGCGGATTTCTTCGTGTCGGTGCGCGCCGCACGGGTCCATGCGCTGTTCGTCACGCTCGGGTATCCGGCCGAAGTCGCGCGCTCGCTCACCGGGCTGTGCACCAACCGCGTGCCGTCGGCGCGGCTGCTCGCGCCGGACCTGCGCGAGCGGCTCGACTGGATCGCCCGGCAGCGCTACCGCAACCGGCACCTGCCGCAGGGCGCGCCGACGTCGCCGGCGCTGGCGAACCTGGGCGCATTCCGGTTCGACATGCGGCTCGCCGCGCTCGCGCGTTCGCTCGATGCGACCTATACGCGCTATGCCGACGATCTCGCGTTTTCGGGCGGCGGCGCGCTCGCACGCGAAGTCGAGCGGCTGCAGGTCCGGGTCGCCGCAATCGCGCTCGAGGAGGGCTTCGCGCTGCACCTGCGCAAGACCCGCGTGATGCGGCGCGGCACGCGGCAGCAGCTGGCCGGCGTGGTCGTCAATCGACATCCGAATCTGGCGCGCGATGAGTTCGATCTCCTGAAGGCCATCCTGACCAACTGCATCCGGAGCGGACCGGCGTCGCAGAACCGCGACGCGCATCCGGATTTCCGCGCGCATCTCGCCGGCCGCGTCGCGCATGCGGCCGCGCTGAACGCGGCACGCGGCGCGAAGCTGCGCGCGCTGTTCGACCGGATCGGGTGGGATGCGGACGGCGTCGGCCGGTAAGGCGCCCGGGCATGGATCGGCTTCGGCCGGCAAACGACACGTCGTTCCGTCAAGCCTGAAGCAGGCACCCGGACAGGTCATGTCTTGTTGCTCGATGGGCCACATCACGCCTTGTCGGCCATCTTGTCGAAGGTGTCTGGGCTCGTCGATCGCCGACAGTTCGACCGCTATCGCTTAGTGATCCAAAGTCTTGAGTTTGCTGATTCAGCATGACGTCATGCGAAAGTGGCATGGAGCCATGCTCTTCGCGCGTCTAAGATGAGCGGCCCGGTCCATGCACCGCGACTTGCCGCGTAGTTGCCGCGGAAAACGTCGTTTGCAAGACCAACAATGTCTTCACGCAGGTTTCAAACTTGACGTTCCGGTTTTCCAATTCTCTTTTTCGATGCCTTCTCGTCACGGCGGCAATCGCTTCATGCGTGACAGCCGGAAGTGCGGCCGCGCAGCCACCGTCTGACGTCCAGGCCGCGTCATGGATGGTAGTCGACGGCGAATCCGCTCAGATGCTGGTGGAGCATAACGCGGACGCCGAGCGTCAGCCGGCATCGCTCACCAAACTCATGACAGCGTACATCGTACTCGGCGCGTTGAAGCGCGGAACCGTGAGCTGGGACGAGAAAGTGCAGGTGGGCGCCGCGGATATCGGTGAAGTCGGAAACGACGAGGCCAGAATGTACCTGGTACCGGGGCAACGGGTGCCGGTCAAAGCGCTCGTCCGCGGTCTGATTGCCGCCTCTGCCAACGATGCCGCACTTGTCCTGGCCGAGCGCGTCGGAGGCTCGCTAGCTGGATTCGAGCAACTCATGAACGAAACCGCACGGCAGCTAGGAATGAAACATACCCACTACTCGACGCCGTCGGGCGTTACCACGCCGGGAAATTACTCGACCGCTCGTGACCTTTCCACGTTGGCCTTGCGCCTCACCAAGGACTTCCCGGAGTACTACGCATTCTCGTCGGAGCAGCGTTTCGCATTCGGCAAGTTCGAGAAGCGAAACAGAAACTGGCTGCTTGGAAAGGACCCGTCGGTCGACGGCATGAAGACGGGTCATACCGAGGCGGCAGGCTACTGCATCGTCGCAACCGCGAAAAGAAAGCAGACGTCACCCCTTATGACCAGGCGAGTCTTTGCTGTGCTCCTGGGTGCGCCAACGGCCGGTGCGCGGATAACGGGCGCCGCCAGCCTGTTGAACCACGCGTATTCAGACTACCGGGACTATCCAGTCCAAGACGGCAGCGGCCCGCACGTCGTCACCCGCACCTTTCAGCCGGGCGTCGCAAAGTTGAACGGAGCCTGAACGCATTGATAGCTGGAGCGCACCGGTCTTGCACGGCCCGATGACATCCGCTTCCCGCGACGTTATCGGGAAAGGGGCCGGGCGTAGAATCGATCGATCTCGCAGAAGATGCCGCCTTGTTACAGGACCAGAAATGGAAATCAAGTGGATTGAGGACTTCATTGCCCTCTCGCAGTATCAGAGCTTCTCGCGGGCGGCGCAATTTCGGAACGTCACCCAGTCGGGGTTCAGCAGGCGCATTCAGTCGCTCGAGCAGTGGGTTGGCGCGGATCTCATCGACCGCAGCAGCTTCCCTCCAACCCTGACGCCTGCCGGACAACTGTTTCGGGAGGCAGCGGTAGACATACTGGGAAAGCTGTTCGATACGCGAGCCATCATTCGCAACGACCAGCGCATGGCGGGCAAAGGCCTGCGGATTGCGGCGGGTCATACGATCGCGCTGGGTTTCTTGCCCGGCTGGTTGAAAGCGCTCACTGCGCGTTTCGGGGAGGTACGTGCCCGGGTGATACCCACCAATGTGCACGACTCGATCCTGATGCTCGTGAACGGCAACTGTGATCTGATGTTTGCCTATCATCACCCGGAGCTTCCCCTCCATCTCGACCCGACCCGGTACGAGCATCTCGCCGTGGGCGTCGATTTACTGATGCCTGTCTGCCGGCCAAATCCGCGTGGCGGGCCTGCGTTCCGGTTGCCTGGAACGGCGACCGATGCATTGCCGTTGATTTCGTATACGGAAACCAGCTATTTCGGCCGCTGCCTCGCACTCCTTTTGAGTCGAGTCGACACGAGCCCGGCCTTGCGGCTGCATTACGAGTCCGACATGGCGGAGGTCGTCAAGAAACTGGTCCTGGAAGGCGAAGGCGTCGCGTGGCTGCCGAAAAGCTCGATCGTCGACGAGCTCGGCGCGAGCGAACTGGTTCCGGCGGGCCGGGACGCATGGAACCTCGAAATCGAACTTCGCGTCTACCGCGATGCGTCGAATCGCAATGAGTTTCTGGACGCGCTCTGGCGCCATCTTCGTGCCGCGTCGTCGGCTGCCGATTAGGGGTTATCCCGCGTTATGTGAGGTTCGCATATCCCCATGCAGGACCCGCATCGAGCCTTTTTCGATCATCTCTATCATCCGTCCCATACACAGAAACGTCGCCCCGCTAACGACGTTTTTGCCTCCCGCCAGCGTACCGCGGTCACGTCGGACCTTTGTGCGCATTCCTCGGACTGATGGAAATGAAAAATCGCTTAACTGTCTATATTCTGGCTGGCATGGTGCTCGGCGTCGTCGTCGGTTACGTGTGCCATCGGAGCGTCGCCGGTGCTGCAGAAGCCAAGGCAATCGCAGGGTACTTCTCGATCATCACGGACATCTTCCTGCGCCTTGTGAAGATGATCATCGCGCCGCTCGTCTTCGCCACGCTGGTATCCGGGCTCGCCGGCATGGAAGGGACGAGCGACGTGCGCAGAATCGGGTTCAGGTCGGTGGGATGGTTCGTGTGCGCGTCGCTTTTCTCGCTCGCGCTTGGCCTCGTCCTTGCGAATGCGCTTCAGCCCGGCGCGGGGCTGCATATGACGCAGACCAGTGCCGATGTGGCAACCGGTCTCAACACCGCGGGTCTGAACTTCAAGGACTTCGTCACGCATGCGTTTCCTTCCAGCATCATCGATGCGATGGCGCGAAATGACATCCTGCAAATCCTCGTCTTCTCCGTGCTGTTTGGCGTCGTTCTGAGTGCGATCAAAAAGGACCCGCGGGTCACGCCGTTGATCGCCGGCATCGATGCGCTCGTCCCTGCAATGCTGAAGCTGACCGACTATGTGATGCGGCTCGCACCCGTCGGTGTATTCGGCGCCCTGGCATCCGCGATCACGGTGAACGGCCTGGATGTGCTGACCACGTACGGCAAGCTCGTCGGCAGCTTCTACCTCGGCCTGGTCCTGCTTTGGATTGCCCTCATCGTCGTCGGTTATGTCTTCCTGGGAAAATCGATCTGGACGTTGCTGAGAGCTGTCCGTGAACCCGCGATGCTCGCCTTTTCGACCGCGAGCAGCGAGGCCGCTTATCCGCGTCTGACCGAGAAGCTCGAAGCGTTCGGTATCGACAAGAAGGTCGTTGGTTTTACGTTGCCGCTCGGCTACGCGTTCAATCTCGACGGATCGATGATGTACCAGGCGTTTGCAGCGATTTTCATTGCGCAGGCATTCGGCATCGACATGCCGGTCGGAACGCAAATCATGATGTTGCTCGTCCTGATGTTGAGCAGCAAGGGCATGGCCGGTGTCGCAAGAGGTTCCGTGGTGGTGGTCGCCGCAGTTGCACCGATGTTTCATCTGCCGCCGTCCGGCGTGGTGCTGATTCTCGCCATCGATCAGATTCTCGATATGGGGCGAACCGCTACGAACGTGATCGGTAACAGTATCTCGACGGCCGTCATTGCCAAGTGGGAGTTGAAGCGGCTCGCCAAGCAGGACGATGGAGAGAACAGCGTTGCCTTGGCCCAATTGCAGGGCGAAACGAAATGATCGGCGCAAACATGCTGAGCGGGAGAAAATTCGGCGTGGTGGGCGGCCTGGGTCCACTGGCCAGCGCGGATGTCTTTTTCAAGCTCGTCAAATCGACGCCTGCATCGAGCGATGCGGAACACGTCGACGTCATTTTCGAGCAGCATCCCTTTCGAGGGGCGGCCAGTGGCGGCGAAGCGACGACTCAACGGAAGCTCTACATTTTCGACATGATCCGCGGCTTCGAGAAGCGGGGCGTGACGACCGTGGTACTCCCGTGCTTCATCAGTCATACGTTCATCGACGAGCTGAAGGCCAACTCGCCGTTGCAGATCGTCGATATGGTGGAAGCCGTTCGCAGCCATGTTCGAAGGAAGTTTCCGTCTGCCCGGCGAATCGGCGTGTTGACCTCGGACTACTCCCGTCGAAAAGGGCTCTTTGAAAAGTACTTCGCGGCACCGGAATTCGAGGTTGTTTACCCCCGCCCACGCGACGGTATCGATCTCGTCACCGAAGCTGTCTACGGCGCCGACGGCATCAAGAGCGGCAACCTGTGCGGCCGGCCTGTCGCGCTGCTGCGCGACGCGTGCGAGGACCTCGTCGAGCAAGGCGCAAATATCATCGTGCCAGGCCTGACGGAAATTGCGCTCGTGGCAGAGGAAATGGGCCCGTTTCGCGTGCCGTTGATCGATTCGAATCTTGCGTATGCGCAGTACGTGATAGCGGGCAATTACGGTTTGCCCGAATCCATCTTCAAAGTGGGCGTAGTCGGTGGCGTCGGGCCCGCGGCGACGGTGGACTTCATGCAGAAGATCGTACGCAATACGCCGGCCAATCGCGACCAGGACCATATCAGGCTTCTGATCGAACAGAATCCGCAGATTCCCGACCGTACGGAAAACCTGATCGGTGACGGTCCCGACCCGACCATTTCGCTTTACGCGACCTGCAAGAAGCTCGAGTCGGGCGACGCGGACATCATCGCCATTCCGTGTAATACCGCCCATGCATTTGTCGAACGTATTCAACCGTATCTGGGCATCCCGATCGTCAATATGCTGACCGTAACGGTCCGCCATCTCCGGGAGATGTTTCCGCTGATCTCCTGCGTTGGCGTGCTGGCAACCTCGGGGACGATCGCAAGCGGCGTCTACGAGAAAGCGCTGGAATCGGAAGGGTTGCGGCAAATCGTGCCTGGAGCGGAATTGCAGGCCCGGGTGATGGAAGCGATCTACGGCCCGGCAGGGGTGAAAGCGGGATTTACCACCGGACGTTGCCTCGACGATATCTCCGCTGCCATTGACGGGCTCATTGCGGAAGGTGTCGAAGTCATCGTACTGGGATGTACCGAACTGCCGCTTTTATTGCCGCAGGGTAGTTTCGTGGGAAGGACAGGCACACGCGTCAGTCTTGTCGATCCGACCGATGTTCTTGCACGGCAATGCGTCGCCCTGGCGACCGCGGCAGCGGAGCGGCCGGTTACCCGATCAGCAGGCTGACCCGGTCGGTCTCGCTGACAAAGCGCCATACACGACAAACGTAGGGATGTTCGGCGGTCATATCGGGCAGCCACGTGGGTCGATCGACCTTCGCCGAACATATCGAATGGAACGTGGACCGTTTATAAAAGTAGTACTTCGTAATGACGTTGGCAGGCGATGTCGTTCTTTGTGCTGTTGAAATCCTTCAGAAGACTGGATATGAACATCAAGACCACCCTCCGGCAAGCCACCTGTCTGCGCAGGTCGCGCAAAACGGTTGCCGCCGCGCTTTTCGCATGCGCCTGTTCATTGAATGGCGCCAGCGTGTGGGCTGCGGACACAGCATCGGATAACGCGACGGCCGTTGCGGCGGAAAATTCGGCAGCCGGACCGTCGCGGATCCTCGTCCTCGCAACCGGTGGCACGATTGCCGGCACAGCCGACCCGCGTTCGGCCATTGGCTACAACTCGGGAAACGTCAAGGGCCAGGAACTGGTTCGGGCGGTTCCGGGCATTGAAAAACTCGCAAGCATCAAGTCCGAGCAGATATCCAATGTCGGGTCGCAGGACATGAGCGACGAGATCTGGTTCCGGCTTGCGCACCGGATCCGGGAAGCCTTCGATCGAAACGAAGCAGATGGCATCGTGATCACCCACGGCACGGACACGATGGAAGAAACGGCATTCTTTCTGCAGAACGTCGTGCGCTCGGACAAGCCGGTGGTACTCGTAGGGTCGATGCGGCCGGGCGGATCGACGAGCGCGGATGGCCCCAACAATCTTTACGAAGCGGTGGAAGTGGCGGCAAGTGCGAAATCCCGAGGTAGAGGTGTGATGGTGGTGATGAACGACCAGATTCACGCGCCGCGCTGGATTACGAAAACCAACACGACTGCCGTGCAGACGTTTGCTTCGCCGAACGCGGGTGTGATTGGCTATGTCGATCCGGCGAGCATTCGTTTTGTTGCGCCGGCGCTTGCATCGACACGCGATGCTTTTGGCCTGCCGGCGAATGGTCGCCTGCCGCGCGTAGATATCGTCTATGCGCATAGCAACATGGACGGATTGCAGATTGACCATGCCATTGCCGATGGCGCGAAGGGCATCGTACTGGCGGGCGAGGGCGACGGAGAGGCGTCCAGGGAAGCGCTGGATGCCCTCGACCGGGCAGCGAAAAAGGGGATCGGCGTGGCGATTTCACGTAAGCCGCCATGCCCGGTGCCTGAATCGACTCGAATCACGAAAGATCGGCATTGCGATCGCGTCATATTTTGTCCTCCTCGAGGTTCGAGGGTGTCTTCAAACCCGATCAACGCCGTTTCCGCTTGAGGAGCATGTCCATGGCTACCGAAAATTCGTTTAGAACCGAACATGATCTGCTGGGAGATCGTGAAGTTCCCTCTGACGCCTACTACGGCGTTCACACGCTACGTGCGCTGGAAAATTTTCCGATAACCGGTTCACCGATCTCTGTCTACCCGGAGTTGATCAAGGCGCTGGCGTGCATCAAGCAGGCCGCCGCACTGGCGAATCATGAGCTGGGTCTGCTCGACACGGCCCGGTGTGACGCGATCGTCGGTGCCTGCGCCGAATTGCTGGGAGGCAAGCTGCACGATCAGTTCGTGGTCGACGTGATCCAGGGGGGCGCCGGGACCTCGACCAACATGAACGCCAACGAGGTCATCGCGAATCGCGCACTCGAACTGTTTGGGAGGAAGAAGGGCGAATACCAGTATTTGCATCCGAACGAGCAGGTCAACATCGGCCAGAGCACCAACGACGTGTACCCGTCGGCGCTGAAAGTCGCGACCTGGTTCGGCATCCTGAGTCTTATCGAGGCGATGGAGATTTTGCGGCACGCCTTTGAAGCCAAGGCACTGGAGTTCAAGGACGTTCTGAAAATGGGGCGTACGCAATTGCAGGATGCGGTGCCGATGACGCTCGGTCAGGAGTTCGGCACCTATGCCGTGATGCTCGGAGAGGATGAAGAACGACTTCGAGAGGCGGCACTGCTGATCTGCGAAATCAACATGGGCGCGACGGCGATCGGAACGGGCATTACCGCGCACCCCGATTACGCACCGCTCGTCCTGAAGCATCTCCGGGAAATTACGGGTATTCCGCTTGTCACGGCGCCTGACCTCGTCGAAGCGACGCAGGACTGTGGCGCTTTCGTCCAGTTGTCCGGCGTGCTCAAGCGCGTGGCAGTGAAGCTCTCGAAAACCTGCAACGACTTGCGCCTGCTCTCCAGCGGCCCACGCGCGGGTCTTGGAGAGATCAACCTCCCGCCCATGCAGGCCGGCTCGAGCATCATGCCGGGAAAGGTCAACCCGGTTATCCCTGAGGTAATGAACCAGATTGCGTTCGAGGTCATCGGCAATGATGTCACCGTGAGTTTCGCGGCCGAGGCAGGACAGCTCCAGTTGAATGCTTTCGAGCCGATCATTGCGCACAGCCTGTTCAAGAGTGTGACCCACTTGCGCAATGGCTGCCTGACACTCGCCGAGCGGTGTGTCAAAGGAATCACGGCCAACGCGGAGCACTTGCGCGCGTCGGTCGAGAACTCGATCGGCATCGTGACGGCGCTTAACCCGTACATCGGCTATGCCAACGCGACATCCGTCGCGATGGAGGCACATGCCTCGGGCGGCCGAGTCTATGACATCGTGCTCGCGCGGGGGCTGTTGTCCCGGCAGCAACTCTACGAGATCCTCAAGCCAGAGATACTCACGCAGCCCACGCTGTTTCATATCCCGCCGACGCGGTAAGCGATCTGGCCGTATGAGGCGCCTGGTGTCGAGCCGGGAAGCGATGACGGGATCGGACGGCAGTGACCGCTGCCTTCCGAAACGCGCCCGCCATATGAGCCAGGCGCGGCCCCCGTCAGGGGGCGCTACAGTCCGTAGACCCCATGCGACCCGACCCGCAATGGCTGGGTGCTCACCCCCGTACCGGGCCACGATGGCTGGCATTCGCACGCGCCCAGTGGAGCAGCCTCTTGAATCTCGAGACACACGGCACCTCTTGAAATGCGAGGCAGTCTTGTGGCTGGTTTTAAGCTCGGGCAGAACGTGGAAAGCATCGAAGTTCTGCCCAGGCAGCCGGGACGCATATCCGTGCGTGTTGGGAGTGAGGTAATTGTATGGGGGAGTTCGTAGGCGAAGCCGGGTGCCCGGGATCATCTTTGCCCCGATTTACCGGCTTCGAGGCACCGGAATCTCGCAAACTTTGCTTAACTCGTATGTGAGCCAGCAGATTTGCTGGAGGATGATCACATAGACGGTTGATTTTAAAGAAAATATTATTTTTGTCGTCTTGTGCTTCATTTCGTGTCGCTTGGCCAGATCGTGTTTTTCGTATCAAGGACATACCGTCGACAGACCTGGACTGACGGACACGTTATGCCTTATTTTCAGGACTCGTTTTGCTTATCGGCACAACGTCGCAGAACCGCGACGCCCATCCGGATTTCCGCGCGCATATTGCCGGACGCGTCGGACATGCGGCCCGCGCTGTTCGACCGGACCGGGTGGGACGCCCACGACGTCGGCCGGTAAGCGGCCCGGGCGGGCACTGGCTTCGGCCGGCAAACGTCGCATCGTTCAGGCGCCAGCCTGTAACACCTGCAACGCGAAGCCGCGCACTGCTATCATTCGCGCCATGCCGCGCCAGTGCCATGGCGCGGCGCATGACTTGCCGCAGCCGTTCGACGTGCATTCGCAGGCGGCGTGCCGCGCGTTGCCGGCCCGGCACGGTCTGTTTTTGACGCGCGACGTCGGTTGGTGCGCGTTGCGCAAACCATGCCGGCTCCGGCAAACCGATTCGCATATTTGACAGCACCGATCGGCGGAACTTCGTGGTAGGTTCGCCCATCGTAGCTTTTTGCAAAAACATGCCCAAAGAGGATGAATACATGACCCAGGCTCTGCAGGAACTCGAAGCACAACTTCGGGACCTGAACATCAAGCTGTCGGACGCGAAGCAGAAGGAGAAGCAGGCCGCGCTCGCGGCGTTCAAGGAACAAGTCGAGCTTTTGGGAATTACGCAGCAGGAAGTGCTGAGCGCGCTCGGCTATATCGTCCAGCGAAAACGCAAGGCGCCCGCCAAGTACTACGATCCGACGACCGGCCGCTCGTGGTCGGGCCGCGGCCCGCGGCCGAAATGGCTCGAAGGCAAGGATCTCGACACGCTCGTCGTCGACCGCGAGGCCAAGACCTGGTGGCCCGGGGACGATCAGGGCTGAAGCCCGCCGCGCCACATGGCCGCCCGGCGCCGTCCGGTTCGCGCACGCGGGCCGGCCGGCATCATCCGGCCAGCACAATGTCTTTCGTTCGGTGTCCGGCCTGATCGCGACATCGCCGGCCTCGCCGCCGACACCGGATCGCCGCTTTCCCGTTCATTGCCCGCCGATTCCCGCTCTCCGTCCCGGAAAGCGGGCGCGCGGCGCATCCTGAATCGTCGCCGACCATGCGCGCATGACGGACGAGGGCGGGTGGCGACGCGCGCCCGCACCGCCGCGCACCGGCGCGTTCGCCAGCCCGTCGCGCGCGGGCACAGGCCTTAGACGCGGGCACAGGCCTTAGAATGTCGCCGGACTTTCGTGGCAGGACACCATGGCAGCAAACATCAAATCCCCGGCGCTCGGCGGCTCGTCGGCCCCGCGCGCGGAGCAGGTCGGCCCGTACGCGTGGAAAGCGCTGGCCGGGTCGGCGATCGGCTATGCGATGGACGGCTTCGACCTGCTGATCCTCGGTTTCATGCTGCCCGCGATCACGGCGGCGCTGCAACTGACGCCCGGGCAGGGCGGCGCGCTGGTCACGTGGACGCTGATCGGCGCCGTCGCGGGCGGCATCGTGTTCGGCGCACTGAGCGACCGCTACGGGCGCGTGCGCGTGCTGACCTGGACGATCCTGCTGTTCGCGGTCTTTACCGGCCTGTGCGCGTTCGCGCGCGGCTTCTGGGATCTGCTCGTCTACCGCACCATCGCGGGCATCGGGCTGGGCGGCGAGTTCGGGATCGGCATGGCGCTCGCGGCCGAAGCATGGCCGGCGAGCAAGCGCGCACGCGTGTCGTGCTACGTCGCGCTCGGCTGGCAGGCCGGCGTGCTGCTGGCCGCGCTGCTGACGCCGTTCCTGCTGCTCCACATCGGCTGGCGCGGCATGTTCGTGGTCGGCGTGCTGCCCGCGCTGCTCGCGTGGGTCATGCGCAACAAGCTGCACGAGCCGGAAGCGTTCGTGCAGCGCGCGGCTCGGCCGAAGTCCAACGCGTTCCGCATGCTCGTCGCCGACGGCCGCACCGCGCGCACGAGTCTCGGCATCGTGATCCTGTGTTCGGTCCAGAACTTCGGTTACTACGGGATCATGATCTGGCTGCCGACCTTCCTGTCGAAGCAGATGGGCTTCTCGCTGACGAAGTCCGGGCTGTGGACGGCGGCAACCGTCGTCGGGATGATGATCGGCGTCTGGGTGTTCGGGCAACTGGCCGACCGGATCGGGCGCAAGCCGACGTTCCTGCTGTACCAGCTCGGCTCGGTCGCGACGGTCATCGCGTACGCGCGGCTGTCGGACCCGACGGCGATGCTGTGGGCCGGCGCGCTGATGGGGATGTTCGTCAACGGGATGGTCGGCGGCTACGGGACGCTGATGTCCGAAGGCTATCCGACGGCCGCACGCGCGACCGCGCAGAACGTGCTGTGGAATATCGGCCGCGCGGTCGGCGGCTTCGGGCCGGTCGCGGTCGGCGCACTGGCCGCGCACTACTCGTTCCAGACGGCGATCGCGATGCTCGCCGGCCTGTATGTGCTCGACATGGTCGCGACGCTGTTCCTGATTCCCGAACTCAAGGGCGTCGAGCTCGAATGAGCGCGGCGGGCGTGGGCTCGCTTGCGGTCGGAACGCGATGCGATCGCGCGTACTGGAAAGATTTCACCGGAAACCACGATGCAAGCAAAGAACAGGACGATCGGCGTGATGGGCTCGGGCAAGGAACCTTGGCTCGCGTTCTCGGAACCGCTCGGTGCGTGGCTCGCTCAGGCCGGCTTCAACCTGCTGACGGGCGGCGGGCAGGGCGTGATGCTGGCGGTCGCGCGTGCGTTCGCCGGCGTGCCGGGCCGGGCCGGCCGATCGATCGGCATCCTGCCGACGCAGGCCGATCCGATCGCGGGTTTCGTGCCGCTCGACGGTTATCCGCATCCGTTCGTCGACATCCCGATCCTCACGCCGCTGCCGCGCCGCGAGCCGGGCGCCGATCCGCAGACGATCAACCGCAACTACGTGAACGTGCTGAGCAGCGACCTGATCGTCGCGCTGCCGGGCGGGCACGGCACGGCCGAGGAGATTTCGCTCGCGCGGCGCTGGGGCAAGCCGCTCGTCTGCTTCGGGCCGGACGGCGCGTTTCGGGAGCTCGCTGGCGGCGCCGCATGCACGTCGTCGCTCGACGACGTGATCCGGTTCGTGGAAGACGTGTTTGCGCCGGAGCAGGCGCAGGTGGTGCAGGCGCTGCGATAGGTCGCTAGGTCGCGCGATCGGCTTCGACGGCTTGCGACCTGCGCCGTCGCGCGGCGACGAACCGGGCGCGAACGTGTCTGCTGCGACCCTGCGCGACCTTTACGCGACCCGAATCCCGAGATTCTCGATCAGCATCGCCGCCTGGTCATAGGAGACGGTCGCGCCGCGAAGGACGCCGGACGCGAGCAGTTTGGGCGTGCCACTGAGATCCACATCGCGCAGGTCGGCACCGTCGAACCGCACATCGTTCAGATGCGCATTGCGCAGGCTGCCGCCTTCGAAAACGGCGTCGCGAAAGTCCGCACCGGCGAGATCGGCGTCCGAGAAATCGAGTGCCACGAGGCGGGTCTTCCGGAATGAAAAGCGCCGCAGGCTCGCGCCGACCAGCAACGTGTTCTCGAATTCGAGGCCGAGCGACTTGCATTCCTCGAAATCGGCGCCGGTCAGCCGGCATTCGTTGAAGCGGGCCGAGCCGAGCTTGCTGCGTCGCCAGCTCGTATTGTTGAGATCGCACGATTGGAACACGGCGTCCTCGAGATCCGACGATGCAAAGCTGGCCTGGCGGCCCCGGCACCGGACCCACGATGTCTGCGCGAGCGTCGCGCCGACGAACGATGCTTCCGCGAGCGCGCATCGTTCGAATCGCGCGCCTCGCAAATCCAGGCGTGACAGGTCCGCACCTTCGAGGTCGCAGTCCTCCAGATGGAGAGGCGTCGGCGAGCCTTCGACGAGGAGCAGCAATTCGGCGCGATCCAGCGTGCGGCCGGTGATGGAGACTTCGCGGGTCATCAGGCGATCCATTGTCATGTGAAACGTTCGGGCAAACATTATCCGGATTTCGCGGCATCGCGCGTTCGGTATCGCTCACCGCGTGTTCGTGCACATTCTGGATCGGTTCATTCTTCGCGCCGACATACCGGGACAGCATGCGCCGCGACATGTCGGCGCGCCGGGCGACGTCGTCGACCAACAGGCTGTCGATCCCGGGTGAATATCAGCAGTCCGATGGCCCTGGCCGACTGAAACGTTGCTCGACCACCTCGGTTCCCCAATACGTGCCCGCGGACTCGCTGGTCAGCGTAAAGCCGAACGACTCGTACAGGTGGCGCGCCGAATCGAGACCCTTGAACGTCCACAGGTAGGTTTCGCGAAACCGCCGCTCATCGACGAAGCGCATGGCTTGCGTCATCAACTGGCGCCCGATGCCCGACCCGCGCAACGCATCGTTCACGATGAACCAGCGCAGATGCGCGACGCCGGTCGCCGGGTTGCCGTCGATCGCGAGCGACGCGAGCGTCCGCCCGTCTTCCTGGCACAGCCAAAGCGCCTTGCCGTCGGCCGGCAGCGCGCCCGCGAACTCGGCAAGCTCGGTCGCCACGCGCTTTTCGAAAAAGGCGCCGAATCCCCAGTGCTCCGAATAGAAACGCGCGTGCAGGCTCGCGATGTCGCCGATGCAGCCCGGTTGGTAGCCTTCGCGAATCTGCGGCGCATCGGGCGCCGCGGCGGGCGACTTGGCGGCGTTGTCTTGCGCGAGCGCATCGGCATACAGCGCGAGCGAACGCAGCAGCGCCTGCTGGTCGGCCGGAATCATGCGGCGTAGCGCATTCGACACCTGGTCCGTTGCGAACTGGTCGATTCTTTTCCTGAGCTTTTTCCCTTCGGCGGTGAGGGTCAGCTCGGTCGCGCGCGCATCCTCGCTCGACACGCGGCGCTCCACGATACCGGCGGCTTCGAGCCGCGCGAGTTGCCGGCTCGTGTTCGATTTGTCCAGGCGCAGGATGTTGCCGAGATCCCGGGCGTTGATGCCGGGCGCCATCCCGATCTCGAGGATCGCGTGAACGGCCGAAGGCGCCCAATCGCTGTCGGCCAGCGTGGCGCGCATGAAGCCGAGCTCGCGAACCAGTTTGCGGGAGAAGTCGCGAAGCTCGAGGATGGTCGCTTCGCGAGGCTTGGCGGGAGCGTCGATGAGATCCATGGTCTGCCCGAAAAGGTTGCGCGTCGCAATCGATAATAGTTGCGGGTCGCAACTTGATCAAGGCGGATTTTCGACGAAGCGGCGGCCCCAGGCGGCGGCCCCTTTAGTCGCCTTCGGGTGGCCCGGCGCTGAAGTCGATCGAGGGGCCAGAACGAGTCGGCAGTTTGGGGCCGTGAGCGACATTGGCGCGGATGGCGGAGTGTCGTGACGCGGATGCATACTTGACGCAGTCGACCGACCTGCGGGCAGGGGTGTCGACCGATCATCGGGCCGATTGCTCGATCGCGGGCCTTCGGCCGGACGTGATGCATCGTTGTCGATCCAGGTCCACGGACCACGGAGATCACCATGAACAAGCTGTTGCCGATGACGCTTGCGTTGCTTGCCGGATGCGCCATCAGCGCGGGAACGCTCCGCGCTGCCGGCAGCATGGATGCGCCGCCCTGCAGCGCGGCGCATGCGGCGGACCAGGGCGGCAACGGCCCGATGCCGGGCACCTCGGTCCGCAGCTTTTCGACCGTCGGTTGCTCGGGTGCGGTGCTGCAGGGCGAACGGGCCAGCGCGACGGTCGACGGCGACAGGATCGAACTGCGGGACGGCACCGTTTATGTGAACGGCCGGTCGTACGGCGCCGTCACGCCCGCGCAGACGGTCGAATACGAGGCCGCGCACGACAGGCGCATATTGAAGGTCGACGGGAAAGTCCGCACGCCGCAGCGCTGAGCGTCGATTCCGGCTGCCGCCAACCACGACGCGTCACGTCGTCTTCGGATCGCTGACTTCCATTCCCGCGTGCACGTGCTGCTGGATGCCGTACTGCGCGAACGGGTAGCGCAACCTGTTGCGCGACAGCGCTTCCATGCCCGCGATGACCTGTTCCAGTGCATCCGGCGCCGGCCCCTCCAACACGCCGGCAGGCGGTGCGTCGCACTTATTCGACCAGCGTCAGCCGGCCGTCGCTGAGCCGCACTTGGCGCCCGACCCATGCCGCATCGACGCGCGGCAGCACGGCCGACGGCTTGCGCAGCTCGCGCAGCAGCGTTGCGCCGTGCGACAGCCGGCCGCCCATGCGCGCGATCACGGCGCGCGCGGCCTGGTACTGCGCGTGCCGGCCCGGGTCGAGCGTGTCTTCCAGCAGGATGTCGTGGCCGAGCACGCCCTGCGTGTCGCCGGGATAGATCATGAAGCCGGTGGCCTCGTCGGTGCCTTCGCTGCCGTCCTGCCAGAAGCTGCCGTTGCGTTCGCGGCGCTCGGGATGAGGCGCGAACCACGCGTCGCGATCGGCGGCCGGCATCGCATGATGCAGGCGGAAGAACACGCGCATCAGGTTGTCGCGATACCACTCGCGCACCTGCAGATACCAGCCGCGCATGCCGGGCGCGCCGAGCGCGTGGAGCACGCGAACCGGCAGCGGCCAGTCGGGAAATGCCTGCAGCGGCAGGTCGGTGGGCGCCGGCCGCGCGGTGCCCGGATCGGTTTCCCACGGCAAGCGGTGCGGGCTGTCGTCGAGCCGGCCGTACACGGTCGGCGGGCGCCCCCACAGCGCGCCGCCGCTGCTGGCGAGCGATGCCGCGATGCACAGGTTGCCCTGCACGACGAACACGTAGAAGCGCGTGAACCAGTCGGCCAGTTGCCGGCCGTCGGCGCGCTGCTCGACGAGCGTCGCGAGTTCCCGGTCGAAGCGACGCAAGCCGTGCTCGAGCGTCGGCAGGTGGGTGCGCGCGACGCGCAGCATGCGCCAGAACACCGGCAGCGATCGCAGCAGGCGCAGCGGTCGCCAGCGCAGCGGCGGCGTCGCGCCGCCGATCTCGCCGCTGTAGTTGCCGGCCGATACGCCCCAGTCGGCGAGGCGCGCCAGGAACAGGTCGTTGTTGATGTACGACGCGCCGCCATAGAGCGCGGTGAACGGTTCGTTGTCCCGCAGCACGCGTGCATCCCAGCGCGCCATGATGGCCGGGATGCTGCCGGCCGCGCGGCGTTGCGCATACTCGACCAGCCGGCTCGGCTGCGGCGGCAGGATCTCGGCGATGTTGGCGGAGGTCAGGTGCCGGTGCCAGCCGTAGCTGCTGATCGGCCGGTACTGCAGCAGCCACAGCCGCGTGCCGTCCCATGCCCATTCGACATCGCCCGGCACGTAGTGGAACGCGCGCAGCACACGTTGCAGGAAGGTCCACAGTTGCGTCGCGCTCAAGCCGTGCGCGGTCGGGAACGTGCCGCTCTGCCAGGGTTCGCCGAGCCGCGACAGGATCGCGCGCTGCGGGCTCGCCTGCCCGTCCGCGAGCGTTTCGAGGTGGCCCCGCACCCATTCGACTTCGACCGCGAGATGACGCACGAACGCAATGCCGGACAGCACGGGCGTGACGAAGCGCTGCACGACCGCTTCCTCGAGCCCGCCGTCGAGCAACTCGGCCACGCGCGCGGCCGCCTGCGACGCCGGCACGCGCAGGAACGTCGTGTGCAGGCCGGCGTTGGCTGCATCGGCCTGGTCTTCGCCATGACTCGACGAGCGGATTGCCCACTCGACATCGGGCTGGCTCGCGAGAAAGCCGGGCAGGCGCGGGTCGTCGGCGCGGGTGAGCGACAGCGCGGGCGGCACTGGTAGCCCGGCCATCGCGGCCAGCGCCAGGCGTCCGCCTTTCGTATGTGCGACGAAGCCCGTGTCGCCTGCTTCGAGCCACTGCGCGAAGGCCGCCGGCGCATCGATCCACGGATAGTGTCCCCAGCCGGCCTGCAGCGTGACGGTGAGGTCGGCGCGCGCGAGGATCGCCGACCACGCGGCGGCCTGCCGCACGCCGAGCACGTTGTCCTGGTCGCCCCACACGAGTTCGATGCGATCGGCCACCCACTCGAGCAGCGGCAGCGCGGTATCGGCGCGCACGAGATCCCAATGCGGCAGGAACGCGCGGCAGCGCGCATAACCGGCGCCCATGCGGCGGTACTGCGCGGGTGTCCAGGTGAGGTTGGAGAACTTGCGTGCGAATAGCGTCGGGTAGTGCGCGAGCAGCCAGTGGATGGTCTTGCGCAGCGGCTTCGGCGCCATCAGTTTCGGCAGGTGCCGTTCCCACAGGAACGCACCGACGGGCGCGAGCAGCACGCTGCGGCTGAAGTGGCCGGGGCGCCGCTGCAACGCGTGCAGCACCAGCAGTGCATTCACGCCGACCGCCATGATCGCGTGGCCCGGTTCGGTCGCGTCCAGCAGCGCTTGCGCGTAGGCGGCGAGGTCTTCGCACGGCGGCGCGGGATTGTCGCCGAAACCCGGCAGTTCCAGCGGCACGGGTTGGTAGCGGTGGAAGTGGGGCAGCGCATCGTCCCACCAGTCGGCCGCGCTGCCGTTGCCGGCGAGGAGGTACAGGATCGGTTTGCTCATGGTGGCTTCGTCGGTCGACGATCGTCGCGGTTGCGCTCGCCCGATTACGCGGCGACGCCGGCGGATGCAACGGGTCTCTTTCGCATTGCGCCGGTGCGAGCGGAATCGGAGCGTGGCCGCGTTCGGATCGATTGTTGCGGGCATTCTACGCGAGTCGATTCATTGCGATTTTCATTCCGGGTTTCGGGTTTTTCGATGTGTGATCTATACGCGTTACCCGGTTGTCGATTGACCGACATGTCGAGCACGACTCCATTCAGATGCTGGTCATGAATTACCTGTGCAAAGAGTCCTGATGCCGGCAATGAAGCCTTGACCGGCCCGATTCACGCGTCGGCGTCCGGCTCGGCGCGCGGCGTCTTGCCGGTCCAGCGCCGGTACGCATGACGGAAGCTGCGCGGCTCGCTGTAGCCGAGACGTTCCGCGATCGCCGCGACCGTCAGCGTGTGGTCGTCGAGCATCCGCACCGCTTCGTCGTGGCGCACTTCATCGAGCAGCGACTGAAACGTGATGCCGTCCTTGTCGAGCCGCCTGCGCAGCGTGCGCTCCGTCAGGTGCAGCGCATCCGCGAGCGACGTCATCGACTTGAAGCGCGACAGGTCGCGCGCCATCAGCTCCTTCGCGCGATCGGCGAAGCGCGTACCGACCGACGCAGCCCACTGACGTTCGAGCGCCTCGCACTGGTAGTGCAGCGCGTTGAAGCTGACTTCGTTCGCGAGGCGAGGCGTTTCCGTGCCGTTCACGGACGTGAACACGAGACGATTGTCGCCCGCATTGAACCCGACCTTGCAGCCGAAGTGGCGCGCATAGTCGGCCGCATTGCGCGGCGTGCGGCGCGCGAGCTGCAGCTGCTCGGGCCAGACCGGCTTGCCGACGAGATCGGACACGATCAAACGCAGGCTGGACAGGCACATGTCGACCTGAAACACCTCGAGGTCGGGTTCGCCGTTGTAGCGGCCGATCGTCACGCTCATGCCTTCCGCGTGCGCATCGATACGCACATCGAAATACAGCCCCATGAACAGCGGAAACTGGCTCATGCACCGGAACGCCTGCATCACGGAGCCGCTGATCAGCATCGCGTAGCCGGCGAGGCCGAGCGTCGACACGTGCAGCGGCGCGCCGATCGACAACCCGATCGACGGCACGCCGCTGCAGCGCAGCAGGTTGCGGAAGCAGCGCTGCTCCTGGCCGCGATTCACGTGCAGGTTCGGCGATGCGACTTCGCCCGCACCGAGCCCCGTGCCTTCGAGCAGCGCGGCGCCGTCGATATGCCGCACGCGGCACTCGTCCAGCGCGACCGCAATCGCGTGGACGGTGGCGGGAATGTCTTCCTGGCGTCCGGCCGGACGCGCGAGGCCGAGCGACGAGCGCAGGCTGCGCTCGGCCCTGCTCTGGTTTCGATGGGAGCGGCTGTCCATGGTGCGGATGCGGCGATGGGATCGCGTAGAACATAGCCGGAATGTCCGCAAAACGCCAGTGCGGCACAGCACCATTCAAGACTCGCCGGCGCGATGCGCGGCGACCTGTCCGTAAATATCCCTCGATTACGTCCGCTTTTCTCATTCGTCGTCGATTTTTTGGCGCACCACACTCATTTCCGAATCGCGCAATGCACGCGTTGCCGACGAAACGGGTGTTGACGTCATGAACGAAATCCACGCGAGGACAGCATGAGCAACGACTGGCCAGGCCGATCCGCATCGGTCGTTTCGACGAACGACTCGGAGCCGCGCGCGCGTCGATGCGACGCAACCGGACGACGCAACGCGCATCCGCTCGGACTGTTCACGCTGGTGATCTTCGGCCTCGCGTACATGCTGCCGATGACGGTGTTCACGACCTACGGGATCGTCACGAGCGAGACGAACGGGCATCTGACGGCCGCGTATGCGCTCACGCTGGTCGCGATGCTGTTCACCGCGCGCAGCTACGGCCACATGGCGCGGCTGATGCCGAGCGCCGGGTCCGCATATACGTTCGCGAGCCGCAACTTCGGCACGTCGGCCGGTTTCATGGTCGGCTGGGCGCTGCTGATGGACTACCTGTTCATCCCGATGATCAGCTACCTCGCGATCGGCATCTACATGAAGCAGCTATTCCCGGCCGTGCCGGCCGGCGTGTGGATCGTCGCGAGCATCGCGCTGGTCACCGGGCTGAACATCGTCGGCATCCGGCTCGTCAACCGCGTGAACCTGATCCTGATCGCGAGCCAGCTCGTGTTCATCGCGATCTTCGTCGCCGCATCGGCGCGGGTCGCGAGCGGCGAAGGATTGTCGATGGCCGTCGCGTTGCCGTCGTCGGGCGACGCGCGCGCGATCTTCGCCGGGTCCGCGATCCTGTGCCTGTCGTTCCTCGGCTTCGATGCGGTCACCACGCTGTCCGAGGAAACGCGCGAGCCGCGCCGCACGGTCCCGCGCGCGATCCTGCTCTGCACGCTGACGAGCGGCCTGCTGTTCATGCTGATCGCGTACATCGGGCAAGTGGTGTTCCCCGACTGGCGCGCGTTCAAGGATCTCGATTCGGCCG
The DNA here is from genome assembly GCF_009362305.1 of Burkholderia sp. BE17. Lineage (NCBI taxonomy): Bacteria > Pseudomonadati > Pseudomonadota > Betaproteobacteria > Burkholderiales > Burkholderiaceae > Burkholderia > Burkholderia sp. BE17. The sequence goes on from NZ_WHNU01000004.1 coordinate 51,832, forward strand.
CCCTCGAACTGATGCGGCGCATCGGCGGCGGCACGCTGTCGGCGCTGTTCGTCGCGGTCTACGTGGCCGGCTGCTTCGCAAGTGCGATGGCCGGGCAGGCGAGCGTGACGCGCGTGCTGTTCGCGATGGGCCGCGACCGGGTGCTGCCCGAGCGCGTGTTCGGCCACCTGCATGCGCGGCTGCACACGCCGGTGCGCGCGACGCTCGCGGTCGGCGTCGTGTCGCTGTCGGCGCTGTTCATCTCGCTCGATCTCGCGTCGACCATGATCAGTTTCGGTGCGCTCGTCGCATTCGCGATCGTGAACCTGTGCGTGATGCGCAGCTATCTGTGCCGGCCCGAGCACCGCCATGCCGCGGGCTGGATCACGTTCGGCGCGATGCCGGCGATCGGCTTCGCGATGAACGTGTGGCTCTGGTCGGGGCTGTCGCGCCAGACGTTCTACGTCGGCATCGGCTGGCTCGTGCTCGGACTCTGCCAGCTCGTGTGGCTGACGCGCGGCTTCACGCGCCCGGCGCCGACGCTGTCGATGAATTGACGACCGGTCGCGCAATGCCAGTTTTGAAACCCTGAAGGAGGAGTGATCCATGAACGCCGTTGACGTCAATCTCGATGCGGACCTGCAGGCGCTCGGCAAGCGCCACCTGCTGATGCACTTCACGCATGCCGATGCGTATCGCGACCACGCGCTGACCGTGTTCGACCGCGGCGAAGGCTGCTGGCTCGTCGACCGCAACGGCAAGCGCTACTTCGATGCGCTGGCCGGGCTGTACTGCGTGCAGGTCGGCTATAGCCACGGCGCGGAGATCGGCGACGCGATTCGCGAGCAGATGGTCCGGCTGCCGTTCGCAACCAACTGGGGTTATGGCCACGAACCGGCGATCCGGCTCGCGCACAAGCTCGCGGCGCTCGCGCCGGACGGCCTGAACCGCGTGTTCTTCACGTCGAGCGGGTCGGAGTCGAACGAATCGGCGATCAAGCTGGTGCGCCAGTATCACCAGTCGCGCGGGGAGCCGCAGCGGCGCAAGTTCATCGCGCGGCGCGTCGCGTATCACGGCACGTCGTTCGGTGCACTTGCGCTGAACGGGATGACGAACTTCCGCAAGCATTTCGAGCCGCTGATGTCGGGCGTGCGGCATGTGGGTAACACGAAGCGCTACGGCCGCCCGGCGGGCGAGACGGAAGCGCAGTTCACGCGTCACCTGCTCGACGAGATCGAATCGCTGATCGTGCAGGAAGGGCCGGACACGGTCGCCGCGATCGTCGTCGAGCCGCTGCAGAACGCGGGCGGCAGCCTGACGCCGCCGGCCGGCTACGCGGCCGGGCTGCGCGACATCTGCGACCGGCACGGCGTGCTGCTCGTCGCGGATGAAGTGATCTGCGGGTTCGGGCGGCTCGGCGAATATTTCGGGTCGGCGCGCTACGGGCTGAAGCCGGACATCATCACGTTCGCGAAAGGCATTGCGTCGGGATACGTGCCGCTCGGCGGCGTGATCGCGAGCGACGCGGTCGTCGACACCGTGCTCGATGGCCCGCAGCAGATGTTCCTGCACGGCGCGACATACGGCGGCCATCCGGTCGCATGCACGGCCGCGCTCGCGAACCTCGCGATCATGGAACGCGAAGGCGTGCTCGCGAACGTCCGCGACAACGAAGCGGTGTTCCGCCGGACGCTCGACGGCCTGCTCGAACTGCCGTGCGTCGGCGACGTGCGCGGCGACGGCTACCACTACTCGCTCGAACTCGTGACCGACAAGGCCGCGCGCCGCTGGTCGGCCGATATCGGCGCGCAGGCGTTCGTGTCGACGCTGCTCGCGCCCGCGATTTTCGACGCGGGGCTGCTGTGCCGCGCGGGTGTCGATCATGAAGGCACGCCGATCGTGCAGTTCTCGCCACCGCTCGTGATGTCGCGCGACGAGATCGTGTGGTTCGTCGCGCAAATCCGCGACATCCTCGTCGACACCTGTGCGCGTGCGATGCGCTGAACCGACATCCTCATAACAGGAGCATTCGATGCGAACGTCACAACAGTCCTATATCGGCGGCCAGTGGCTCGATCCGGCCGATGCACGGTCGATCGACGTGATCGACCCGGCTACCGCGCGGCCGTATGCGCAACTCAGGATCGGCGGCGCGGCCGACGTCGACCGCGCGGTCGGTGCGGCGAAGCAGGCCTTCGACGCGTACTCGCGCTGGTCGGTGGACGAGCGCGTCGCGCTGCTGCAGCGCGTGCTCGACATCTATCGGCGCCGCTACGAAGAGGTCGCGCAAACGATCAGCCAGGAGATGGGCGCGCCGATCGCATTCGCGCGTGCGATGCAGGCCGCGGTCGGCACCGCGCACCTCGAACAGACGATCCGCGCGCTGCAGTCGTTCCGCTTCAGCACGCAGACCGATTCGCTGCTGGTGTCGCACGAGCCGATTGGCGTATGCGCGCTGATCACGCCGTGGAACTGGCCGATCAACCAGATCGTGTGCAAGGTTGCGCCGGCGCTCGCGGCCGGCTGCACGATGGTGCTCAAGCCGAGCGAGATCGCGCCGTTCAGCGCGATCCTGTTCGCCGAGATCCTGCACGAAGCCGGCGTGCCGCCCGGCGTGTTCAACCTCGTGCACGGCTACGGGCATGAAGTGGGCGATGCGCTGTCGCGGCACCCGGATGTCGACATGGTGTCGTTCACGGGTTCGACGCGCGCGGGCGTCGAGGTCGCGAAGGCGGCAGCCGATTCCGTGAAGCGCGTGCACCAGGAGCTCGGCAGCAAGAGCCCGAACCTGATCCTGCCCGACGCCGATATCGAGGATGCGGTTACGCGCGGCGTGCGCAGCTGCTTCAGCAACAGCGGCCAGTCGTGCAATGCGCCGACGCGGATGCTCGTGCATGCCGATCATCTGGCGCTGGCCGAGCGGGCCGCGCGCCGCGAGGCGGAACGCACCGTCGTCGGCGATCCGCGTTCGGCGGAAACGGGCATCGGACCGGTGGTCAGCCGCACGCAGTTCGACCGTATCCAGCACTTCATCCGGCTCGGGATCGAAGAGGGCGCGACGCTCGTCGCCGGCGGCCCCGGGCGGCCGGACGGGCTCGGCGACGGCTTCTACGTGCGGCCGACGGTGTTCTCGAACGTCACGCCGGGCATGACGATCGCGACCGAGGAAATCTTCGGGCCGGTGCTGTCGATCATGACCTACCGGACCGAGGACGAGGCGGTCGCGCTCGCGAACGATTCGGTGTACGGGCTCGCGGCCTACGTGCAGTCGAAGGATCTCGAACGCGCGCGCCGGATCGCCGCACGGCTGCGGGTCGGCAACGTCCACATCAACTACCCGGCGTGGAACCCGGCCGCGCCGTTCGGCGGCTACAAGCGCTCGGGCAACGGGCGCGAGTATGCGGAGTTCGGCCTCGTCGAGTATCTGGAGACGAAGGGCACGACGGGGTACACGGAAGGCGGCGCGCGATGAAGATCACGATCCCGCGGGTGCATCACGAGACGAACACGTTCCAGCCGGTGCCGACGCCGCTCGCGGCGTTCGGCCGTAACGGCACGGCAAGAAGCGAAGCGTCATCGGCATTCATCGCGCGGTAGCGGTTCAGGCCGCCGCGAAGCAGCCGGCCTCGCGTCGACGCCGCGTTTGCAGACGCTCAGCCCTCTTCGGGATCCGTTGCGGCCGCATCGGATCCCGCAACGTGAGCGGCGGCCCGCCTGCGGATCTCGGAGTCGAGGATCAGACGCCCGCGCAGCTTGCCTTTCATCCGCTTCACATGCTTGGGCGCCTCGGTCATGTGCTCGACCATCAGCGCACGGACGCGCTCGGCATCGCGCTCGCGTGCGGCCTGCAGGATCGCCTTGTGGATCGACACGTTCGCTTCGCCGAAGCGCTTGTGCTCGACGAGCGGCGTATCGTTCCGGAACTCGATCAGCTGCCGGATCATCTCGTTGATCAGCTCGCAGCTGAATCGCAGGAAAGGGTTCGGGTTCGCGGCCGCGAGGATGTCGTGGAACGTTGTGTCCTCCTGCCGCTGGCGCAGCATGTGGCCGCGGTCGTGCACGCCCGACGCGCCGTCGCAACACGCGATGTTCGCCTCCAGCGCCGCGAAGTCACGCTCGGTCAGGTGCGGCACGGCGCCCGCCGCCAGTTCGGGTTCGAGCAGCTTTCGCACCGTATAGATGTCGTCGATCGTCACGTCCTTGAAGAACAGGTAGTTCTGCAGGAGCTGCAGCGTGCGGTCGAGCGGCACCTCGACGACCATCCCGCCACCCGACGGCCCGGTCGTGACCTTGATGAGCCCCTGCACCTCGAGCGACTTCAGCGCCTCGCGGATCGTGCTCTTGCTGACAGCGTAGAGCTGCTGCAGCTCGGCTTCGCGCGGCAGGCGGTCGCCCGGCTTCAGGTCCTTCTCGGTGATCAGCCGCTTGATCTCCTCGGCGACGAGGTCGGCCCGCTTCGGCTGCTTGATTTCGACCGCGAGGCCCGCCCTGGCTCGGTCCATGACCATCTTCACGACTCCTTTGTCTGACTGCGCGCTGCGTCATCGTCGACGATCCGTTCCGCGCAGGGTACGGAATTTTGCCTGATTGACACCAATTTTGATCAACTCTAGCATCAGGTTCATTCTATTTATCATGATAAATAGGATCAACCGGCGGCGCGCATCCTGCAGGGCGTGGGCACGGTTTGGCAGTCGGTCGCATCGCGTGTGTCCCCTTTATCAGGAGCGTCAACTTGAATCGCCGAGAACTGTTGAAACTGGCCGCACTGTCGGCCGTGCCGGGTGCGCTCGGCAGCATGTCGTCCCGTGCCGCGTTCGCGCAGGGTTCGACCATCCAGCTTGCGTGCCCGGTGCCGATGTCGGGGCCGTTCGCCGCCAACGGCAAGTACGCCGATCTCGGCATGCAGCTCGCCGTCAAGCAATACGGCAAGGTGCTCGGCGCGCCGCTTGCCTATACGGCGCTCGACACCGAGGGCAAGCCCGCGACCGCCGTGCGGCGCGTGCAGGAGATCGCGCAGCAGAAGGGCGTGCGCTTCTTCGCGGGCGGCATCCTGTCGTCCGAATCGCTGGCGATGGGCAAGGAAGTCCAGAAGGCGGACGGCGTGTTCATCACGACGGCCGGCGCGGACGAAATCACCGGCAAGGATTGCAATGCCGCGACGTTCCGCTGGTCGGTGCCGACCTTCGGCGCGATCGAGCAGACGGTGCGCCCGTTGATCCAGATGGTGCCGAAGGCGAAGCGCTGGTACACGATCACGCCGCAATACGTGTTCGGCGACGGCCTGCTGTCGGCCGCGAAAGCGATCTTCAAGGAGAAGGGTATCGAGCATGTCGGCAACAGCTACCACTCGCTCGCCGAGAAGGAGTTCAGCGGCTACCTGACGAACGCGGCGGCCGCGCAGCCGGACGTGCTGCTGATCCTGAACTTCGGCTCGCAGTCTTCGGACACGCTGCGCCAGGCCGTCAGTTTCGGGATGAAGCGCAACTGCACGATCCTGCTCGCGTGGGCATCGGGCCTCGAGCAGTTCGAGGCGCTCGGGCCCGACATCTGCGACGGCGTGTATTTCGGCGCGCAGTACTGGCACGGCATCGATTCGCCGCTGAACCGCGACCTGGTGAAGCGCACGAACGCCGTGTTCAAGGCGAACCCGAACTACAGCCTCGCGGGTTCGTACATCTGCTCGAAGATCCTGCTCGACGCGATGGTGAAGGCCGGCAGCGCCGATCCGAAGAAGGTCGTCGCGGCGATGGAGGGCATGAAGTACGACGGCCTCACGGGCCCGGAGGAAATCCGCAAGGCCGACCACCAGGTGCTGAAGAACTACTACCTGCTTAAGGGCAAGCCGAAGGGCCGGATGAAGAGCGCGGACGACTATGCCGACATCGTCAGCTCGGGCCAGTCGTTCCTGCCGGTCGACAAGACGGGTTGCAAGCTCGCGTGACGCCGTGCATGCGTCCGCGGCCGTCGTGCGCCGCGGACGTCCGTTACCTTCCTTTCCGACACGGAAGCCATGAACGTCTATCTGCTGCAGATCGTCAACGGCATCGGCGTGGGGATGCTGTATTTCCTGCTCGCCGTCGGCCTGTCGATCGTGTTCGGCCTGCTGCGCTTCGTGAATTTCGCTCACGGTGCGTTCTACCTGCTCGGTGCGTATCTCTGCTACCAGGCGCTGCAATGGTCGGCGAATTTCTGGGTCGCGCTCGCGGTCGTGCCGCTCGTCGTCGGTGCGTTCGCATGGATCGTCGAGAAGCTCGTGCTGCGTCATGTGTATGCGCAGCAGCATGAATTCCACATCCTGGCGACGGTCGGGCTCGCGCTCGTGCTGCAGGAGTGCGCGATCCTCGCATGGGGCCCGCTCGGCGACAACGTGCCGCCGCCCGACGCGCTGAACGGCGTCGTGATCTGGGGCGGCTTCGTCTACCCGAAATACCGGCTGTTCGTGATCGGCTTCACGGCCGTGCTCGCCGCCTTGCTGTGGTGGGTGCTCGAAGGCACGCGGCTCGGCAGCACGGTGCGCGCGGGCAGCGAATCGACGGAGATGGTCTCGCTGCTCGGCATCAACGTGACGCGCGTGTTCAGCCTCGTGTTCGCGCTCGGCGCGGCGACGGCGGCGCTCGCGGGCGTGCTCGCCGCGCCGATCCGCGGCGTCGATCCGTTCATGGGCATCGAGGCGCTCGGCGTCGCGTTCGTCGTGGTCGTCGTCGGCGGGATGGGGAATTTTCTCGGCGCGCTCGTCGGCGGGATGCTGGTCGGCATCGTGCAGAGCCTGATGAGCACGCTGTGGCCGGAAGGCGCGCGATTGATGATCTACGTCGCGATGGCGGCCGTGCTGCTGCTGCGTCCGAACGGGTTGCTGGGGAGGGCCGCATGATCGAATCGTCGAAACCGCTGCCGTCGGGGGCGGCAGCCTCGCAGCGCGCGCCGGCATGGCGCGCTGCGTTGCAACGACCGGAGGGTTGGCTCGCGGTGGCCGTCGTGTGCGTGCTACCGGTCGTGCTGAGCTCGGGCTCGCTCGCCACCGAGGTGCTGGTGTTCGCGCTCGCCGCGCTCGGCTGCAACCTCCTGCTCGGCTACACGGGGCTGTTGTCGTTCGGGCAGGGCATCTTCTTCGGGCTCGGCAGCTATGCGGCGGGGCTCGTGCTGACGCGCGGCGTCGCGTCGGTGAGCGTCGCGCTGCTGTCGGCCGCCGTGCTCGGCGCCGTCGCGGCCGCGCTCGTCGGCTGGTTCTCGATCCGGCAGCGCGGCACTTATTTCGTGATGCTGACGCTCGCGTTCGGGCAGCTGTTCTACTTTCTCGCCTATACGACGCCGGACGTCACGGGCGGCGACAACGGGCTGCTCGACATCCCGCGCCCCGCGCTCGCCGCGTTCGGGCATCCGTTCGTCTCGCTCGATTCGCCGTGGCGCTACTACGGCTTCGTCGCGGTGCTGTTCGTCGCGGTGTTCTGGCTGCTGCTGCGCGTGTCGCGCTCGGTGTTCGGCCGTACGCTGCTCGCGATCCGCGACAACGAGGCGCGCGCGGCGGCAGCCGGCTACGACGTGAAGCGCTTCAAGCTCGCGGCGTTCGTGATCTCGGGTGCGGTCACGGGCCTCGCGGGTGCGCTGCACGCGTTGATGACGGGCATCGCGCCGCTGTCGAACATCGACTATCACACGAGCGAGATGATCCTCGTGATGACGGTGATCGGCGGCACGGGCAACCTGTTCGCGTCGGTACTCGGCGCGGCGTTCTACGTGCTGTTCGCGGACTGGCTGTCGACGCTGTGGCCGCGCTGGCTGCTGCTGCTCGGCCTCGTGCTGATCGCGGTCAGCCTGTTCATGCAGCGCGGCTTGTGGGGGCTGGGCGAACGCGTCGCGGCGAAGCTGCGGCGCACCGAAGGCACGGCGACTGACGCCAGGGAGCAGCAATGAGCGAAGCGATTCTCGAGGCGCGCGGCATCGTCAAGCGCTACGGCAAGTTCACGGCGCTCGGCGGCGTCGATCTGCGGATCATGCCGCGCACCGTGCATTCGGTGATCGGCCCGAACGGTGCGGGCAAGACGACGCTGTTCCATACGTTGACGGGCACGCTGCCGATCACGTCGGGCTCGATCCTGTTCGACGGTCACGACGTGTCGCGCGAACCCGATCACAAGCGCGTGCGGCGCGGCATCGCACGCTCGTTCCAGGTGACGAGCTTGTTTCCGAACCTGAGCGTGCGCGAGAACCTGCGGGTTGCCGCACAGGGCGTCGAATCGCGGCGCGCGCTGAATCCGTGGACGCCGCCGCGCGGTGCGCTCGCGCACGGCGGCATCGTCGACGACGTGCTCGAGCGGCTCGGCCTGCAGCGCTTCGTCGACACGGCGGCCGGCGTGCTGTCGCACGGCCAGCAGCGCCGGCTCGAGGTCGGGATGGCGCTGGCGGCACGGCCGCGCGCGATCTTTCTCGACGAGCCGACGTCGGGCATGGGGATCGACGATCTCGGCGACATGAAGGCGCTGATCCGCGGCCTGCGCGACGACTACACGGTCGTGCTGATCGAACACAACATGGGAATCGTGATGGACATCTCGGACACGATCACGGTGATGCAGCAGGGCCGCGTGCTGGTCGAGGGCAAACCCGACGCGATTCGCGGCGACGAGCGCGTGCGCAGTGCGTATCTCGGCAACATGATCACGGGAGGCCGCGCATGATGCTCGACGTGAAGGAGGTCCATGCGTGCTACGGCAAGAGCCACGTGCTGCAGGGCATTACGCTGAACGTGAACGAAGGCGAGACGGTGACGCTGCTCGGCCGCAACGGCGCGGGAAAGTCGACGACGCTCAAGACGATCGCGGGCGTCGTCGCGCCGACCGGCGGCGCGGTGACGTTCGCGGGCCGGCCGATCGCCGGGCAGCCCGCGCACCGGATCGCCGCGCGCGGGCTGTGCTTCGTGCCCGAGCATCGCGGGATTTTCCGGCTGCTGTCGGTCGAGGAAAACCTGCGGCTCGGCGCGCGCCGCGATTCGCCGTGGCAGCTCGATGACATCTACCGGATCTTTCCGCGCCTGAAGGAGCGCCGCCGCAACGGCGGCGCGCAGCTGTCGGGCGGCGAGCAGCAGATGCTCGCGATCGGCCGCGCGCTGACGAACCACCCGCGGCTGCTGATGCTCGACGAGCCCGTCGAAGGGCTCGCACCGGTGATCGTCGAGGAGATCGTCGAGCAGTTGAAGCGGATCAAGGCGGCCGGCGTCGCGATCCTGCTGGTCGAACAGAACCTCGAAGTGTGCACGCAGCTTGCGGACCGCCACTTCGTGATCGAACAGGGCGTGATCGTCTACGAAGGCAGCAACGCGGCGTTCGCCGCCGATCACGAGGTGAAGGACCGTTACCTGGGCGTCGGCGTCGCGTAAGCGCCGTGCCCTTTCATTGCGAGGAATTCCATCGATGCAAGTTCAGGATTCGACACCGGCCGTCGCGGCGTCCGGCTTGCGCGTCGACGGCGCGCGGCTGTGGGACAGCCTGATGCGTCTCGCGCGGATCGGCGCGACCGACAAAGGGGGCGTGTGCCGCCTCGCACTCACCGAACTCGATCGCGACGCGCGTGACCTGTTCGTCGCATGGGCGAAGGAAACCGGCTGCACGGTGCGTGTCGATGCGATCGGCAACATCTTCGCGCGGCGTGCTGGCGCACGCGACGACCTGCCGGCGGTGACGACGGGCAGCCATATCGACACGCAGCCGACCGGCGGCAAGTTCGACGGCAACTACGGCGTGCTCGCGGGCCTCGAAGTGCTGCGCACACTCGACGACGCGGGCGTGCGTACGCGTGCGCCGCTCGAGGTCGCCGTTTGGACCAACGAGGAAGGCTCGCGCTTCGTGCCCGTGATGATGGGCTCCGGCGTGTTCGCGGGTGCGTTTACGCTCGACCATGCGCTCGCGCAGTGCGACCGCGACGGCGTGTCGGTGCGCGACGCGCTGGGCGCGATCGGTTATGCGGGCGATGCGGACGATGGGCGCGACGCGCATCCGGTCGGTGCGTATTTCGAAGCGCATATCGAGCAGGGGCCGGTGCTGGAGGCGCACGATACGACGATCGGCGTGGTCGAGGGCGCGCTCGGGCAGCGCTGGTATGACGTGACCGTACACGGGATGGAGGCGCACGCCGGCCCGACGCCGATGGCGTTGCGACGCGACGCGCTGCTGGTTGCGGCCGATCTCGTGCGCGCGGTGAACGGCATCGCGTGCGCGCATCCGCCGCACGGACGCGGCACGGTCGGCTGGGTCGACGTGCACCCGAATTCGCGCAACGTGATTCCGGGCCGCGTGACGCTGACCGTCGACCTGCGCGCGGCCGACGACGCGACGCTGGCGGCGATGGATGCGCAACTGCGCGCGACGTGCGCCGACCTGGGCGCATCGGCCGACATGCGGATCGACGTCGAGCAGGTCGTGTCCTTCCCGCCGCAACCGTTCGACACGACGCTGGTCGAGCAGGTTCGTGCCGGCGCGGGCGCGCTCGGGCTGTCGTCGATGAACGTGATCAGCGGCGCGGGCCACGACGCCGTGTATCTCGCGCGCGTTGCGCCGACCGCGATGATCTTCGTGCCGTGCAAGGACGGGATCAGCCACAACGAGATCGAGGACGCTGATCCGGCGCATCTGGAAGCCGGCTGCAACGTGCTGCTGCAGGCGATGCTGGGCGTTGCCGGGATCGTGGAAGGTGACGCGCGATGAAGATCCTGATCGCCCGGATGAACCACGAGACCAACACGTTCTCGCCGGTGCCGACGCCGCTCGCCGCGTTCGGCCGCAACGGCCCCGACTGGGGCGACGACGCGTATCGCGCGAACCACGGGATGCGCACCGCGATGGCCGCGTTCATCGATGCGGCCGCGCGTGAAGGCGCTGAAATCGTGACGCCGGTGTCGGCGGCCGCGAACCCGAGCGGGCCCGTCGCGGCCGATGCGTATGCGACGATCTGCGATGCGATCGTCGCGGCCGCGTCCGGCTGCGACGCGGTGATGCTCGACCTGCACGGCGCGATGGTCGCCGAGCAGAGCGCGGACGGCGAGGGCGACCTGCTCGCGCGCGTGCGCGCGGCGCTGCCCGACGCGCCGATCGCGGTCGCGCTCGACCTGCACGCGAACGTCACGCAGAAGATGATCGACCACGCGGACGTGATCGTCAGCTTCAAGACTTATCCGCATGTCGACATGTATGAGACCGGCGAGCATGCCGCGCGCGTGCTGCTCGACCGGCTTCACGGCCGCGCACGGCCGGTGCTTGCATGGCGGCAACCGCCGCTGATGACGTCGACGCTGCGCAGCGCGAGCGCCGAAGGCGCGATGCGGCGCGCGGTGGAGGCCGCGCGCGCGGCCGAGGCAGAGGTCGGCGGCGTGCTCGCCGTGTCGGTGCTTTCGGGTTTCTCGCTCGCGGACATTCCCGCGCCGTGCATCAGTGTCGTCGTGGTCGGCGACGGTGACCGCGCGGCGGCCGATGCCGTCGCCGAACGTATCGCGCGGCAGATTTGGGACGCACGCGACGAGTTCGTGTACCGCAGCGCGCCGCTCGCGGAATCGGTCGCGCAGGCCGCGGCGCTCGCGCGCGGCGCGGACCGCCCGGTGCTGATGCTCGATCACGGCGACAACTGTATGTCGGGCGGCCCGTGCGACACGATGGACCTGCTCGAAGAAGCGCTCGCGCAGGGGCTCGACGGCATCGTCAGCGGGCCGCTATGCGATCCGGAGGCCGTCGCGGCGCTGATCGACGCGGGTGTCGGCGCGACCGTCACGGTGCCGGTCGGCAACCGGCTGCCGTCGCACGGCGGCGTGCGGCGCGAGCCGTTTCGCGCGACGGGCGTCGTGCGCGCGCTTACCGACGGCGAATACGTGATCACGGGGCCGACATACACGGGCCAGCGCGCGTACATGGGCCGCACGGCCGTGCTCGACATCGGCGCGGCGACGCTCGTCGTCACCGAGCGCACGCAGGAGCCGTGGGATCTCGGCGTGTTCGAGAGCGTCGGCGTCGATCCGCGCCGCGCGCGCTTCCTGCTGCTGAAATCGCGGATGTATTGCCGGCCGGTGTTCGTGCCGATCGCGGCCGCGCTGGTCGAATGCGACAGCCGCGGCGTGACGGGCTCGGACTACGGGCTGTTTCGCTACGAGCGGCTTGCGCGGCCCGTGTATCCGCTCGATGACGTCGCTCGGTGGGAGCCGGGCGCGTCACCGGCGGCCTGACGGAGCGGGGCGCGAGACGCCGGATTTGCACGCTTTCGGGCATCATGCGATGGCAGCGGCCCGTCGAGCAGCAGGGTCGTGCAATTCATTGCGTCCGCAACCGATCCGGAGAACCGACCGCCATGCATTCGAATCCTTTCCGCCTGCGCAGCGCGCGCCTGCTCGCCGCGCTGACCCTCGCCACGACGGCCGTCGCCGTGCATGCCGCCGACTGGATCGTGTCCGGCAACGACGGCAAGTACCAGCGCGTCGAGGGCCGCGACACCTTCCTCGCCTCGCCGCCCGCCGACACGCTGACGCTGCTCGACGCCAGCACGTTCCCGCCGAAGGTCGCGCTGCAGGTCGACGTCGAGAACGGCATCCAGGGGCCGCCGCAGGCCGTCGCGATCACGCCCGACGCGAAGCTCGCGTTGGTCGGCGCACCGACGCGCTACGACACGGCCGCGAAGCAGCTCGTGTTCGACACGTTCCTGCAGGTCGTGAATCTCGACGCCGCACCGCCCGCGATCACGCGCATCGAGCTCGGCACGCATCCGCAAGGGATCGCGATCGACCGTTCGGGCCGGCTCGCGCTCGTCGCGAACGTCGACGGCAGCGTATCGATCCTGCGCATCGACGGCACGCAAGCGACGCTCGACGGCAACCTGAAGATCGGCAAGAAGCGGCTCGCGGGGATCAGCTTCACGCACGACGGCAAGCATGCGCTCGTGTCGCTGCGCGACGAGCAGGGTGTCGCGGTGCTGAACGTCGACGACGGCAAGGTGAGCGACAGCGGCACGCGCCTGAGCACGGGCGTCGCGCCTTACACGATCGACGTGTCGAGCGACAACCGCTGGGCGGTCGTCAGCAACGTCGGGCTCGCGGGGCTGCCGGGTTATGCGGGCACGCTCGCGGGCGACGCCGATACGGTCGCGCTGATCGACGTGTCGCGCGTGCCGTTCCGGACGGTCCAGTACCTGACGGTGCCGTCGCTGCCGGAAGGCGTCGCGATTTCGCCGAACGGGAAATGGATCGCCGTGCAGGCGATGGACGGCTCGAACCTGACGCCCGACAATCCGGGTCGCCACAAGCTCGGCAAAGTGCTGCTGTTCGAGATCCGCGACGGGCAGGCTGTGAAGACCAGCGAGTTGCCCGGCGGCGAAGCCGCGCAGGGCATCGTGTTTACCGCCGATAGCCGGCACGTGATCGTGCAGTTCAACGTCGAACGGCAGCTTGCGCTTTATGCGGTGGAGGGCGGCAAGCTGCGCGATACGGGAAAGCGTATTGCGCTGACCGGCGGGCCGTCTTCGTTGAGGACGTTGCCGCGCTGACGCGCGAGGCGCCGGTTCGTTCATCTCCCTGCGTTCATGTGGCGCCCGGATTTTCCGGGCGCCTGTCGATGCGCGACCCGCTTCGACGCCGCTGCAACGCAGCAAGCGGTGGGTCGCACGATCGAAGACGACGTGCAGCTCCGAACTGAACGAGCCGAATTCAAGCCCGTGATGTTGCGCGAGCAGCGTGCGCGCCGTCGTCGCGATGCGCGTTACGGCCGCAGCAGGTCGAACCCGCCGAATACGACGACACCGCTGAGCGCGATCATCGCGACGGAATGCTGGCCGAAGTAGAGAATCGCGGCGGCAAGCCACGTCGTGATGCAGAAGGCGCCGATGCGGGCCATCGTGTGTTCCTCGAATGCGTAATGAAGTGAGTACTGCAGGCGTTCGCCGCTCGACCCGGCGAGCGGTGCAAGCAGGCGAACGGAGAGGGCCGACCCGCGAAGCCGCTACTGGGGCGCGGCACGCGTCACGTGCCGCGCCCGGAAGGGCAGGAGTCGAAACCGGCGGCCCGCGCGATCGTGCAGTGAGGTGCTGTCGACGCGCGAATCCGGCCGGCGAACCCGGAATTTTACCAGCGCCGCTTCGCTGCCAATCTGGCCCCTTCGCGACTTGAATGCTGCGATTTACCGCGGAATCCGTCCGACCCCGATACTCAAGTTTCGTGTGACGAATGTCGTAAACGAGTTGGAAGGCATTTCATGCCACCCCGTCACGATTTGATTACCGACACACGGACCGACACGATGCAGATCGATTTCTCCACGACCGCGCGATCTCCGCTGGCGGACGGCAGCGTTACCGCAAACACGCCGGGCGCATCGGCCACGACGACCGCACCTGCTGCGACGTCATCCGCTGACGGCGCAACGGATACCGCGGGCACCACCGGCACGACGAGCACCACCGGCGCGAAGGGTTCGACCGGCGGCACCGGCGCAACGCCCGGCGCATCGGGCGCGTCGTCGGAGAGCCCGGCGGTCGGCCAATTGAAGGCGCTGATCGAGCGGCTGCAGAAGCAGCTCGCAACGCTCGAGCGGCAGATGGCGAGCGCGGCCCAGCGCGCGAAGGACGACCCGGCCGCGGCGGTCGAACAGCAGTCGCTGAGCGCGGAAGCCAGCGCGATCTCGGCGGCATTGGCGACGGCGATCTCGCAGCTCGCGGCGGCGATCGAGAAGTCGGGCGGCTCGTCGGCGGGCGGGCTGGTGTCGACGCAGGCCTGACGGTTTCCGGCTGCGCGAAGCGGTCACGGCCGCTTCGGCCGCACGCATTACAATCGCAAGCTCGTCTCCCTCGAAAGGACGGCAGAACGATGAATGCGGAACTCGACGACGACGAACTCGTCCGTTTCGACGCGCACGGCGGCACGCCGCTGCCGGCGGCCGATGCCGAAGGATGGCTCGAACACGACGGCGCGCGCATCTGGCACGCGTCGTTCGGCCACGGCCCGCCGGTCGTGCTGCTGCACGGCGGCCTCGGCCACGGCGGCAACTGGGGCAACCAGGTGCCGGCGCTGCTCGCGGCCGGCTACCGCGCGATCCTGATCGACAGTCGCGGCCACGGCCGCAGCACGCGCGACGACCAACCGTATTCCTATGAACGCATGGCGTCGGACGTGCTCGCGGTCCTGGACGCGCTGCACGTCGACCGCGCGCGCTTCGTCGGCTGGAGCGACGGCGCGTGCATTGCGCTCGTGCTGGCGGCCCGCGCGCCGGAACGCGTCGCC
This sequence comes from Burkholderia sp. BE17, assembly GCF_009362305.1. Classification (NCBI taxonomy): domain Bacteria; kingdom Pseudomonadati; phylum Pseudomonadota; class Betaproteobacteria; order Burkholderiales; family Burkholderiaceae; genus Burkholderia; species Burkholderia sp. BE17. The sequence goes on from NZ_WHNU01000004.1 coordinate 67,055, forward strand.
GGCGTGTTCTTCTTCGCGTGCAACATGGACCCGGGCGGCACGAAGGAGATGGAGCCGAGCCCGCTGATCGACCGCTGCTTCGCGCGGCACCGCAAGGACTACGCGCAACTGTCCGCGACGCCGGACCAGTTCGACGCATTCGTCGCGGCCGTTAGCGAAATGATGCGCACGCAACCGGATTACAGCGCACAGGATCTCGCGGCGATCGCCGTGCCGGTGACGATCGTGCAGGGCGAGCACGACGAATTCATCCGGCCCGAGCATGCGGCATATCTGGCGCGCACGATTCCGGGCGCGACGCTGACGATCCTGCCCGGCGTGAGCCATTTCGCGCCGCTGCAGCGACCCGCGCGATTCAATGCGGCGATGCTGGCCTTTCTCGACCGGCTGCCGGGCTGACCACTTGCACGGTCCGCGCGGCGTGCCGGCGTTTGCCGATCTGCCAGGACTTATCTCTTTTTCATCGATTTCGATGCGGCGCCATTCGGCCGCCGGATCGAACGCTGTTGAAACCGCTAGGTATTCCCCGCAAACCGTTGAACGACCCGCGATTGCCGCGTTGCAGTCCGGCGCTTCGCGTATCTCATAAGTTTTTCTTTAGGCTCGCGCAACATATCGTCGATTGTTGGCGGCCGGCCGGTAGCGGATAGTTCTGCTTCGACAGGCCGGCCGCCGTGATTTCCGCGCGGCGCGGCCGGATCTGTTGTTCATGCAACCATCCGATATCAAAGTCAAAGGAACCGCAACCATGCGATTCAACGCGACCCGCTTCGCCGCGACCCTGTTCGTCGCCGCGTGCGCCACCGCCACGGCCGGCCGCGCGGCCGCAGTCACGCAGAACGACATCCACGAAACCGTGACCCGTCACGTCGCGCCGCTGATGAAGCAGTACGCGATTCCCGGCATGGCGATCGGCATCGTCGCCGACGGCAAGCCCTACGTGTTCGACTATGGCGTGATGTCGACGCAAACCGGCAAGCCCGTCACCGGCGACACGTTGTTCGAAATCGGCTCCGTCAGCAAGACGCTGACCGCGACGCTCGCGGCCGATGCGCAGGAGGGCGGCGAGCTGTCGCTGGCGGACCCTGCGGCCAAATACCTGCCCGCGCTGCAGGGCAAGCCGTTCGGCGGCGTGACGCTGCTCGAGCTCGGCACGCACACGCCCGGCGGCATGCCGCTGCAGGTGCCGGACAGCATCCGCGACGAGGCGGACCTGATCCGCTATCTCGACGCGTGGCGGCCCGCGTATGCGCCCGGCACGCGCCGCACGTATTCGAACGTCGCGATCGGGATGCTCGGGTGGCTCACCGCGAAGGCGACGAACCGCGATTTCGCAGTGCTGATGGAGCAGCGGCTCTTTCCCGCGCTCGGGATGACGCACACGTATATCAACGTGCCCGACACGCGCAAGGCCGACTATGCGCAGGGCTATACGAAGGACGGCAAGCCGATCCGGATGACGGGCGGCATGCTGTGGCAGGAAGCGTACGGCGTCCGGACCACGGCGGCGGACCTGCTGCGCTTCGTGCAGGCGAACATGGGGCTGGTCGAAACGGCGCCGCGGCTGCAGCGCGCGATCGAGCGCACGCACGCCGGCTATTTCCGCGCGGGGCCGCTGACGCAGGACCTGATCTGGGAGCAGTATCCGCATCCGGTCGCGCTGCCGACGCTGCTCGAAGGCAACGCGCCGAAGATGCTGTTCAATGCGACACCGGCCAGCGCGATCACGCCGCCGCTGGCGCCGAGACCCGACACGTGGATCAACAAGACGGGCTCGACCGACGGTTTCAGCACGTATGTCGCGTTCGTCCCCGCGAAGCGGATCGCGATCGTGATGCTCGCGAACCGCAGCGTCCCGATCGAGGACCGCGTGAAGACCGCGTACCGGATTCTCGGGGCGCTCGACGGCGGGCGGTAAGGTTCCCGCCGCGCCCGACCGTGCGGAAATGCTTATGATGGGCAGGCAATCCGGTGTGCGGCGTGCGCGCCACCGGTCGACGGAGGGGGTGAAGATCGTGGCTTGTGACGAAACGGGAGCCGTCGGCGTGTAGCCTCTTGCGTCGTTAACGCACGAACGGTTTGCCGCCGGCGCTTCGCTCTGGCTTGCGGCCGTGCAACTTCATGCATGTGCCAGTGAGCAGACAAAATATGCGCCAAGTTGCACGCGGCCTTCGTTAGAATCGGCTTTCATCGAGAAAAAACGAACTTGCATCGGCGTAGCGGTACCCGGTCGCGGATACTGCTTGCCCCGACGCCATTGTTCATCTTTTACCGGAGACGACCATGCCAGGCTTACTTCCCGATGTCGACCGCGACGGGCTCCTCGAATATTCCGTGGTCTACACCGACCGATCGATCAATCATATGTCGCAGCTCTTTCAGGGCGTCCTGCGCGACATTTCCGCTTCCCTGAAAAAGGTCTACAACGCGAAGTCGGTCGTCGTCGTCCCGGGCAGCGGGACGTTCGGCATGGAGGCCGTCGCCCGGCAGTTCGCGACGAACAAGAAGTGTCTGGTCATCCGCAATGGCTGGTTCAGTTTCCGCTGGTCGCAGATCTTCGACATGGGCAGCATTCCGTCCGAAACGACGGTGCTGAAGGCGCGCCCGGTCGAACAGGGCAGGCAGGCCGCCTATGCACCGGCCCCGATCGACGAAGTGATCGCCGCGATCAGGGAGCACAAGCCGGATCTGGTCTTTGCGCCGCATGTGGAAACGGCGTCCGGGATGATGTTGCCCGATGCGTATTTGCGCGCGGTGTCCGATGCCGTGCATGCCGTCGGCGGCATGTTCGTACTGGATTGCATCGCGTCCGGTACGGTCTGGGTCGACATGCAGGCCAGCGGCGTCGATGTCCTGATCAGCGCGCCGCAAAAGGGCTGGAGCGCGTCGCCCTGTTGCGCACTGGTCATGCTCGGCCCGCTCGCCCGCGAAAGAATCGATGCGACGACCAGCACCAGTTTCGCGTGCGATCTTCGCAAATGGCTGCAGATCATGGAAGCGTACGAGAGCGGCGGATTCGCGTATCACGCGACGATGCCCACGGACAGTCTCGCGACGCTGCGCGACGTGATAAAGGAAACCGACGCATACGGCTTCGACAAGGTGAGGGCGGAACAGCTCGAGCTCGGCAAGCGCATTCGTGCGCTGCTGGCCGACAAGGGTTTCAGGAGCGTGGCGGCTGAAGGTTTTCAGGCGCCGGGCGTCGTGGTCTGCTACACGGACGACGACGGCATTCGATCCGGCAAGAAATTCGCCGATGTCGGTTTGCAGATCGCGGCCGGTGTTCCGCTGCAATGCGACGAGCCTGAAGATTTCAAGACCTTCCGCATCGGATTGTTCGGCCTGGAAAAACTGCATGACGTCGACGGTGCGGTTGCCAGGTTCGCCGACGCGCTGGAGCGCGTTCTTTAGGTCGGTTTTCCGGGGCATGCGCGCAGCCGAATTGTTGCCGGCGACGTCGAAAGGGAAGGTCGGGAGTTCGAACCAAGTGCGCAGATCGAATCGGAAGGTAACGAATCGATCGCGCGCGATGTTCGGGCGCGCGGTGTTGCGCGCGCCCTGGTTCCTCAGATGCGTTGGGCGTCTGGTACGGGGGTGTTGCCTTTAACCGCGCGTGTCGACCCAGTTGCGTGCCCAACGTGTCGAGTGCTGCAGCGCCTGCGCTTCACTCGTGAAGTAGTCGAGCGAATAGAACTGGTAGCGGCCTTCGGCGCGCGAGCTGTCGGTGCGTTCGAGCAGCAGGTTGGATGAAAAACTACCGTCGGGCAAACGATGCGCCGAGGGTTGGACGGCATAGCCGTTGTATTGTTGAATTCGTTTGGTGTGCATTTTAATTTTAATGATGTGCGAATGCGCGCGTGCCGTGCGAAACGTGCACGGATGCGCCGATTCAAAGCCATTGCGAGCTGAATCTTAAGCAGTCGGAATGCGAAAAAAGGGCCTTGCAGCCAGAGGGGAGAATGAAGTGCAACGAGGCGTGTGGCGCTTGGCAAGCTGCTGAACAAACAGATGCAGCTATAAGCGATCGCGCCAACTTTGGGAGACAACGCTCCGCGAGGATGTCGCTGCAACCCGGCGCCCGTTTCGGGAGGCCGGGTCCTTCAAACTTTACAGCGGCTTGATGTTGGCCGCTTGCAGACCCTTCGGGCCTTGCTTCGTTTCGAAGCTCACCTTCTGATTTTCAGCCAGCGTCTTGAAGCCGTCGGCCCGAATTTCGGAGAAGTGAGCGAACAGGTCGTCGCCGCCCTTGTCCGGAGTGATGAAGCCAAAGCCTTTGCTGTCGTTGAACCACTTGACGATACCGGTATCCATGAAGAATCCTTGAGTAAAAAAAATAGAAAATTTGCTCTGTTGAAGAGCGCGTGAAGCATCAAGGAGGGAGAGGACAACGAATACCGCTGAGGAGCGAGCAATTGATGAACAGCAATCGAACTTCTTGAACTTCTGGCCACACACTAACCGCGGGTAGTGCCGGCGTCAACAGTTATCTTGTAACTATTTCGCCAGGAGGTCCGTCCTGCGGGCGAAACGATGTGGTCCTCCGTGGCTGCGCGCCATGCCTGGCATGGTGCGCAGGTTGGGCAGAGGCTAAGCCGGGCGACGCTTCTGAACGACCCGAAGCGGACGATCGTCGATCTCGGAAACGGGCACTCGGCGGCAAATCGGCAGGTCCATTTGCGGTCAACCGCATTGGCAGGATGACCATGGCGGCTACCGTGGCAATCGATGCGGCTTGAATAAACGCCAGCCCCGGAAAAACAAAAAGATGAGCACGACTGCGGTGGGTATGACGAACGGGTAGGCGGGGAAGTGATAATGACCGTCAGGGTCGACGTCCGGCAGCACTCCGTGTATTGGAGCGTATGTACCAATCCATATAGCTATCCGAACCGCGTCTAGTAGAGAAGCCCGCGGGAAATCGTGAAAAAACGTCCAGGCGCCTGCGGTTAATCCGCTCAACGGATATGCGAGGGCCATCGCGGCGCCGGTTTTGGCCATGCGCCACAACGTGCGTCTGAAAATGCCGTGGCTCGTGTCAGCCGTTTGCGCTCCGGCCGTGCGATGGCCAAGCGAAAGCAGTGTGCCGCCATAGATGGCAAGAGGCACCGCGAATAGCGGCCAGAAAGATAACCACCCCAGCCAGCCGTAACCCGAGGGCGGCGCTTCGGCGACGAAAGTAACGTGTTCGCTCAAGATTGCGGGGCCCACATCGACAACTGAAATGGTCAGATGGGTGATTCCTCGCGGCAATGACTGAGCATGAGCGCGAGGGGGCCACGGAAGGCGGTCAGGGTTGCTGTTGGCTTCGCTGGCAACCAACGCGCGCCACATGTCGGTTTCGCCATATCTCGACCTCGGCATTGCGTGGAACAGCGTGTCCATGCCGGAGTCGGACGTGATGCGAATCGTGACGGGTTCTCCGGGGTCCTTGAATTCCAAATACCCGCTCGCCCTGGAGTTCGAGTTATACGAGTAGTTGCCCAACTCCGGGCGTTTGTCCGCCCAGCCATTGCGCTTGAAGTCGATTCCGACCGCAAGCGGGGCTCGCATCAGGCGAAATACGGAGAAGCTGGTGGTCGCGCTGGGCTTCAGAGGCAGTTCGACACTATGCGAAGCACGGGACAGTTCGAATGCCGCCACGGCGACGCTGAACAATATGGTGAGCGCACCCCAGCACACCCAGTGGATTTTCAGCAGAGCAGACATTGATGACTCTCCTGCCAAGGATGAGTACGTGTTGCCGGAACTGCGAGGTAGCCTGAGCCGCATACTTTCTGTCCACAACCAAACGTTGTGGCATGTACGGCGGCGAGCGCTCGAGGATCCTTCACGATCTCTCGGTTGCGCCGAAAACGTCCAGCCGATTGTCGACGATCCAGGCATCCATGTCGACAAACGCAATCGGCTCCCACCAGCCCTTTGCAGACCGCCGGCACCCGGAGGAGAATACCTCCCGGAAATCCCTTCGGAGGCAGCGCGACATGACCCGATTTCAGCCCGATGGATGGCATACCGTCACGCCCCGAATCGTCGTCCGTGATCCGGAAAACCTGATCGAATTCATCAGGACGGTGTTTCGCGCACAGGGCGAATTCCGCGCCGGACTGCCTGCCGAAATCCGGATCGGCGATTCCGTCGTGATGATCAGCGGCGGTGACGGCCTGCGCGATCCGATGCCGGCGTTCCTGTACGTCTATGTCGAGGATGCCGATTCGACCTATCGGCGAGCGATTGCGGCGAATGCGATCTCGCTCGAAGTTCCGGCCGACATGCCCTACGGCGACAGGCGCGCGATGGTAAGGGATCCGTGGGGAAATACATGGCAGATTGCCACGCATCAGCGCGACCTCCCGGTCGATGAGATCCGTTCAACGCTGGCCAACGACGGATAGCCGATGGTTGCGGCGCAGCGCGAGACCCAAGGGTTTTGTGTTCCATCCGCAGTTGCCCGAATTCCGCCCACGGCTGCCCCGCCAGCACCGCTTCGCTCGACGGCGAACGCCCCGCCGCACGCATCTTCCGCCCCCATCTGTCGCAATCGTCAAGATTCGCGTCGTGTGCAGATAAAACCTTCCCGCCGCCCCCGCCGTTAACTCGTTCGCAGCCCACGCGCCGCGTGTTGCGACGCAGCACTCGTCTTTCGTGATCCGGAATCCACATCCGCCGCTGGCCGTGCGTGGTCGGCGCAAGGGAACGTCATGCGAAAACAATTCACCATCCGTGGCGGACTCGTCGCGACCATCGCCGGCTATACCGTGCTGCTCGTGCTGGTGGTCGGCGCATGCATCGCCGGCCTCTACGTGAGCAATGGTTCGCTCGAGGCGATGTACCGCGACGACACCGCGTCGCTGCTGCACCTGAAGACCAGCTCCGAGCGGATGCTCGTGCTGCGCGAACGCATGAGCGACGTCGCGCAGATCATCAGCGCGGGCCAGCCGGCCAAGGCGGAAATCGCGCAACTGCACACGCTCCTCAAGCAGAGCAACGACGAACTGGACGCCTACACGCGCCTGCACGCGCGCGACGCCGACGAGCAGGCGCTGTTCGACACGCTGCAGAATCGTCGTCGCGCGCTGCTCGAGCGTGTGTTCCTGAAGGCGCTGTCGCAGCTCGACGGCGACGACGCGTTCAACTTCCTCGACACCCAGCGCACCGCGCCACCGGCGCTGTTCGCTGCGTACCAGGATGCGATCGACGCGCTCGAATCGTTCCAGGTCGCACGCGAAAAGGCCCGCTACGATGCGGCCGGCATCCATTTCCACCGGATCGTGTGGGGGATGGCGGCGGTCGCCGTGCTTGCGCTCGTCGTCGGCTTCTTTGCGCAGCGCGTGCTCGCGAAGGCGATCATCGAGCCGATCAATCTCGCGGTCGATCAATTCGAAAAAATCTCGAAAGGCGACCTGACCGGCACGGTGGTCATTCCCGGCGCGAACGAAATGGCGTATCTGCTGAATGCGCTGAAGCGGATGCAGGACGGCCTCGTCGACACGGTGAGCCAGGTGCGTGCGAGTACGGAGACGATCGTCGGCGACGTCCGTACGATCGCGAGCGGCAACGTCGACCTGTCCGCGCGCACCGAGCAGCAGGCCGTGTCGCTGCAGCAGGCGGCGGCGAGCGTCGAGCAACTGACGGCGGCCGTGCGCCAGAATGCGGACAACGCGCGCGATGCACGCACCTACGTCGAGGGCGCGGCCGGCATCGCGTCGCGCGGCGGCGACGCGATGCAGCGCGTGGTCGAGACGATGACCGAGATTGCGCGCAGTTCCACGCGGATTTCCGGCATCGTCGGCGTGATCGAGAGCATCGCATTCCAGACGAACATCCTCGCGTTGAACGCTGCCGTCGAAGCCGCGCGTGCCGGCGAGCAGGGGCGCGGTTTCGCGGTCGTCGCGACGGAAGTTCGCGGGCTCGCGCAGCGTTGCGCGTCGGCGGCGAAGGAAATCAAGGATCTGATCGGCAATTCCGCGCGACGCGTCGAAGACGGCAGCGGCCTCGTCACGCTGGCCGGCTCGGCGATGACCGAACTCGTCGCCGCGGTCGAGCGCGTGAACGCGATCATGAGCGAAACGAGCAACGCCTTCGAGGAACAGTCGTCGGGCATCGAGCAGGTGAACGCCGCGGTCATCCAGATGGAGCAGACGATGCAACGTAATGCCGCGCTGGTCGAGGAAGCGGCGGCCGTGGCGTTGTCGCTCGACGAGCAGGGTTCACGGCTGAGCGCGGCGGTCGCGCAGTTCCGTCTGCGTGACGACGCAGTCGCATGACGTGCTGACGTCCGCGACCGCGGCCGGCTTGTCGATGCCGATGCTTTCGTAACGCGCTGACGAATGAAGCCGACGCTTTCCTTATGGTGTGCGAGAGCGCTGAAGCGCGTTACCGTCCAGCCGCGCCTTTGTGTATCGATTTACTGCGGCGATTCGGGCAACTCGAAGTCGAAGGTGTACGAATGCTGGCCGTTGTCGATGTTGATGATCATCGAGCCGGAGAGCCCCAGCAATTCTCCCGCTCCGGAATCGGGCACGACGGTGATCGACTGCTTCGGCTGCCCACGGGACATTGTGGAGCTGTGCTGCAGGACAAAGCTGCCTTGGCGTCCACGTAGCGTGCCCTGCACGGTTTCCATCGCGACGTAGCCCGCGGAGCCTTGGATGCTGCTTCGAAACGCGATCATTTCGCCGTGGCTGACGGCTTCCAGGTCGCCGCGAAATTGCTTGTCGAGCGACATGCGGCCGAGCCCGGTATTTTCCGCGACGCTACTCAGCGATTCCGGATTCAGCTTCACTTCAAACGGACCGTTGACCTGCAGTTTCATGGCGAATCTCCTCGTCGAATGGGCACTCCGCACTATAAGCCAATCGGGTTCCGCTGGCGGTAACGGTTTGCTGTTCACGCCGGCATAAGCCGTGGATCGTGTGCCTTGTCGCGCTTGCGGCGATAATCGGTATTCCGTCTTTAACCATCCGCACCCGTGACGACCCCCGCGTTCGCCCCCTTTCAGGATCTGGCCGAAGCCCTGCTGGCTCACTGGAGCAGCGCCAATGGCGATGGCTCCCATGACACTTCGCATCTGCAACGCGTGTGGAAGAACGCGGCGGTGATCCATGCCGAGGAGGGCGGAGACGCCGAAGTGCTGTTTGCGGCAACGCTGCTGCACGATTGCGTGGCGGTAGAGAAAAACGCTCCGCTTCGGGCGCAGGCATCGCGGCTGTCGGCGGAGAAGGCCACGCAGGTGCTGAAGTCGCTGGATTGGCCGGACGCGAAGATCGACGCTGTCGCGCATGCGATCGAAGCGCATAGTTTTTCGGCCGGCGTTGCACCGACGACGCTGGAAGCCAAAACGCTGCAGGATGCCGACCGGCTCGATGCGATCGGCATGCTGGGTGTTGCACGTTGTTTCCATGTCGCCGGCCGGATGGGCAGCGCGCTGTATGACCCGGTCGATCCGCACGCGTCGGAACGCGAACTCGACGACACGCGATTCGCGATCGATCACTTTCACACGAAGCTGCTGAAGCTGGCGTCGGGTTTTCAGACCGCTACCGGTGCCCGTTTGGCGAAAATCCGCCACGATCGCTTGCGCCGCTTTCTTGATGAGTTTGCCGACGAAATCTGATTGTGCGATCGATTGCGTCCGGCCGGTTGCCGGCACACGATCGACATCGTCCAATGCGAAGCGATATGGACATCCGGTTCCGTCCCGTGAACGCCATTCTGCAAAGCGCAACTTCAAAAGTCGTCAACGCACGTGTTTCGACGCGACCACCCTGCGTGCGGCTGGCTCACGCAACGATGCGCGATTGACCGACGTCGCGCTTTCGAAAGCGGGCAGTGGTGTCATTGGTGCGCGAGCAACCGCCGGCACCATGCATCGGCCGGCGACCGCATCGATGCAAAAGGCGACGCTTCAACCGTCGCCTGATCGATAAAGCGCTTTCAACTGCGACAACTCTTCGATGAATCGATCCTTGAGCGCCTGCGGCCCGAGGATCTTCAGATGTGCGCCGTACCCCAGCAGCTTCCGCGCGCCGTGCTCGATGGATTCGATCGGCATCAGGAATTCCTTCCATCCTGACGGCACCTCCGCACTGCCGGCTTTTTGCAAGACCGGTGCGGTCTTGATCCGCGCATTGGCCAGCCAGTTCTCGCCGCGCGGCGACACGGCGATATGAGCGGTCAGCCGATAAAGATCGGTCTCGTACCGGCTCATCGCGTCACGCCAGTGCTCCGCCAGATCGAATCGCGCCGGGCGCTTGAAACGGCGGCGCGTCGCGTTGAATTCGCAGATATTTGCCAGTCGGAAAGTCAGTGCGCCGGGCTTGCCAACCACCTTGGCAATCAGATACCAGGCACCTCCCTTGAGCACCAGGCCGAGTGGTTCGAGTTCGCGGCGGGACACACCACGCCAGCTTCGGTATTTCACGTCGATACGATACGAACCCCACACCGCATCGGCGACTTCACGCAGAAACTCGGGCGTTTCCTGCGCCCGGTACCAATCGACGGTATCGATATGCAGCCGGCTGGCGACGCGATCGGCCTGCTCGCGCGAGCCTGGAGGCAGGCTGGCCATCATCTTCAGCCGTGCGGAGCTGGCCATGCCGTCGAGGCCCAGTTCTCTTGCCGGCCCGGGCAAGCCCGCCAGGATCAGCGCATGCGCTTCGTGCTCGGTGAGCCCGGTGAGATCGGTACTCCAGCCGTCGCGCAACTGAAAGCCGCCGTTGCGGCCGCGATCGCCCCAGATGGGTACGCCGGCCGTGGAGAGCTGGTCGATATCGCGCAGGATCGTGCGCTCGGACACTTCCAGTGCTTCGGCCAGCGCCGGTGCGGTCATCCGGCCGCGCGCTTGCAGCATCATCATGATCGACAACAGGCGGCTGGCTTTCATACGCGACACGTTACATCAAATACATGACATGAGGTGTCATGTTATCGGGCTTATGCTTGGCGGCATGCCTGATCCGTTTCACCGAAGCGAACGTAAAACCTTCGCGAGCGAATTCGAGCAAACAAAGGAAGATCGAACCATGAAGATAATTTCCGGACCGCTGAGCATGTTCGGCGCCAAGGTCGAGATTGCGGCGCACGAGAAGGGTATCGATTTCGAACTGGTGATGGCGCCGTTCAGCCAGCTTCGCGGCTACGACCCCAGGCATCCGGATGTATTGCGCATCAATCCGAAGCGGCAGGTGCCGGTGCTGATGGACGGCACGCTGGAGATCTTCGATTCCACGCAGATATTCGAATATCTCGAGGACCTGAAGCCCGATCCCGCGTTATGGCCGGCGCATCCGGCGGCACGCGCCATCGCGCGTCAGCTCGAACATTGCAGCGACGAAATCTATTTCCCGCACGTTATCCGGCTGATGGGGCTCGAAGCGACGCCGGACGATCCGGCGGCGCAGGCCGCGCGTGCCGATGCATCGGAATACTATCGACGCATGGAACGCGTGCTGGTGGATCGGGAATTTCTGGCCGGCACGTATTCTTACGCCGACATCGCGTTCTACATGGCGCAGTTGTTCGGCGCACGCAAAGGGGCGCCGATGACGGCAGAGACACCCAGCCTGCTGGCCTGGCGTGCGCGGATGACCGCACGTCCGGCCGTGCGGAAAGTCGCCGGCGCGATGGCCGGCTATCTCGCGTCGATCGGAGAAGCAGTTCCCGATTTTCTTCGCGGGCTCGACCAGGTGCCCCTTCGGTAGCGCGAGAAGGCGGCCTTCAGCCTGAGAGTTCGGTTTTCGTTATGGCATATCCGATGCCTGCTCCCGTTTGATGGGCCGGCGGCGCGATCACGGCGTGGTGTCGAGACGCGGCAAAGACCGTCGCACGACCGCCAAATGATTCGATTGCAACGCGATTGCCGGAAAGCCGGTAATCGGAGACCGACTTGTTCCTCTATTCGGATCCTTGACCTTAAAGTCGACTTCAATCCTGGAGTGCTTGCTGACGGCCGTGAATCAGCAGGCTTCGGGCGTTGCGTGCGACGGTCGATCAGCGCCTTCACCGTCATGCGTGTCGACGTGGTAAAAGACGCACAATCGGTCCTGAACCTGCCGACGCCTTTGAAGGCCTTCGATGAACCCGGAAAACAACGCTAACGGTACGGACGTCCGCGACACGCCTGCGCCGAAGGAGCCGTCCATGACCGAGCCGACGCACGATCTCGTCGTATTTGGCGCCACCAGTTTTGTCGGGCAGATCCTGGCCCGCTACCTGTCCGAATACCTGTCGGGCGCCGGCGAGACGCTGCGCTGGGCCATCGCCGGGCGGTCCGAAGCGAAGCTCAGGCAGGTCAGGGATTCGCTCGGCGCGGCGGGGCAGTCGGTACCGATCATCGTCGCCGACGCGGCCGACGAAGCGCAGTTGCGGGCGCTTTGCGCGCAAACGCGGGTGGTCGTGTCGACCGTCGGACCCTACGCGCTTTACGGGGAGCCGCTGGTCAGGGTCTGCGCGGAAACCGGCACCGACTACTGCGACCTCACCGGAGAGACGCAGTGGATCAAGCGAATGATCGAAAAATACGAACCCGCGGCCCGGCAATCGGGCGCGCGCATCGTTCATTGCTGCGGCTTCGATTCGATTCCGTCGGACCTGGGCGTGTTCTTCCTGCAGCAACAGGCACGGCAGCAGTGGGGCATGCCGGCCGGGCAGGTGAAGATGCGCGTCCGAACGCTGAAGGGCGGTGCGTCGGGCGGTACCGTGGCGAGCGTGATCAACGTCGTCCGGGAAGCCGCGGCCGATCCCGCGTTGCGCAGGGAGCTGCGCGATCCTTATTCGCTGTGCCCGAAAGGGCATGGCTTCACGGTGCGGCAGCACGCGGTGCGATCGGCCGAGTTCGATCGCGACTTCGACGCGTGGATCGCGCCTTTCGTGATGGCCGCGATCAACGAGCGTGTCGTGCATCGCTCCAATGCGCTTGCGGGCAACCCGTACGGCAGCCGGTTCACCTATGACGAAGCCGTCATGACCGGCACGGGTCTCAAGGGCCGCCTGGCCGCGCTGACGATGGTGGCCGGCCTGGGCGCGTTCATGGTGGGTGTCGTCGTCAAGCCGGTGCGCAGCCTGATGGAGCGCTTCCTGCTGCCGAAGCCCGGTGAGGGGCCAAGCGCGGCGGCGCAACTCGCCGGCCGCTACGACCTGCGTTTTTTCGGCCGAGCCGACGACGGGCGAACCTTGCGCGTGAAAGTCACCGGCGACCGCGATCCAGGTTACGGCTCCACCGGCAAGATGCTGGGCCAGGCCGCGATCTGTCTTGCGCTGGATTGCGGCGCGGGTGGTATCAAGACCGGGCGCGGCGGCGGTTTCTGGACACCCGCGACGATGTTCGACGAGCGCTTCGTCGAGCGTCTGGTTCGCCACGCGGGGTTGCGTTTCGAGGTGATTTGAGCGCGAACCCCGTCCGCTATTCGAAAGGCAAATATAAGAATCGGATTGCGAATCAATGTGCGGAGGCAGCTTGCCGTCACGGCGGGTCAAGGGGGCGGCTGTGGTCCGGCCGGGGCGTCCCGGAATCATGAAGATCGCGGAACTGGCGGAACGCACCGGCCTGTAGCGCGCCCCGCTGTTCCATCTGCCGCGCGGCGTTTAGGGCAGCTTGTTCGCGGCGCCGGCCTGCCATCAGGCGGGAAGGAAGCTCGCTACGGCCGGTTGCGCTTGGCTGCCCCCGTGCGAACCGCGGCTTCATCGGAAATCGTCGCGGCGAATTCGACGGCGGCCGGCATCCGGGCGTCATGCATCATCACGAATTCCGTGTCCGGCAGTTCCGGCAAGCCTTCGGGCCCGGCCAGTTCGCGAAGCGTGTCGTCGATCGCACTGCGTGGCACCGGTGCGATCGCGATGCCGGCGCGCGCGAACGTCAGGATGCCGGTGACGCTCGGGCTTTCGCAAGCGATCCGATAGCGCATGCCGGCCAGCGCGAGCGCCTTGACGGCGGCCCCTCGGTACGGACACGGATCGGGAAAGCATGCGAGCGGGACATCGCCTTCCGGAAGCGGCTCGTGGCGCGCAAACGCCCAGACGAGCGGTTCCTGCCACAACGTCGTACCCTGGCCCGCGTGCGAACACCGGCTGCCGATCACGAGATCGAATTCGCCGTTTGCGTGCCGTCGAAACAAGCTGTCGCCGATGTCGACCGTCAGGTCGAGCCGCAAGCCGCGCCGCGCGGCGCTGTAGCGGCGCATCGCGTCGGGTAGCCAGCCTCCCGCGAAATCCTCCGATGCGCCGATGCGCAGCTTGATGTCGACTGCGTCGCCGGGCCCCAGCCTGGACCGGGCTTCCTCGCTCAGGTTGAGCATCGCGCGAGCGTATCCGAGCAGCGTCTCGCCATGCCCGGTGAGCGTGACGCTGCGCGTATTGCGCACGAGCAGCGCGCGGCCGACCTGTTCTTCAAGACGAGCGACCTGGGCGCTGACCGCGGATTGGCTGAGATTCAGCCTGCGACCGGCACCGGTAAAGCTCCGCATGTCGGCGACCGCCACAAACGTATGAAGCAGCGCCGTGTCGAGGGGATGGCTCATTGATCAAGGTATCGGGTTAATTCAATCAATTAATAGCGTTTCCAAATTATAGACCGACTCGATAGGCTGCGAATCGTAGTGGGCGACCGCGCATCCCGCGCGTCGCCGTCACTCTTGGCGAGGACAGGCTCCATGACACGCGTGCTTTATATCGAAGGCTCACCCAACAAGGCTTATTCGGCGTCCATTGAAGTGTGCAATGCATTTCTCGATGCATACCGGCACGCACATCCCGATCATGAGATCCGGAAGCTCGACATCTGGGATCTGGCGATGCCTGAATTCGACGCAGCCGCGCTGGCCGCGAAATACGCCGGACTGAACGGAACGGCGTTGACGCCGGAACAGGCGGCGGCGTGGCAGCAGGTCGAGCAGCTCGCGGCGCCGTTCCACGAAGCGGACAAGTTCCTGTTCGGCGTGCCGCTGTGGAATTTCAGTATTCCATACAAACTCAAGCACCTGATCGACGCGATCTCGCAGAAGGACGTGCTGTTCACGTTCGACGGGTCGGGTTTCGCCGGCAAGCTGGCCGGGAAAAAGGCGGCGGTCGTCTATGCGCGCGGGCTCAGCTACGAGTCGCCGGGTTCGTTTACGCCGGCCGCCGAGTTCGACCTTCAGCGCCCGTACATGGAAACCTGGCTGAAGTTCGTGGGCGTGAAAGACGTCACCGGCATTGTGGTCGAGCGCACCTTGTTCGGCCCGGACGGAAAGGTCGATCGCAGTCGTGCGATCGACGAAGCTCGCGCGATTGCGCACGCCTTCTAGATCAGGAAGGTTGCCGCGCTTCGCATCCGACGCGTCAGCAGAACATGCCCGACGCTCGCCTGGAAGCGCGGACCGGACACGCGAATCAGCGGCCGCCACGCGCGATGGCGAGCGCGACGCCGAAGCCCACGAGCAAGCCGCCGAAGGTGCGGTCGATCCAGTGGCGCAGCGACAGCAAGCGGTCGCGGACGGCAGTGGCGGAGAAACAGACGGCCACCAGGCTGAACCAGCCGGCATGCGCGAGCGCGATGAAGGCGCCGTAGCCGATCTGCACGATCAGCGGGGTGTCGGGCCGGACCGCCTGCATGAACAGGCTGACGATGAACACGGTGGTTTTGGGATTCAGCACATTGGTCAAGAAACCGGTGCGCAGCGCCGCCGGATCGGACAGCGGCGCCACACTCGCGTCGGGTTGCCCGGTGCCGGCCTTCGTCATGAGCATCTTCGCGCCCAGGTAGACCAGGTAGATCGCGCCGACGAGCTTGACCGCATTGAAGAGCCACAGCGATTGGCGGATCAGCAGGCCCACGCCCAGCAGCGTATAGCTCACGTGGACCGTCACGCCGAGCCCGATGCCCAGCGCGGTGAGCAGGCCCGATCGGCGCGACAGCATCAGGCTGTTGCGCGTGACCATCGCGAAGTCCGGCCCGGGGCTGATGACGGCCAGCAGCGTAATGGTGAATACAACTATCAGTTCCGTCATCGTGTTTTCCTTTCGATCGATGTCATCATGGCACAATCCTAGGGACCGTATTCCATCCGGAAAAGCGATGATTTCTGACCAGAATGGTGAGATTGACTCACAACAAATCCGCTCGAGCCTGCCGTCGCTGATGGCGCTGCGCTGTTTCGAGGCGGCGGCGCGTCACGAGCATTTCAGCCGTGCCGCCGACGAACTGTGCGTGACTCACGGCGCGGTCAGCCGTGCGGTGCGTTTGCTCGAAGATGACCTGGGCGTGGCGCTGTTCCAGCGGCGCAGCCGTCGTGTGTTCCTGACCGACGCGGGCCGCAAGCTGGCCCAGGCGGTACATGACGGCCTGGGGCTGATGCGTCATGCCGCGCACGAATTGCGCACCGAGGCCGCCCGCGCGCGGCGTTGGGTCCTGTCGTGCGAGCCCACGCTCTTGATGCGTTGGCTGATCCCGCGCTGGCCGGACTTCCAGGCCCGATACGCGGGCGTCGATATCCACCTGGCCGCCGCGGGCGGGCCGTTTTCGTTCGACAGCGGCATCGACATGGCTATCCGCCGCAACGACTTTACGTGGCCAGCGGGTTATCACGCCGAACGTCTGTTCACCGAGAGGGTGGGACCGGTTTGTCGGCCGGACAAAATCGATGCGTGGTTTTCCGGCGGCCGCAATGGTTACTTGTTGAAGCCGGATGCTCCGCAATTGCATACGCGGACCAGGCCGGACGCGTGGAAGGAATGGACGGTGGCCGCGAATCGGCCGGCGGGGAGCGGGCGGCGGCAGATGTTCGACCATTTCTATTTCAGTCTGCAGGCGGCCGTCGCGGGGCTGGGGGTTGCCATCGGCCCCTGGCATCTCGTTCGTGACGATCTGGAAAGCGGTGTGCTGGTCGCGCCGATGGGTTTCGTGGAAGATGGCTCGCACTACTGCTTGTTGACGCCGGAACCTGTGACGGCCGGAAGCGCGCAGTCGGATCTGCTTGCGTGGTTGAAGACGATGGCTTGATGGACCGAGGGCTGATGCCGAGCGGGACTTCAGCGTTTCGGCAACGAGAGGATGCGCGGGCGCCCGGAGATGGGGCGGTTGATGGTGAGGGCGATGGGCTGCCGTTGACCGTCAAGAGACGGTCGCGTTATCCCAAAGCGGACGCTTAATCACCCGTCTGACTCGCTAGCTTTGTGCAGGCGAAGTTCCATCGCCGGTATTCACGGCAATCTGGCTGTCACGTGCTTCAATTGCCTCTATCGCCGCGCGAGCCGAAATTTTCACATCACGCTTTCGAGACGTCAGGTTTTGCGTGAGAGCGGGTAATGCCTTGCGCGTACCAATCTGGTAAAGCGTGGCATGGCAGTAAATTGCGTCATAGGGATCCGAGGTGGTCGCGAGAATCTCCAGCAACTTGTCTTCAGCCTCGGCATTTGTGCATTGCTTCAGGGACCTTATCGCGGCATGCCTCACCAGCCATCTTTGGTCCTCGACAAGCGTAAACAGTGGCCTGAGGTCGACGTTTTCCGGCTTCGGGATATCGGCAAGTCGATCAAGGAGGTTGGCCAGCGCATACTTGTCCGATTCCTTCGACGAGTATTCGATCAAGCGCGACGCACATGCTGCGCTGAGACAGTTTTTCCCGATCTTGCCGATGATGAAGTAAGCAGCCGAACGCTGATCTTTGTTGGGCGCCTGACCGAGGAATGCATCAAGTTCATCAACCAAAGTCATGTCAGCCAGCAGTTCCGCTTCGCGATGTGCGTGCCAGGAGATTGAATCGTCCGAGCCAAGCTTTTGCTGCACGGTCATCCGGTGAATCAATTCGAGCAGTTCTTGCCGCATCGCGTCACCTTGCCGAAAGCAGTTACGAATCCGATGAGCCCGTCGAACGAACGAAACCGGGAGCCGCCGACGATATCCCGTATCTGAATCCGGCCGCGGCACTTCTGTTCAAGGCCAGGGATCGGCGCCCCAAAGGCCATCGGGATTTCGACAGGGCATTACCGAAACTGCCGGTTGGCGAACGAGCGTGACTGAAGGACTGCCTGGACGCTCTCCACCCCGGCAATGAATGGGCGCGAGTGCTTTAAAGGCCATTCGTCATCTTTTTTTGAGTGCATTCATCGACGTGCTTGCAAACAATGGTTGCCGTTGGACTAAAGTGAACATTCCCTGCACCATTGAACCCGCTCTCTTCAAACGAAGGCCAACGACGAGGTCAAACGATGCAACTTCAAACCGGCAACCTGTTCAGCGCCGACGGGCAGCGCGGCGGCGACGAGCGGATCGACATCCTCGTCACGGGGCAACGCCTGAATGTCGAGCGGATCGTGTCGATGGGGCACGCGAGTCCCGACGGGTTCTGGTATGACGACTCGCGCGCCGAATGGGTCGTGCTGCTGTCGGGGGCGGCCGTGCTCGAGTTCGAAGAGGGTTCGACGCTGCACGACATGCGCCCTGGCGATTACGTGCTGATCGAGCCGCATTGCCGCCATCGCGTCGCGTGGACGCATGAAGACGAGCAATCCGTCTGGCTTGCGATCTATTACGAACGCTGAAGAAAGTATTGGCGCGCGACGTGATCTGCCGATCAGTCGGCGCGCCACGCGCTGAATGAGCAAATCGTTATCAACCCGGAGCGGTCTTTGAATACCGCCGGTACCGATGCCCAATATGCCGGACAGCGCGCTGAACCGCGCGCCGGTGCGCGTCGAGAACCTTATTCCTGGATCAGGAATCGATTGCGATTCTTCGCATCCTTGATCCATGCGGGCGCGCGGCCGCGGCCAGACCAGGTCGCACCGGTCTTCGGGTCGCGATACTTTGCCTGCACGGGGGCGGCCGCTTGCTTGGCCGACCGGCCTCGACGTACGCCGAAAATGTCCTTCTCGGTAATGCCGAATTCCGCGACCTTGGCGCGGATGTCATCGACGATCGACTGGAATTCCGCGGCGCGCGCTGCTTCGGCTTTCTCGGCCAAAGCTTCCATTTGGGCTTTCAGTTCCTTGTAAGTTGCCATGTATCGCTCTTCGGGTTGTGTGTTCACACATGATAGCGGTTTCAATCGGAAATGATGAGGAAATTCTCTCCGACTACGAATTCCTCCAGCGATATGGCGCGCAAGACTGCTTCGAACACCTGAAAAGTGCGTCGCATTTGGCGAACGCGTACATGATTGTCGAGAAGCATAAAACGGTCAGGCCACGTCTCTTTGGCCGTTCGAGGCGGAGCTTATCCTTCGGGACACGCCCGGAAGACTCAATTATTCTTTGTCTTTTTTCGGAAGAATCGGGGAATTCACGGATGAACAGAGACGATAAGCTGAGACAGGTCGCGGCCGAATTCGGATTCGATCCGGACGAGGAAATCAGGATCGGCGGAAAGTACACGCCCGTTCTGGTCGACGGGAGTACGGCCTATATTGCCGGCCAGGTTCCGCGGGTGGGGGAAGTGGTGCACTTCGTCGGCGTGGTGGGTGAATCCGTTTCGCTGGACGACGGTCGCCGTGCGGCCGGAATATCGGCGCTGCGGGCGCTGTCGCTGATCGGAAAGTATTGCGGCACGCTCGATGCGATATCGGCTGTCCCGCGCATGACCGTGTACGTGCGGAGCGCACCCGGCTTCACGATGCAAAGCGAAGTGGCCGACGGCGCGTCCGACGTCTTGTATGCGGTGCTCGGCGATGCGGGCGTCCATACTCGTTCGTCGGTCGGCGTGTTGCAATTGCCCAAAGGCGCTTCGGTGGAAGCGGATTTCATTTTCTCGCTGCAGCGTGGCAGAACAGTGAACTGACAGACCCACGGCCCGGCACGGCCGGGCCAAGGCGAGCGACTGCGCTACTGCACGGGCGTCAGGACCGGCGCACCCTTGTTCTTGATCAGGAATACGACGAACCTTGCCGGTTTTGTGCCGCTGGCATTTCGTCCGACCGTGTGCACGTCTTCGGGGCCTTCGTGGAACGTGTCGCCAGCGTGGAGCGTGACCTCCTTGCCGCCGTTCAGGCCCATCACGATACTGCCGTCGAGCACGTAGACGAATGCGTGCGCATCGTGGCGATGAACGGGATCGACGCTGCCGGGCGGATAATCCACGACGATCATCTGGACTTCCTTGCCCGGATACTCGGGCAACGACTGGGTGGTCAGCGGCGTGACCTTGGCTTGCGGTGCGGCGGCGGCCGGCTGAACGGCCATCAGCAGCGACGATACCAGCGGCGCAAGAACAAGCATGATGCGTTTCATGTCGTCACTCCAGGTTGGCCTTGTCGAGCCCGAACATCTTGTCGAACGAGCCGGGCACGATGCGGAATGCGACATTCAGCCGGTTCCAGTTGTTGATTGCGCCCACAAGGAAAGTGAGATCCGACAGCTCCTTGTCGGAATAGTGCGAACGAACGCGTTCGTAGAGGTCGTCCGGCACGCCATGCGAGGAGAGATGGGTCAGGGCGTCGGTCCATTCCAGAGCGGCACGCTCGCGCGGCGAAAACAGCGTCGACTCGCGCCAGATCGCAACGTGATGCAGGCGCAGTTCGCGCTCGCCGTGGATTTTTGCCATCTTGATGTGCATGTCGACGCAGAACGCGCAGCCATTGAGCTGCGATGCCCGAATCTCGACGAGCTCGCGGACCGGTGCCTCGATCGTCGTTTTTTGAAACAACCCGTCCAGCTCGACGAGCTTCTTGGTCAGTTCCGGCGATTGCTGAAAGTAGTTGATACGTTGCGTCATGATCTGTTCTCCTGATCTGTGGAAGTGCTACTGCCGAACCTGCATATGACGATTCATCGCAGGATCTGCCTGGCAACCATCGTAGTCGCGTGCCTCACGGGGCAGTAGTGCCGGGAACGTGTGCACTATGTTGTCGCTTCGGCACCAATCGTTTTTCGGGGTAGCTGTCGACTGCACATCGTTGGCGTGCAGTCATGCCGACACCGTGATGACACTGCAGATTCCCTGTCGCGTCATCTTCGTATAGGGGCACAGGCGTTCCGTGTTGCGGACAAGATCTTCCGCGACATGCTGGTCGACACCCGGCATGCGGATGATGACGTTGGCAATCAGCGCATATCCGCCATCTACCGGATCACGACCGAACGATACTTCGACACCCACGGTCGTTTCCCGGATGTCGATCTGCGCGCGTTGGGCCAGCAGGCTCAGTGCGCCGTGAAAGCATGCGGCGTAGCCGGCGGCAAAAAGCTGTTCGGGATTGGTGCCGCCGCCCGGGCCGCCGAGTTCGACGGGCAAGCGCAGATCGAGGACGAGACGACCGTCGTCGGATTTCGCGACGCCCGATGCGCGGCCATGTCCGGATTCGCCTCCTGAGACCGTAACTTTCGTCGTGTAGAGCGGGGCGAATTCCCGCCCCCGGTATTTGTCGAGCAGTGTCAGCGGCGGAGGTTGCAACCTCTCGTTCTCCATATGCCTCCCGGTTTTGTATGGCCAACGCGAGCGGCTCTCGAACCTTGCGTGTCGAGGCGGTGCGTTGCTTTTTCCGAAGCGAATCAGCGCAATGGCGCAGGTCTTGCCTGCGAGTCGATCCCCATGACCGTTATCCGAAAGATGGACCAAGCGCACCTGCATGCTAGGCAAAGACGAGTCGCCGTACCAGATCGACTCGGGATGCATGGTGTTGCCCCCTCTGCACCAATCGGGTGAGGACGCGGGGCAGTCGGTTGCATCGATCTCTCGCCGAATGCAGCGACGGGGCGGATTGGTGTCAATGAGGAACGGGAAAGTGTTCCGGTACGGGTCTACCTGCGCATGGGTTCGGCTCCTAGTATTACGGCACGGCAATGCGGCCGATCAGGAGCACCGACGAGCCATCGATTTCGATAGTGCCCGACGCACGCATCCTTGATCGTGATTTGCCGTCGCCAATGGCGTGCCACGAATGCAACGGCAACTGTTCCCGAAACACGTATTTCGGGCGGGAGCGGTTTTGTCTTCGATCGGGAGGGCCGTGACCCACTGTTCGACTTGCGCATGCAAGCGGCCCGTCGGCGACGCGCATGCGGTGCGTGTAAGGAATCGGAGGCTTGCGATGGAAACGTTGAATATCGATTGGCTGACGACTTCGCTGGAGCCGATTCGAACGGAATCCGGTGTCGAAGCGGGGGCTCATCTCGTCAGTGAGCGCGAAGGGTATGCGCACCATGGAATCTACGCCGGAAACGGACTGGTTATTCACTATGGCGGTTTTCATCGTTCCACCAGACGGTGCCCGGTGGAATGCATCTCGTTGCGTCGCTTCGCGGCGAACAAAGGTGTCCGTGTTCAACCGGAACCGGATGCCGTTTATACCGGGATGACCGTTGTCGAGCGGGCCAGGTCGCGCCTTGGCGAAGACCGATACAAGCTTCTGACGAACAACTGCGAACACTTCTGTACCTGGTGCGTACGGGGTGTCGGGCGCAGTGAGCAGGTACGCCGTGGCTTGACGAATCCGTGGATGGGCATCCGAACATTGTTTGCGCTTGCGAACGAGATGCTTGCTTCGCGCTCACGCATGGCGTCGTGCGGTCTTGATGCAATGCGCTCGAATCACGCTGCGTTTCCGCCGATACCGGAACGACCCCGCATGGCGGTATTTCTGCAAACGGTTTTTCTTGCCTACAACGTGACGAGACGAGCAATGAACATTCTTTCGATCGCGGGGCGATGCACGTCGCGCGTGTTCAAGATGGGGGCGCCGGTGATCGTCGCGACAGGGTTGTCGGCGTGCGCGAATTACGCGGGCATTCATGGCGATGCGGCGATGACCGCTCCGCAGCAGTATGCGACGCAACGGAGCCTTCCGTTCGAGCAAGGCCATTGGCCCGCCGCCGATTGGGTCGATCAGTTCGGTGACGGTCAACTGAAAGCACTGATCGACGAGGCGCTGAGAAGCGGCCCGACGCTCGACCAGGCGCGTGCGCGCGTGGCGGCCGCGCGGGCCTATAGCGAATCCGCACATGCGGGAACGATGCCGCGCGTCGATGCCAGCTACGCGCTCACACGCCAGCAATTTTCAGGAACGGCGCTCGTTCCGCCGCCGTATGGCGGGTCATGGCAAACGGAGAACCGGGGCATCCTCAGCGCTTCGTACGAGCTCGACCTCTGGGGCAAGAAGCGCGAGGCGCTGAAGGCGTCGGTGTCCCGGCTTCAGGCGAGCCGCGCGGACGAGGAAACGGTCCGGCTGACGCTCACGACGTCGATCGCGCGCGCCTATAACCAGCTCGCACGCCTGTATGTGTTGCATGACATCGCGGAACAGGAGATCGCTCGGCGCGAGCAGATCGATCGCATCACCGCAGGCCGTATCGCGACAGGGCTCGACACGCAGGTCGAGCGCGAGACCGCACGCGCGAATCTTGCGACGAGCCGCGCCGCGATGAAATCGCTCGACGGTCGGATTCTCGCGACGCGCTACCAGATCGCCGCGCTGCTTGGCGCCGGTCCCGATCGCGGCTTGCAGATCGCGCGCCCGGTGCTCGGCATGGGCGACGACGTTCGCCTGCCCGACAACCTGCCCGCGGATCTCGTAAGCCGGCGACCCGACATCGTGGCTGCCCGGTGGAACGTCGATGCGATAGCGCACGACGTGAAGGAAGCGAAGGCCGAGTTCTATCCCGACATCAACCTGAGCGCCGCGATCGGACTCGACGCGTTCGGCTTCGGCCGCTTCCTGACGGCGGCGAGCCGCACGGCATCGGCCGGCCCGGCAATCCACCTGCCGATCTTCGACGCGGGTGAACTCCGCGCGCAACTGAAGGGACGCTACGCCGACTTCGATTACGCCGTCGCGACCTATAACGAGGCGCTCGTGACCGCGTTGAGCGAAGTCGCCACGCAAATTGCCGACGTGCGTTCGACGGATGCGCAGCTTGTCGATGCGCAGACTGCGCAGCAAGCCGCGCTGAAAGCCGCCGAACTGGCGCTCGCGCAGTACAAGGCCGGTCTCACGAATCAACTGACCGTATTGAACGCCGACGTCAATGCGCTTTCCGCCGATCAGAGTGTCGCGAATCTGCGCATGAACCGCCGCGATCGGCAGATTGCGCTGGCCTCCGCGCTGGGTGGCGGCTTCGTCGACACATCGTTCGCGGACTCGGGGGCCGCGGCGCGCGTCGACGTGCCCGCGTCCGACACGCCTGCCGTCGCCGCTCGCTGAGCGGCCATCCATCGAATCTGCCTGGAGAATTGAAATGAGCGAAATCAACCCGCCGGTGCGCAAGCCGGTCGATGCCGCCCGCGTGAATCATGAGCCGTCGCCGTCGGGAGGCGACGATGTCGGAAGCGAACCCGCGACCCGGCGGCGCGGGTTGCTGTTGGCGCTGCTCGGCGTGGCGGTCGTCGCATCGTCGATCGCGTATGGCGTGTACTACCTGACGTATGCGCGTTACCACGAATCCACCGACGACGCGTACGTCAGCGGCAACCTCGTGCAGTTGACGCCACAGGTGGCGGGTACCGTCATCGCCGTGAATGCCGACGATACGCAGATCGTGAAGGCGGGCGATCCGGTCGTCACGCTCGACAATGCCGATGCGAAAGTCGCGCTCGGCAACGCCGAAGCGACGCTGGGCCAGATCGTGCGGCAGGTTAGCAGTCTTTACGTGAACAACGATCTCTATGCCGCGAACGTTGCCCAGAAGCAGTCCGATCTGGCCCGCGCCCAGGACGATCTGCGCCGCCGTCAGGCCGTTGCCGGCACGGGCGCCGTGTCGACGGAAGAAATCGCGCATGCGCGCGACACCGTGGCGGCCGCGCGTGCCGCGCTCGACGCCGCGCGTCAACAGGCGCAAGCCAACCGCGCGTTGACCGACCGCACGACGATCGGCCGGCACCCGAACGTGCAGGCCGCCGCGTCGAAAGTGCGCGATGCGTATCTCGCATACGCACGCAATGTGTTGCCCGCGCCGGTCACGGGTTATGTGGCGAAGCGTTCGGTGCAGGTCGGCCAGCGTGTGTCGCCCGGCACGCCGTTGATGGCGATCGTGCCGCTCGACGGTGTGTGGATCGATGCGAACTACAAGGAAAGCCAGCTGCGCAACATGCGCATCGGTCAACCCGTCACGCTGACGGCCGATGTGTATGGCGGCAAGGTCAAGTACCACGGCCGCGTCGTCGGCTTCTCGGCGGGCACGGGTAGCGCGTTCGCGAGCCTGCCGGCGCAGAACGCGACGGGCAACTGGATCAAGATCGTCCAGCGTTTGCCCGCGCGCATCCAGCTCGATCAGAAGGAGCTCGACGCGCATCCGCTGCGCATCGGCCTGTCGATGGACGTCGATGTGGATACGCGCGACGACACCGGTCCGCAGCTCGGCGCGGCGATGAATACGTCGTATCGAACCGATGTGTTTGCCGAATACGGCGCGCAGGCTGATGCCGAGATCGAGAAGATCATCGCGCAAAACATCGTGACCGATCGAGCTGGGCTGACGGAGCCCGTCGTCTCGTCCACGCGTTCCGCGAAGCGCTACGCCAGGGACAGGAGCGGCGCCGAACAGCGCGCAGGCTGAATCGCCTCCCGGAACGCGTGTCGCAGTCGCGCTCCGGGTCATTCAATCGTCTGACGGGCCGGATCGATGCGCCGGGCCTGTCGAATACTTCAGACCGGAAGCGAGATGAATTCCTCGATGCAACTTGCACCAGCACCGCTGACCGGCGGAAAGCTGGTTCTTGCGACACTCGCCGTCGCGCTAGCGACGTTCATGAACGTGCTGGATTCGTCCATTGCCAATGTCGCGATTCCAACCATCTCGGGAAACCTCGGTGTCTCCGTCGACGAAGGCACGTGGGTGATCACGCTGTTCTCGGCGGCCAATGCCGTCGCGATTCCGCTGACGGGCTGGCTCACGCAGCGCGTCGGGCAGATCAGGCTGTTCGTGGCCGCCATCGTGCTTTTCGTATTTTCGTCGTGGCTGTGCGGCGTCGCGCCGAACCTGCTCGTGCTGCTCGCGGCGCGCGTCTTGCAGGGAGTCGTCGCAGGCCCGCTGATTCCGCTTTCGCAAGCGATTCTGCTGGGTTCGTATTCGAAAGAGAAAAGCTCGACCGCGTTGGCGCTATGGTCGATGACCGCGACGGTCGGCCCGATAGCGGGCCCCGCGCTGGGCGGCTGGATCACCGACAGCTACAGCTGGTCGTGGATCTTCTACATCAACATTCCCGTCGGCCTGTTTGCGGCCGGCGTGACGTGGATGATCTATCGCGACCGCGAGACGCCGGTGCGCAAGCTTCCCATCGACAAAGTCGGCCTGATGTCGCTCGTCGTGTGGGTCGCGACGCTGCAGATCATGCTCGACAAGGGCAAGGATCTCGATTGGTTCAACTCGCCCGTGATCTGCGCGCTTGCCGTCATCGCCGCCGTCAGCTTTCTGTTCTTCCTGATCTGGGAATTCACGGAGAAGAACCCGATCGTCGATATTCGCCTCTTCGCGGTGCGAAATTTCCGTGGCGGCACGATCGCGATCTCGGTCGCTTATGCGGTGTTTTTCTCGAATCTCGTAATCCTTCCGCAATGGATCCAAGGCTATCTGGGCTATCGTTCGGTGGATGCCGGGCTCGTGACGGCGCCGCTCGGGATCTTCGCCGTGCTGCTCGCGCCCGTGATGGCGAAAATCATGCCGAAGTCCGATGCGCGGGTGCTCGCGACGCTGGCCTTCCTGGGCTTTGCAGGCGTGTTCTTCATGCGCTCGCATTACACGACGAACGTCGACCCCTATACGCTGGCGTTGCCGACGCTGTTGCAGGGCATTCCGATGGCACTCTTCTTTACGCCGCTGACCGCGATCATCCTGTCGGGATTGTCGCCGGACAGGATTCCGGCGGCCGCGGGCTTGTCCAATTTCGTGCGCGTGTTCGCAGGCGGCGTCGGCACCTCGTTGATCGCGACGGGCTGGAACAACCGAACGATTCTGCACCATGCGCAGCTCGCCGAGCAGTCGAGCGTGAACAACTCCGACTATACGAGCGCCATCGCGAACCTCCACGCGACGCTCGGCGGCGGCGTGGATCAGGCCACCGCGTTCTTCGAACGCGCGTTGAACGCACAGGCCCCGATGCTCGGGCTGAACGATATCTTCTGGCTGTCGTCGATCATCTTCGTCGTGATCATCCCGCTGGTCTGGCTCACGAAGCCCGGCAAGGGTGGTGGTGGCGCAGCGGCGGGCGCGCACTGAATGAGGTCGTTTCCAGCGGCGGCTTTCGACGCACGGTGACGATCGCTCGGCAGCCGCCGGGATCGTTGGTGCAAGACCTGCGGTCGATTCCGGTTCTGTTCGGGTGCCCTCCGGGCCGCAGAGGTGACGCGGTCCGGTTCTTTCTGCATCGCCCGGCGGCACAAGGGCGACTCAATTTCCCATTCAGCGCAGTGCCATCCTGGTGCCAGCGCCACTTCGCTCGCTGTTACGTACCGGTCCCGCGGCGACGGTAACCCGTCACGGGGAAAATAGACGTGGATGTGCGGTGTCAGCATGAGCGGACATCGATCGAGTCGCGCTGGGCTCGATTGCGCTTTCCACCAACATGCCGGGAATCGGAATGCCAGTCCGTGCCGCCGACATACTCGGCCGCGAAGGGCTGCGCCGGATTGACGCCGTCGCCTGGTGCACCTGGCGCCTTCGGCATTCGCAAGTCGACGGCGACCTGGCCGCTATCGGAGCAGACGACGTTCAGGATGCCTGGACGTGTGCCGGAATGCGGGACGCGTGCGTCGTCTCGCAACTCGACATCGAAGTACCGGGCCGTCGTCTCTTCAACGGCCCAGCGCGGATAGGTTTTTTCCGAGCGGTCTTGCGGCGGAAACAACTGCGGCATGCGAGTCAGTCGGTGCCGGCCATGGATAACGCGACTCGGCAGCTCAGAAGCCTGGTGAGTTTGCGGGATCGATTGCGACCTTCGATCCCGTATGAACATTCTTCAGCCTGTCGTTCGCAATCGTGTGCGCGTTCGACGAGGGTGACACCGCAATCGGGGCGTGAGCGTGTGCGCAGGCCGGCAACTGGCTGCCGACGAGCCATTGTGTCGCCAGTCATGGCAATTTTCATCGAGCATGTGTGTGGCGGCTCTTTGCCGGACCGGCCGCTATCTGCGCGCTGTTTGCTCGGTGTCGTCCCGGGTGCCGCCATTCGACTGCCGACGACGTTGTCGTTCGCCGTCGCGCAATCGATGAGCACACGGATCCGATCGGGAAGATGCTTGAAACCGGAAAGGCAAGGATGATGGCCGCCGTCTACGGACACGTGCCGCGCGAGGCGGTGGAGGCGCTGTCCGCTGCATGGCGGCGCGCCAACCTGATGGGGGGAGTCGCAACGTGCCCGGATACTAGGGCACGTTGCGGACGCAACTGCCATCAATGCGTGAAAAGCGTTCGCTCCGCTCCGCCGATTGCCGCGTCATTCATCGCCATGATCGGCTCGACGTCGAAACCTTCAACACGCCATGCATCGATCCCCCCAGTGAGCGGCAATGCAAGCTTGACGCCAGACAGTCGCAACCGCCTGGCCACCGACGCCGCAGACACTTCGTTCGGACACGCACAATAGATGACGAGCGTCCGGTTCGCCCCATAGCGTTCCATGATCTGCCCGGGCTTGCGTTCGTCGGCAATCACGGCGCCCGGAATGACAAACGGATCGCGCATGCGTCGTTCGGTGGAGCGGATATCGATCACGACGGGCCGCGGATTGTTCGCGAGCAACGCATGCAATTCACCCGCGCTGATCCGCGCCTTCTCGAGCGCATTGGCCAGCGTGAGTCGCCGGCAGTGGCGATACGCGACATACAGCAACGGTGCGATGCCGACGACGATGAGCGCGTGCCAGCCGAGACGGGCGACCAGGGAAAAGATCACGTCGATCTGCGAAGCGAATAGTGCACCGATGGCCAGGCCGACCGACGCCCAAAGCGCAACGCCGGCGCAATCGTGCAGGACGAAGGCGCGCAACCTGACGGCCATCGCACCGCACAGGGGAACGGCAACGAGCGACAGGCCGGGTACGAACCGCGCAACCACCAGTACGCGGACGCCCCAGCGCCCAAAAAAGCGCTCCGTCGTCCGGACGCACGTTTCACGTGACTGCGACAATTTGCAGACCGTATGAAGCGTGCGCTTGCCGTACCGCTTGCCGCCCTGAAACCAGACCAGGTCGCCGAGCACGCCGCCAATCACGGCGGCGCCCAGTATCGCCGCGAAATGCAGCACCGTCGCCGACGCAACGTGCGTGACGAGCGCAATGCCCGCTCCCACCGTGATCAATGTCGGTATGGCCGGCAAGGGCAGGCCCAGCGAAGATCCAAGCACGTTCAGGAATACGACCAACGTGCCATACCGTGCGATCAGTTCATGCGAAATCACGATGCTCTCCTTGTGGCTTGCACGTATCGGTGTCGAAGGTCGCTCATTGCGCTGCCGTGAACTGCGGTGTCCGACGCCGGTTCCGGACTTGCCGTCATCGAAACGGTCCGACACATCGAGTCCGCGACGGAGGCAGCCGGACCGCACATCGGCCGATGTCCGGCCCGGGAAAGAACCGTTCGCTCGCACGGTGGAAAGCACGGCGGCGCGGCGCCGTGCTCCGATGTTCTCCGCCTTCGCCGCGGCCATGCTCGACCAACTCGAATGGAATGGCCGGGGGAAGAAGCCGGTACGCGCTACCTGGCGGCGGACGGTTCATCTTCCGGCTCGCGTCTTGATGGCGGAAGCGTGTCCTTGCCGGGCCCGGCAGTTTCATTGGCATCCTGTCGATAGCGGTGCACGTCGCGCGTGACGAAGCCGATCTCGCGGCTCGGAATCTCGAACCACTCGGGATGTCCGAACGAACGGCGAATATCCTCGAGGCCGCTCGCCCAATGCTCGCGCATCGTCTCCTTGCTGAATTCGTAGTCCTTGTAGTGCCCCTCGAACGACTTGTTCTTGTAGATCAGGTGAACGACATTCACCGCGCTGCCGTCCGCCGTTTTTTGCGCCTCCTGCAACAGAGGGTGCGCAAGCCGCACGTTTTCGGGGATGTGTTCGAGCAGCGCCTTGATCATCTGCGCATGCT
This sequence comes from Burkholderia sp. BE17, assembly GCF_009362305.1. Lineage (NCBI taxonomy): Bacteria > Pseudomonadati > Pseudomonadota > Betaproteobacteria > Burkholderiales > Burkholderiaceae > Burkholderia > Burkholderia sp. BE17. Next base: position 97,037 of record NZ_WHNU01000004.1, read on the forward strand.
TCTGGTTCTGCGACATGAACGCTGTGATGGCTCGCGTGCGGCTCGAATATTGAATGTCCTTGGTGCGCTCGCTGACATCGAGGAAATCGCCCGGCAGCTTGCCTCGCGAGCTCCACAGGTCGATCTGGAAAACGAGCGTGTCCTTGTGCTGGCTTTCCCGGATGATCTCGGTGAGCGGCGTGTTGGAAACCAGCCCGCCGTCCCAATAGAACTCGCCATCGATTTCGACCGCCGGAAAACCCGGCGGCAGCGCGCCGGAGGCGATGAAATGCTCCGGCGCCAGACGCATTTTCGTATTGTCGAAATAGACGAGATTGCCCGTTCGAACGTTGACGGCGCCAACGGATACGCGAATGTTCCCGTCGTTGATGCGATCGAAGTTTGCATACTGCAAAAGCGTTTCACGCAACGCCGACGTGTCGTAGTGGCTGACCTGGTCGGGGCGCTTCCGGCCGATCCCGGCGAAAGGCACATGCATGCGCGGCGAGAAGAACCCGCTCTGACCTTCCATCAGCGTGCGCGTTGCGGCCCATGCGCTCGACCACTTTCGACCGATGTGCTCGAGCCCGGGCCACGCCGGCATGAACGCGCCGATGTGCGAGAGCGCATCGGCCGGCTGACTGATGGTGTTCCAGAAGCCGCGCAACGCTTCCGCTCGATCCGCGGGCGCATTGCCGGCGATGATCGCCGTATTCAGCGCACCGATCGATACCCCGGATATTCTCGTCGGTTCCACGCCGACTTCGGCCATGCCTTCGTATACGCCGGCCTGGTATGAGCCCAGTGCGCCGCCGCCCTGCAGCACAAGCCCGATTTCGTCGTAGGCGGGGAGATCGATGCAATGGGGTTGCTTCAGCTTGTTGCGCTGGCTCGAATACATGGTTTTCTCCTTACTGCATGAACCAGCCGTGGCTGACGACGATCGATTGCCCGGTGAGCGCGGTCGATTCGAAGCCGGCGAGGAAGGCAACCGTGTTCGCGACATCGGCCAGCGACGTGAATTCGCCGTCGACCGTCTCCTTCAGCATCACGTCCTTCACGACCTGCTGTTCGGAGATTCCCAGCGCCTTCGCCTGTTCGGGGATCTGCTTGTCGACCAGCGGGGTTCGGACGAAGCCCGGGCACACGACATTGGCGCGCACGTTACGCGGCCCGCCTTCTTTCGCGACAACCCGCGCGAGACCGAGCAACCCGTGTTTCGCGGTTACGTAAGCCGACTTGAGCTGCGAGGCCTCGTGCGAATGCACCGAGCCCATGTAGATCACCGAGCCGCCCTTGTTCGACGCGTACATGTGCCGGATCGCGGCCCGGGTCGTCAGGAACGCACCGTCGAGGTGAATGGCGAGCATCTTCTTCCAGTCGGAGAATGCGTAGTCCTCGATCCGGTTGACGATCTGGATGCCGGCATTCGACACGAGCACATCGATGCCGCCCAGCCGGTCCACCGTTTCGGCCACACCCGCATCGACCGCTTCCTCGCTGGTTACGTCCATCGCGACCGCAAGCGCTTTCCCGCCGTCGGCAACGATGTCGTCGGCGACCTTTCGAGCGTTCGCGAGATTCAGATCCGCGATCACCACCGTTGCGCCGTCTTTCGCGAGCTTGCGCGCGCACACTTCGCCGATACCGCTTGCCGCACCTGTCACGAGTGCAACCTTGTCGTTCATTGCCATACGTCCTCCGTGAGATTACTGGTTGACCGCGAGTTTCAACGACTCGACAGGGGCGAGATAGTCATAAGCCACTTCGCCGATCCCGAGCGTGAGATTCGCAATGACGTGACGTGCGCCGATCACCTTTCGAACCGGCAGATCGGCGACCGATGCGAGTGCGTGGGGATGCAGTTCGAGCGCTGCAGGCCCTTCCCACGCGCCGATCACGTCGACATCGCGCAGGAAGAAGCGCACGAGTTCGCAGATGCGCGCCGAGCCATCGACGTGCGGAATCACCTTGAGCAGATAGTTGGGCGTATCGGCGAGCTTGCGGCGCTCGGCCGCCGTGTCGAGTGCGCGATACTTGTAGCCCATCGTTCCGGTGGCGATGCGCTGCGTGCCATAGTCGAGCGTGCCGAGCAGGGTGTCCTTGCCGTCGATGCAAAGCTTCGGCGAAGCCAGTTTCTTGGGAAAGCCCCAGATTTCGCGTCCAGCCGCGATCGGGCCTTCGTCGTCCAGATACATCGCGTGCGTGAAGTTGGCCCGGTTGCCGTCCTCGTCGAGCACGGAGATCACCTGGCCGCTTTCCGTGTAGTCGCCGAACCCCGACGAGTCGGGCATGCGGATGAACTCGTAATGGACGATTGCGTGGTCGACCGTCAGGGGCTCGGGGACGACGGCCCGAAGCGCGTCCATGTCCGTCTCGTACGAGATGATGAAGTACTCGCGGTTGATGAAGCGGAAGGGCGGACGCGGATACGCCGGATTGTGCACGGGCATCGCAAAGGCGTTGTTGCGGATATCTTCTTCTGTCACGGATCGTTCCTCGCTTGGTGAGGTGCTGCGTAACACTCGTCGCCACGGCTTTCGTTGCCGCGGTGAATGACGCGCGATCGCGCAACGCGGTGATGACTCGCTGCGCGCATTCGCACGTTTCTCTCTTACGGTGTCGCGTCGTTTCCCGGATCGCATCGGGCAGCGTGAGCGGCCACCGTCAGGACCAAGCGTAGGCGATGTCGTGTTGCGGCAGTAGCCCTGAACAGGACCTCACCGTGTTGTCTCGGCGACAACAATCAACGACAGGAGGGCCGGTGCACAACGATGAGACATGCCGGCCCGGATACACCGAATTCCCTAGAGCGCGATGACCGCCTGGCTCGACGGATCGCCGGCATGTTCTCCGAGAATATGCTTCAGATCGCGCTCGATCGAGCTGCACATCGTCGAAATGGGAACGTCGTTTGCGCCGCCCTCGAACGGATTTTCCGTGCTTTCACCAACCTGCTCGAGCGACGTGTACATCCACGATACCGCGACGCTGCACGGCACGACCAGCCATACCATATTGCCGTGCATGAAGCCGCTCACGCCGTCATTCAGTCTGTCGAATTCGTGAAGCAATCCGAACGGGAAGGAAAAGCAGAAGAACCTCACGAACAGCGAGCTGACCGTCGCATACTGGCGTGGATAGGGAAAGTTCTTGAAACGTTCCGATTTCGACTGTAGATCGATGAAATCGCCGACAAGCTTTTGAAGTTCCATATAGAAGCTTGAATTCAGGTGTCCCGCCTGGTGAAGCATCCTGAGCGAGCTCCCTTGCAGGCTCAGCACGAATGTCGGGATCGAGGCGGATGAAAGCGCTTGCGCCGTTTCGGACGGAGACAGATATTCCGGCAATAACTTGCCGAGATCCTTTTCCCACTCCGGAACACGATAGAACCGGCGATATTCGGCGTTGTAGCGTTTGCTCGTGCTTTCCCAGACAAGCGGCCGACGCAGGTCGTATCGCAACGCGGTCAGCCAGGCGAGGTGCCGGTACACCAGTTTCCGGGCAATCGCCTCATCTTCGACCAGATCCCGCGTGAGCTGGCCCCAGCGGCGGCTTTTGCTCAGTATGTCGGTCCAGATGTCCAGCGCGTCCATTGCCCTGTTGTACGTTTGAACGTTCTTGAAGCCGACGATGAACGACGTTGCCGTTCCGAGCATCACCACGATCGTAAGGGGTACGGATAACCATGTGAAGGAGAAGAACTTGTAAAGCACAACCGGTACGGAGCCGCAAATAAGAAGTTCGTAAATTTTCCAGCGAGTCCAGATCAGGAACTCGGAGAATTTATACGATTTTCCAAGATGCATTTTTGTGCCTCGGGATATTGAAGGTTATGATGAATACGGTTTTCTGACAACGTACGCAGCCGCGCGAATACCCACTCCGTCCGACCGTGGCAGGACCGCTTCGTGGGCGCTGTGCATTCGGTCTTCGTGACGTACGAGCGGACGATCGTCCGTTACGCATGATGCCCGACGCTTGATTCGGCGGAACGGGATTGATTGGTGCCGAAGAGGCAACACCATGAGCCTGATCGCAGGTCTACCGGGCAATGCCGCACCGACCTACGATGACTTCGTGCGGCGCATTGCCGCGAACGACTCCGCCGGACACGAGTGTTCGCGGTCCCGTCGAGGAACCCGCGACGGGCATGTCGACCATGTTCGGCTTCGCGTCGAATACACCGCAATCGCGATATTTCGCTCCGGCTGTCGAGGCGCGACTTCGGTTGCAGGGGAACCGACGTTGTTCCAAAGGCGCGGCAGCGCGCGGCGCTCGTGAAGGAGCGCCGAGTAACGAAGCAGGTACCCGTTGCATCGAGTTCGGTGCCTGTCGTCGATCTTGCAGTTTTCCAACCGAAGGCAAAAATCATGTCGCAGAAAATCTTGATCGTGGGTGCCGGCTTCGCCGGAGTGTGGGGTGCACTGGGTGCGGCTCGCGTGCTTGACAAGGCCGGTGTGGGAAGCGGCGACGTGGAAATCACGTTGATCTCCCCGAAACCCGAATTGCAGATCCGGCCGCGACTGTACGAAAGCGAGCCGCAACGGATGGCCGCACCGCTGCTGCCGCTGCTCGACGCCGTCGGCGTGAATTTCGTCGAGGGCAGTGTCGAGGAGATTTCGGTTCGCGAGAAGACGCTCGTTGTTGCGCTGTCCGACGGACAAAAGCGTTTGCTGGCGTATGACAGGTTGCTGCTGACCAGTGGCAGCTCGTTGAGCAGACCGCCGGTTCCGGGGTTGGCGGAACATGCGTTCTCGGTCGATCGTATCGAAGACGCGGTAGCGCTCGATGCGCATTTCGCTGCGCTGGCGAAGCTGCCGGATTCTCCGGCACGCAATACGGTCGCCGTTGTCGGCTGTGGTTTTACGGGTATCGAGGTCGCCACCGAATTGCCGAAGCGCCTGCGCGAGTGGTTTGGCGCCGACGTTGCGAGTCGTGTTGTCGTGATCGGAGCGCAGGACGAAATTGGTCCCGATCTTGGCCCCAATCCTCGGCCGTACGTATCGGAAGCCTTCGACTCGCTGGGCATCGAGACCGTACTCGGATCGCGCGTCGTGTCGGTCGAGGCTGACGGCGTTCGCACCGCGTCGGGCACCCATGTCGAAGCGATGACCGTGATCTGGGCCGGCGGGATGCGTGCGAGTTCACTGACGGCGCAAGTCTCGTCGCATCTTGACCCGCTCGGGCGCGTCGAGGTGACGCCCGATCTTCGCGTGGCGGAAGCCCCCCACGTGTTCGTGGCGGGAGATGTGGCGCGCGCCCGGAGCGACGATGACGGGCACTACGCGTTGATGTCCTGTCAACACGCGATCGTGATGGGGCAATTCGGCGGGCACAACGTCGCCGCGGATCTGATCGGGGAGGCCACGCTGGCATACCGGCAGCCGTTCTATGCGACCTGCCTCGACCTTGGCGAATGGGGCGCGGTTTACTCGGAAGGCTGGGATCGTCAGATCAAGCTGACGCATGCGGATGGAAAGGCGCGCAAACAGGTGATCAACACGCAGTGGATCTACCCGCCGGCGCCGAATCGCACCGAAGCGTTGGCAGCGGGCAACCCGCAAGCGTCGTCCGATTGACGCATTCGCGCCGCCTGATCGGTCGCGATATGCGCGGCTGGTCAGGCGGGCGGCGATGAGCGTCTTCGTCAGATAATCGCGCCGCCGCCGCCGCCGCCCGCGGGGCGGCGAGTCAGTCGACGACGGTCACGATATTGACGGACCCTTGCCTGGCCATCTTTGCATACGGGCACAAGCGTTCCGCAGTTCGAACCATCTCTTCCGCAGTGCTTCGGTCTACACCAGGCATCCGGACCCGCACGTCGATGACCAGTGCATAACCGCCATCCATCGGATCGCGGCCAAACGACACTTGCACTTCCACGACAGTGTCGGTGATCTCCAAGGCGGCGCGCTTCTCGATCAGGTTCAACGCCCCGTGGAAGCACGCGGCGAAGCCCGCCGCGAACAGTTGTTCTGGATTGGTGCCGTTGCCGGGACCGCCGAACTCGGCGGGCAGCCGCAGATCCACGGCCAGATTGCCGTCATCCGAACGTGCGACGCCGGATGCGCGGCCGTGCCCCGTCTCGCCGCCGGAAACCGTGACGGTCGTCGTATAGAGGGGATGGAAGTCCCGGCCCCGATACCGGTCGAGGAGGGAAAGCGGGGGAGCTTGCAGTTTCTTGTCGTGCATGATGCATTCTCGAGTTCAAGGACGCGCGTTCCGATCCCGGTCGGTCGATTCGTCGAAGCGTCTTGCGAAGGCGGGCTGCACTGCCCGGGCAGACATCATCTTCGAGAAGTGGCATGGAACGAATGGTCATATAAGGAATGCGGCAATCTCGTGATGCAGCCCGATTCCTGGTTGGTCCGCGGGACAAAGCCGCCCCCATGCTAAAGGAGTGCGGGTGGCGGCGGTATGGCCGCCGAGGGAGACATGATGTTTCCCGTTCGACACCAATCCGGGCCGACGGCGTCCGGCTGCCGCCGGTGCGCTTGATGATGGCCATTGCGCCGCTCCCGCTCGCAGGCCCGGAGAAACGCGGCTGCGGGCTCGTACCCCCGGGCGCGACGGCGCGTGCCGGGCTTCAGCGATCCACGCACGCGCGCAGCGTTTGCGCGAGGCGGCGCGCTTCGCCGGCATCGGCGATGTTCGCGAATCCGATGATGAGGCCGCGCGGCGTTTGCCGCGTGCGGCTGTTCGCATACCAGATAGACAGCGGCAAGATCGCGAGCCCCGCGTCGCGGGCGCGTGCTGCAACGGCGACGTCGTCGACCGGGCCGTCGGGCCCGTCGGGAAACTGCACCGCGAACTGGATGCCGCCGACGGGCAATTCGACGATCAAGCGCTCGCCGAACGCTTGCTGCAACGCGTGCACGATCAGCGTGCGTCGTTCGCCATACAGCGTGCGCATCCGCTTCAGATGGCGGGCAAAGTGCCCCTGTTCGATGAAATCCGCCATGGCCGCCTGCAGGAGCGTCGGCGAGCCGGCGTTCATGCTGCCCGCGACCCGTTCGACGCGCTCCACGGCACGCTCCGGCACGACCGCGTACGCAAGCCGCAAGCCGGGATACATCGCCTTGCTGAACGTGCTGCAATAGATCACGTGATCCCGCCGGTCGAGACTCTTCAACGCCGGCAGCGGGCGGCCCAGATAGCGAAACTCGCTGTCGTAGTCGTCCTCGACGATCCAGCCCGACGCTTTTTCGGCCCAATCCAGCAGGGCGATGCGTCGGGCAAGCGACAGCGTATGCCCGAGCGGGCTCTGATGCGACGGCGTCACCAGCGCGAAGCGTGCGCGTGCGTCCAGCTGCATGCCGCGTTCGACGTCGATCCCTTCGGCGTCCACCGGCACCGGCACCAGCTGGACACCGGTCTCGGACAGAAAGCCGCGTGCGAGCAGATAGCCGGGATCCTCGAACCATACCCGGTCGTTCGGACGCGCGAGGCTGCGCAGCACGAGTTCCAGCGTCGCGCGGTAGCCGCCGGTGATGAACACCTGTTCCGGCGCGCAGGTGACGCCGCGCGACAGGGTCAGATAGGTGGCGATGTGCTCGCGCAGCGGCCGGTAGCCGAGCGGATTCGGGTAGCCGAGCAGCGCGCGGTCGCTGCTGCGCGCGCGCAGCGACACGAGCCGGTGCCATACCTTGCGCGGAAATGCGTCGAGCGCCGGGAGCCCGGGTTGCAACGGGCGCGGCTCGCCGCTCATCGCGACGGCGATCGGCTGCGGGCGCGGCGGAGCTCGACTGTCGCACGGCATGTCCGGCGCCCGTTGCGAACCGGCGTCTGCGGCGCACTGCGCCGGTTCGACGGCACGCGCGGGCAGCGAACCCGTCAGCGATATCGGCAGGGACGGCGACACGAACGTGCCTGCCGCGCCGCGCATTTGCAGATAACCCTCGTCGACCAGGATCGTGTAAGCCTGTTCGACGGTGCCGCGCGCGGTGTTCAGTTGCGTCGCCAGGCCGCGCAGCGCGGGCACGCGATCGCCGGGACGCAGATGGCCCGCGGCGATCGCGGTTCTGAACCGCTCGCAGATCTGCAGATAGATCGGCAACTGATGGTGCCGGTCGATTTCGATGGCCAGGGTGGGCGTTGACGCAGACATCATGGCCTTGTGGGTGACGGGAACGGCATGGACTAGTTTGATCGACGATTCTTGGCTCTTATCGATAGGACATGATACTTCCACAATTGCGGCACGCGATGTGACGGGCATGACCTTCTTCGTCGGAGACGGCGTCCGTCACGCGCCCAGTGGATTCAAATGAAATCCTTTCGTCAGGAGATTTTGCGATGAAGATCGTTGTCATCGGCGGTTCGGGACTGATCGGCTCGCGTGTCGTCACGCTGCTGGGCGAAGCGGGCCATCAGGCGCTCGCTGCATCGCCGCGCACCGGCGTCAATAGCATCACGGGCGAAGGCCTGACCGACGCGTTGACCGATGCGGACGTCGTCGTGGACGTGGCGAATGCACCATCTTGGGAACCGCAGGCGGTGCTGGACTTCTTCCGTACTTCAGCGCGTAATCTCGGCAAGGCCGAAGTGGCCGCAGGCGTGCGCCATCACGTCGCGCTTTCGATCGTCGGCTGCGACCGGATGCCGGAGAACGGCTATTTCGCGGCCAAGGTCGCGCAGGAACAGGCGATCGAAGCAGCGGGCGTGCCGTACACGATCGTGCGCGCAACGCAATTCATGGAGTTCATCGGCGGGATTGCGGATTTCGGCACGGAAGGCGGTGTGGTTCGCGTTGGCGACGGGCTGTTTCAGCCGATCGCCGCGGAAGACGTCTCGGCGCTCCTCGCACAGATCGCGCTTGCCGGGCCGCTGAACGGCACGGTCGAGATCGCGGGCCCGGATCGCGCGCCGTTCGCGGAGATCGTCGCACGCTATCTGAAATCGGTCGGCGACACGCGCGCCGTGGTGACCGATCGTGACGCCCGCTACTACGGCGGCCGCGTCGAGGAAAAATCGCTGGTGCCGCTCGGGCCCGCGCGACTCGGCCGCATCGGTCTCGACCAGTGGCTCGCAAGAAGCTGATTCGCGTTCGCACGTGTGACGGTTCGCTGGCGCAGGCCAGCGACGGGCAATCGTGATGAGCGGCATGTCTGGAGGCAGCGGAAATGAATCAATCGGATACATCGGAGCATGGCGTTCGTCGCGACCTGGCCGGTCGCGCCGATGCACTGTCGGCGAGCTTCGGTGCAAGCTACGCGGGCATCCTTGCATTCGTCGCAGTGGCGAGCGAGGGGAGTTTTACGAAGGCCGCCGAACGTCTCGGCGTCGGCCGGCCGGCCGTGAGCCGGAACGTCCAGAAGCTGGAAGCGCAGTTGAGTACGCGGCTGTTCCAGCGGACCACGCGCATGACCGAACTGACTTGCGAAGGCCAGCGATTCTTCGAGAACTGCCACCAGGGCGTCGCGCAGATCGTCGAAGCCATGAACGACATGCTGGAACTGCGGCAGGGGCCGCCGCGCGGCCTCATTCGGATCAGCTCGGCGGTGGGATTCGGCAGGAAAGTCGTTGCGCCGTTGCTTGAAACGTTTGCGCGGGCCTACCCCGATATCGTCATCGATCTGCTGCTCGACGACCGGCCGATCGACCTGGTGTCGGAACGGATCGACATCTCGTTCCGCAACGGACGCATCGAGGACTCCAGCATCATCGCGCGGCAACTGATTCCGATGCAGATGGCGCTGTGCGCGGCGCCGTCGTATGTGGCCAGGCATGGCCTTCCGCAGCGTCTGGAGGATCTGGCCCGGCACGAGTGCATCAATTTCCGTCTTGCCAGCGGTCGCGTACTCGAATGGGAATTCAATGTCGACGGCCGCCTGCAAAAGTACCTGCCGACGTCCCGCCTCACGTTCAACGATACGGATCTGGTGTTGCGTGCGGTTCTGAACGGATCGGGCATTGCGCAGATGGCGGGTTATCAGATCCGCGACCATATCGCATCGAACGAGCTCGTCGTCGCGCTGGCGAAGCATGTGCCGGACGATCGCGGGCACTATATCTGCTATCTGAGCCGGCAACATCTTCCGACGCGCATTCGTATTTTCGTCGACTTCATGACCGAGCAGATACGTGCGCTCGACCTGAACTGCATGACGCGGTTCAACCCGGACAGCCCCGATGCTTCGTCACCCGAACTGGCGGCGTGACGAAGCGGTGACAGAGAGCCGTTCGGGCCCGAGCGCACGGCTTCGGTGACGCGTCGCCCCGCACTCGATTGCGCTTCTCCGTTGCACGCGCAACGAAATCTGTCCGTGCACACTGGAAACCCCCGTTTCCGACTCGGCCGACAGCAGCGCACCGGCTACAGGCCGTTCAAGTCGCGCGCGATCGCGCCGTAGCGCAGGCGGCACGACCATGTGCTCGCCGGCCATTCCACTCCCGGTAATTTCCGGAAACCCTCACCTTCCCGATATCGGCCGGCATCCCCACTTTTGGGGATGCCGGCGCCGGTCAGTCCGCCTACGATTGGCAACAGTGCATCGGGGACGGATGTAACCGGAGCGCGCGGACAGGGTCGCCATTCCGTGTCGAACGCCGGGAATGTCCACGCAGTTGACCGACACGGTCTTTGCGTACGCCGACGAGCAACGTGTGCGGTGCGTCGTTTGCATCGTCGCACGATGGCGCGTCGATAACGGAAGGCCTGATGTCGCATTTCGGGGAATTTCAATCATTATGCTGGCACGAGACTATGTGGAACGAGAGCTTTCTCACATCCAGAGAATGGTGGCTCTGCTGGACAGCGAGACGATCGCTGAAGACGTGTCGATGTCGGGCGCCGGACGCGTGAGGCACCCGAGTTACTGGCGAGGGCGGATCGAGGAACTGCTGTCGACGCCCGATGTGCCGCGGCACCTCAGGCAGCTCAGCGAAGCGGTGCTCGCGAAGATCGACGCGATCGAGTTGCGATACGTGGCGATGAGGTAGGTGCGCCGCCGGTGCTGCCGGTGATTGCGCCGACACGCGCCGGCCGCCGCGCCGGGCGGCGTGGGCGGCACGGCGCACCCGCACCGCCGTGATCGAACAACGTGGCCCTCCATCGTGCGATCGACCGCATAACCCGTTGCTTATCCGGCCGCCATCACCGCAAGCAACGCCGCGCGAAACGCGGCCATCTCCGCCGCGGTGCCGATGGATACGCGCAGGTATTCCGGCGGGCCGGACTCGCGAATCAGGACGCCGTGGCGCAGGAGTCCGCTCCAGATCCGGTGGCGATCGGCAAACCTGCCGAACATCACGAAGTTGGCGTCCGAATCGGCCACCGCGAAACCCTGGCTGCGCAGCCAGCAAACGGTTGCGTCGCGCTCGGCCTTGATCGCGTCGACCTGCGACAGCATCTCGTCACGCGCGACCAGCGCCGCGCAGGCGGCCGCCTGCGTAAAGGCGGACAGGTGATAGGGCAGTCGAACCAGCTTCAGCGCGTCGACGATCGCAGGCGCGCATGCGCAATACCCGACGCGGCCGCCCGCGAACTTGAACGCCTTGCTCAGCGTGCGGGTAACGACGAGCCGAGGATGGTCGGGCAGCAACGTCACCGCGCTGCGCACGCCGTGGCGCCGGAACTCCGCATACGCTTCGTCCACGACGACCACGCCCGGCGCGATGTCGAGAATCGCACGGATATCGTCGACGGGAAGCGCGGTCCCGGTCGGATTGTTCGGCGACGTCAGCAGTACCACGCTCGGCCGATGCTCGCGGATGCTGTCGATCGCCTGCTGCGGATCCAGCGCGAAATCCTCGGTGCGCGGCACCGTATGCAGGCGCGTGAAGGTCGTGCGGCAGTATTCGTCATACATCGGATACGCGGGCGTAAAGGCCAGCGCCGAGCGCTCCGGGCCGCCGAACGCCTGCAGAATCTGCTGGATCACTTCATTCGAGCCGTTGGCTGCCCAGACGCTCGATACGTCGACCGTCACGCCGGTGTCGTGCGTCAGATAGGCGGCCAGATGCGCTCGCAGCTCGGCAAAGTCGCGTTCGGGATAGCGGTTCGCCTGTCGCGCCGCGTCGGCCACCGCAGTCGCGATGCGCTCGACGAGCGACGGCGACGGCGGATACGGATTCTCGTTGACGTTCAGGCAGACCGGCACATCGAGTTGCGGCGCCCCGTACGCGTGCTGCAACTTGAGGTCCTCCCTGAGCGGCAAGTCCGACAAGGACACTTCCTTCCACGGTCGTTGCATTGGAAACACTCCGTACGTTATCGATCGATCGGCGCAGCAGGTTTCAGGGCGGCCAAAAACAAAAAAGGCGCCGCAGGCGCCTTGGTTGTCGTCCTGATCGGGAAAGCTCCCGATTCAAGTGCTAGATGCGAAACGAACCACGGCGCAACAGAGGGCGTGCGTGGTGATGGTGCAGGTGGGTCGTCGCGTTTCGGATCGTCATGCGCTGCATCATGACATACGCCGACCCTGATGAAAAGCCGGCGTCGGGATGAGTTCCGCGGACGTGCACTGCAATCCCGAGCGGTGCCGCCGAGTGCGATAGTCCGGATCTTTTGCGCCGAAAGGAATCGAAAGCTTGTAAAGAATGGCCGATACGTCTGACGAGAAACGGTATCAAACGCGGTATTCCGAATCAAATGCGCACAGGTAATTTGAACAATGCCGCTGGTTGAGTAAGATGCGCGCAAGACGTTCGACAAAAACGCACGGCGCGGGGTAGCCAGATGCAACGGAACGGATTGATTCCATCGGCATGGTTCGATGACATCTACGCTGCGGCACTGGGCGATCAACGATGGGAAGCGGTGCTGGACGGGCTGCGAACGACGCTCGGCGTGCGCATGGCCACGCTGCTGTGGTTCGACGAGGCGGCGGGGGTGCCGGCGATCGAGCTGGCGGCCGGCGACGACGCGTCATGGGTCGCCGCGTGTCACCACATCTACAACACCGAGTTCTACCGGTACGACCCGGTCGTGCCGGTCGCCGGCAACTGGCCGGCGGGCCGCTGGTTCGAGGACGTCAAGCACCTGTCCCCGCAACAGCGCACACACGGCGTGTTCTATCAGGAATTCCTGCGTCCTTACGGGCTCGGCAGCATCTCGGGCCTGTACATCCATCGCGAAGAGGGCGGCGGCGCGTTCCTCAGCGTACAGGGCGGGCTCGAATCGCAAGGTCTTTCCGACGATCAGCGCCGCACGATCGAAATCATGGGCGCGCATATCGGCCGCGCGCTGCGGATCCAGGCGCGCATCGGGGAGCTCGAAGCGCGCGTGGCCGCCGCGGAATCGGCGCTCGATGCGATTCCGGTGCCGGTGTTCCTGCTCGGCGAACAACGCGAACTGCGTTATACGAATCGCGCGGCCGATCAACTGATCGCGGCGGAACCGGCGATGCGGATCGTGAACGGGCGCTTCGCGCCGGAAGGCTGCGTCGACGATGTGCAATGGCGGCACGCGTTCGCGCGCGGCGGGTTGCTGCTGCGCCGTGCGACGGGCGAACCGTTGTCGCTCGCGCTGATGCCGATTCCCGAACAGTCGCGCCTCCTGCATGAACGGCCCGGCGTCGCGGCGCTGATGACGGCCGCCGACCTGCGTTCGCCGGCGGCCCGCGCGCAGCGGCTGCGCGTGTTCTACGGGCTGTCGTCGGCGGAAGCCGATCTCGCCGTGCTGCTGTGCTGCGACGGGCTGTCGCCGCAGGAATGCGCGGCGCTGCGCGGCGTGTCGATCGGCACGATCCGCGCGCAGATCAAATCGATCTACGCGAAGACGGATGTGGCGCGCGCGGCGCAACTGACGTCGCTGGTCATGCAGACGTAAAGGTGTGGCGAGGGCGTTTCGAGCGCCCGCGCTTGCACGGCTTCCTTCCCGAACCTTCGCAGTTCCGCCGCACACGATCGTGTGCCGGCGCGTGCTCTTGGCCGTGCGCGGGTGTGCTTGCGTCATGGTCAGACATCTTATGACTAATGCAACCGAAGCGAAAGATTGCTTTCCGGCGTCGGCAAACCAGCCACGCGGGCATCCGATTCAAACGCGGGCCCATTGCCGGAAAACGTTTCTCTGAAAATCACCAAAACAGAGAACGCGATTCCCGGACTGATGCCTAAAACCCTTAGCCGCAGCGCTTATAGGGGTATGCACCAAGTGAGTTAAACGATTAACCGACGTACATTCGCGTCAACACATCATACGACGTATGACTTTGCGGTTCAGGGGAGCGCATCGCCGACGAACGCGCATGCCGACGGATCGCCGCACAACAACGAACGACCATCAAGGAGACTCACCATGAAGCACCGATTCACCGGTTCCCGTACCGCACTGGCCGTCGCGCTGCTGGCCGGCTTCGCGATGTCCGCGCAGGCGCGCGTGTTCCGCTCGGCGGACGTGCACGGCGACAACTTCCCGACCAACATGGCGGTCAAGTTCATGGGCGACGAGCTGTCGAAGCAGACGGGCGGCAAGGATTCGATCAAGGTGTTCGGCAACAGCGCGCTCGGCTCCGAGAAGGACACCGTCGACCAGGTCCGGATCGGCGCGATCGACATGGCACGCGTGAACGGCGCGTCGTTCAACGAGATCGTGCCGGAATCGCTGATTCCGTCGTTCCCGTTCCTGTTCCGCGACGTCGATCATTTCCGCAAGGCGATGTACGGCCCGGCCGGCCAGAAGATCCTCGATGCGTTCACGGCGAAGGGGATGATCGCGCTGACCTTCTACGAGAGCGGCGCGCGCTCGATCTACGCGAAGCGCCCGGTGCGCACGCCGGCCGACATGAAGGGGCTGAAGGTGCGCGTGCAACCGTCCGACCTGATGGTCGACGAGATCAGGGCGATGGGCGGCACGCCGACGCCGATGCCGTTCGCCGAGGTGTACACGGGCCTGAAGACGGGCCTCGTCGACGCGGCGGAAAACAACCTGCCGTCGTACGAGGAAACGAAGCACTACGAAGTGGCGCCCGATTACTCGCAGACGCAGCACGCGATGACGCCGGAAGTGCTGGTGTTCTCGAAGAAGATCTGGGACACGCTGTCGCCGCAGGAGCAGGCGGCGATCAGGAAGGCGGCGGCCGATTCGGTGCCGTACTACCAGAAGCTGTGGACCGCGCGCGAGGCGTCCGCGCAGCAGTCGGTGACGAAGGGCGGCGCGAAGATCCTGCCGGCCGCGCAGATCGACCGCGCGGCGTTCGTGAAGGCGATGCAGCCGCTGTGGACGAAGTATGAAAAGACGCCGCAGATGAAGCAGATCGTCGACGAGATCGAGGCGACCAAGTGACGCGTCGCACTTCCCTGAACAGCGCGGTCGCCGCGGATTCGCCGGCCGCCGCCCCGGACGGCGCAGGAACGGCGCGGCCGCACGCCGCACCGTTCCTGCGCTGCGTGAACGACGTGCTGTTCCGCGTGCTGGCCGTGATCGCGTCGGCCTGTCTCGCGGTGCTCACGGTGCTGGTGTTCTACGCGGTCGTGATGCGCTACGTGTTCGAGAACGCGCCGGATTTCGTCGAGCCGATCGCGCTGCTGCTGGTGATCGTGATCGCGATGTTCGGCGCGGCGATGAAGGTGCGCGACGGCGGCCATATCGGCCTCGATTCGCTCGTGCGCCGGCTGCCGCCGAACGCGCGCACCGTGGTCGTCGCGATCCAGCACCTGAGCCTGATCGCGTTCGCGATCGCGATCATGGTCGGCTGCGGCAGCATGGCCGCCGAGACGATGGGCGACCGCATTCCGATCATCGGGATTCCAGAAGGCGTGCGCTACCTGATCACGATGCCCGCGGAGGTCGCGATCATCCTCTTCTCGCTCGAGCACCTGCTCGCGCTTCGTCGTTCTTCGTCGGGACAATAACGCCATGGAACTCGCGATCCTGTCCGTCAGTTTTCTGATTTTCCTCGTGCTCGGCGTGCCCGTGTCGTTCGCGCTCGGGATAGCCTGCGTGCTGACCTATATGGTCGAAGGCCTGCCGATCGCGACCGCGATGCAGGCAATGATTTCGGGGATGAACGCGTTCTCGTTCCTCGCGGTGCCGTTCTTCATTTTCTCCGGCGAACTGATGCTGCACGGCGGCATCGCGGACCGGATCCTGCGCTTCGCGCAGGCAACCGTCGGCCATTTCCGCGGCGGCCTCGGGATGGCGAACGTCGTCGCGTGCACGCTGTTCGGCGGCGTGTCGGGCTCGCCGACCGCCGATACGTCGGCGATGGGCGGCGTGGTGATCCCGCTGATGAAGCGCGAAGGCTACAGCGCCGCGTACGCGGTCAACGTGACGACGCATGCATCGCTCGCCGGCGCGTTGATGCCGACGTCGACCAACATGATCATCTACGCGTTCGCCGCGCAGGGGATCACGGGGATGCTGCACGGCCAGCCGGTGGGCGGCGTGTCGATCGGCGACCTGCTGTTCTCGGGGCTGCTGCCCGTGCTGTGGGTGATGGGCTTCGTGCTCGCGGCCGCGTACTGGCAGGCCGTGCGTCACGGCTATCCGCGCCGTGCGGACGGCTCGTCCGCGCTGCCCGCGTTTCCCGGCTGGTATGCGGTGCTGCGCAGCTTCGTCGGCGCGGTGCCCGGGCTGATGGTGATCGCGATCATCCTCGTGTGCGTCGCGAAGGGGATTGCGACCGCGACCGAAGCGGCCGCGATCGCCGTCGTGTACTCGCTCGTGCTGACCGCGATCGTCTACCGCACGCTGACGGTCGCGAAGCTGCGCCGCGCGCTGTCGCATGCGGCGCGCACGACGGGTGTCGTGCTGCTGCTGATCGCGGTGTCCAACATGCTGCGCTTCCAGATGTCGTACCTGGAGATCCCGGATGCGATCGAAGGGCTGCTGAAGCAGTCGACCGCAGCGCCTTGGCTGATGCTGCTGTACATCAACATCATCCAGGTGTTCCTCGGCACGTTCGTCGACATGGCCGCGCACATCCTGATCACGACGCCGCTGTTCCTGCCGATCGCGATGGCGTGCGGCGTCGGGCCGGTGCAGTTCGGGATCATGCTGCTGCTGAACTGCTCGCTCGGCCTCGTGCACCCGCCGATCGGCTCGGTGCAGTTCGTCGGCTGCGCGATCGGCAACGTGTCGATCGGCGAGACCACGAAGATGGCGTGGCCGTATTACCTCGCGATCTTCAGTGCGATCAACATCGTTACGTACATGCCGTTCTTTTCGACCTGGCTGCCGAGCGTGATCAGCGGGCACGCGGTGTTCTGATCGAGCGCTTCGCCTGTCTTCGCCCGTCGCGGCGCCGGACGACCGAGGTTGTCCGGCGCCGCAGTTGCATGTGTGGTTCCCTTTGCTTCATCTGAAGACGGATGAACAAGAACACGCTCCGGCGCTCCGTTGCGGCAGCCGCCTTCGGGATGGCCGCGTCGCTCGCGCACGCGGCGACTTATGCGTACGTATCGAATGGCGACAGCCGCGACATCTCCGTTTCGGCGTCGACACGTCGAACGGCGCGCTGACCGCGATCGAAACCGTGCCGGTCGGCGGCACCGTGATGCCGATGACGCGGTCGCCCGATCATCATCGCCTCTATGCGGCGCTGCGCTCGACGCGGTACCGCGTCGTCAGCTTCGCGATCAACCCGCTCGACGGACGCCTGATCGAGCTCGGGCGCGCACCGCTCGCGGACAGCATGGCTCATGTTTCGACGGATCCGTCGGGCAACTATCTGCTCGCGGCCGGGCAACTGTCGCCGACGCTTGCCGTCTATCGGATCGACCCGGGCACGGGCCGCCTCGACGAGATCGGCAAATACCCGGTCGGCAAGGGCGCGAACTGGGTGGAGATCGTCACGTACGACGGGGTGAACTGACTGGCGGCGTACGGCGCGGCGTTTTCGTCGCTGGGCGACATGCGGATCGTCACACGCACGTCCGCTACCTGTGCGATGATGCGCCGCTTTGCGTTCGTCGCAGCACGCTGCGGATCGCGGCGCCCGCTTCCGGGCCGCTGCCGATCGTGTTGACATCCGGAGACGACATGCCCGCACACACCATTCATCAGATGCTCCGAGAAACCCCGTCCTTCAGGGCGGGGAGACAAGGAGCGCCGCTGTTTGACAGCGGCATTCCAACGTTAAAATGACCGGCATGATCCTTGTCTATCGCTACCGGGTGAAGTCGCTCAACGGACTCTTGAACAAACAGAGCCGGGCGGTGAACTACGTCTGGAACTTCTGCAACGACACGCAGAAGCACGCGCTCAAGTGGAGCAAGAAGTGGCCGACGGGGTTCGCCTGAACGTGCTGACGACCGGCAGCAGCAAGGAACTCGGCGTCCACTCCGGCACGGTCAATGCAACGTGCGAGCAATACGCGAAGTCGCGCAGCCAGCACCGTCGCCCGTACCTGCGCTATCGCGGCAGGAAGTCGCTGGGCTGGGTGCCGCTGAAGGGCCGCGACCTGAAGCGCGAGGGCGACGCATTCCGCTTCGCCGGCCACACCTTCCGCGTGTTCAGCAGTCGCCCGCTGCCCGACGGCAAGATCAAGGACGGCACCAACTTCGCGCAGGATGCGCGCGGCAACTGGTTCCTGAATATCGTGATCGAGATACCCGATGTTCAGGCGCGCCCGATCCGCTCTGGTGTCGGCATCGATCTCGGCCTGAAAGACTTCGTCACACTTTCGACCGGCGAGAAGCTGCCCAGCGACCGATGCGGTCGACGTGCGGCTGAAAAGCTGGCGAAGGCGCAGCGGGCACGAAAGCACAAGCGGCATATCGCGAAGCTGCACGCCAAGGTGGCGAATGCCCGCGCCGATTTCCAGCACAAGCTCGCGCTCGATCTGGTGCGGCGGTTCGACTACATCGCGGTCGGCAATGTGTCGGCCGCCAAGCTCGCCAGAACCAGGATGGCGAAAAGCGTCTACGACGCGTCCTGGTCGTCCTTCCGAAATAGGCTCCGTTACAAAGCGATCGCGCACGGAGCCACGTTCGAGGAAGTCGACGAAAGCGGTTCTACCCAGTCCTGTTCGGCGTGCGGGTCGAAAGCCAGCACGACGCGGCCGAAAGGTATCGCGGGACTGAGAATAAGGGAGTGGAAGTGCAGCAACTGTGGTGTCGAGCATGATCGCGATATCAACGCTGCATTGAACATTCTCCG
Source organism: Burkholderia sp. BE17 (assembly GCF_009362305.1). NCBI lineage: Bacteria > Pseudomonadati > Pseudomonadota > Betaproteobacteria > Burkholderiales > Burkholderiaceae > Burkholderia > Burkholderia sp. BE17. Next base: position 116,061 of record NZ_WHNU01000004.1, read on the forward strand.
ATGCGGACGTGCATCGCCAGGTGTGGGAATCACCTCCCATTTAGGGAGGCGAGGACGTCAAGGCAGTACCCTGCATTACCAGGATCGCGGCACCGGATTTAGCTATCTGTGGGACGCGGCGATGTGGGCGCCGCAGATCGACGCGCTGTCGCGCAAGTATCGCGTGATCGTGCCGGACCTGTGGGGGCATGGCGCATCCGGCGCATTGCCTGAAGGCACGCAGACGCTCGACGATCTCGCCGCGCACGCGAGCGCGCTGCTCGACGCGCTGGAGATCGAACGATGTGCGGTCGTCGGCCTCAGCGTCGGCGGCATGTGGGGCGCGCGGCTCGCGTTGCGCGAACCGCAGCGCGTGCGCTCGCTCGTGCTGATGGATGCGTCGCTGGAAGCCGAGCCCGACGCGACGCGCCTGCGCTATTTCGGCATGCTCGATGCGATCGCCGCCGCGGGCCGCATCGCGCCGCCGCTGCTCGACGCGATCGTGCCGCTGTTCTTCCGGCCGGACGTGAATCTGGCGGACCCGGTGCCGACCGCGTTTCGCGACGCGCTGGCGAACCTGCCCGCCGACCGGCTGCGGCAATCGATCGTCCCGCTCGGCCGGTTGATCTTCGGCCGGCCCGACACGCTGTCGGCGCTGGCGGGGCTGGACGCCGAACGCACGCTGCTGATGTGCGGCGCGGGCGACATGGCGCGCCCGCCGTCGGAAACCGTGAAGATGGCGGGCGTGATCGGTTGCGCGCATGCGCTGGTGCCGGACGCCGGCCACATCTCGAACCTGGAAAATCCCGCGTTCGTCACGCGCGCGCTGCTCGACTGGTTCGACGGGCAACGGTTGCCGTCGAACTGAAGCACGCGTGGGCGACGCCGGCGGCACCTACCGCGCGGCGTCGCGCCCTGGCGAAGCGCGTCACGCGCGCTCGCCGACCGGCGTGAACTTCCTGCCCTGCGCGCTGGCTTCTTCGGCACCGCGGCGAACCAGGGCCAGCGCTTCCGCACGGGGCTCGACACGCACGGCCCGGACCCCGGCAGCGGCTGGCGCGCGGTCTCGCGCAGCGCGAGCACCGACACGATGCCGATGAACGACGCGCCCATCAGGTAGTACGCGGGCATTATCAGGTCGCCGGTGCGATCGACCAGCCATGCGGTGACGAGCGGCGTCGTGCCACCGAACAGCGACACCGACACGTTGAAGCCGATCGCGAGCGCGCCGTAGCGGATCCGCGTCGGGAACAGTGCCGGCAGCGCCGACGGCATCACGCCCGTGAACGTCGACAGCAACGTGCCGTAGATCAGCATCCCGCCGAACACGGGCAGCATGCCGCCGGTGCGGATCAGCATCAGCGCCGGCACCGACAGCACGAGCAGGCCCACGCAGCCGGCCATCATCACCGGCTTGCGGCCGACCTTGTCCGACAGGTGCCCCGCGTACAGCGTCATCGGCATCATCAGCACCATCACGAGCAGCACCATGAACAGGCTGTGCGATTCGCGCAAGTGCAGCGTTGCCGACAGGTAGCTCGGCAGGTACGACAGCGCCATGTAGTCGGTCACGTTGAAGATCAGCACGAGGCCGACGCATTGCAGCAGCGGCTTCCATTGTTCGACGAGCAGCGTCGCGAAGCCTTGCTTCGGCCGCGCGCGCTCGTCCGCCTCGCGTGCTTCGGTTTCCTTCGTGAACGCCGGCGTTTCCTCGAGCTTCAGCCGGACGTAGAGGCCCACGAGGCCGAGCGGTCCCGCGATGAAGATCAGCAGCGCGAGCACGACGAACGTATAGGGCCTGCGCAATGCCAGCCGGACGATCCACATGATGTTTTCCTCGAAGCAGGGCAGGGGCGCCGCATGCGATGCGACGAGCGCGCAGTCTGACGATGCCGCGTTGACCCGGCCCTGACTCGAAGATTACGAAGCTGTTATCTGCGTGCGGCGCCGCAGATTTCAGAATTGTCATTCGGCGGTCAGCGTCGCGCCGGCCGCGATCACCAGAATGAACGTGTCAGGCGGCGAATCGCATCCGCGGTCCCGCCGGCGGCGCATCGACGATGCGTCTTCATCGAACCGTTCTGGGGAGTTTCATCATGAATCGCAGACTGATCGCAGCCGCCGCGCTGCTCGCACTCGCAATCGGCACGCCGGTCGCCGCTTTCGCACAGACTTCGTCGGGCCCGACCCGCGCCGACGTGATCGCCGATCTGGTGCAGGCGCAGCGCGACGGCACCGTGCCCACGTCGAACTGGGACTATCCGCCGAGCACGCGGACGATCGCGCGCAATCGCGAGCTGTATGCGATCGCGCACGGCGAGCAAGGCACCGTAACCGCGTCGGCGTCCGTGCCGACCGTCAGCGCGCAGTAAGCCGGGAGTCGGGCGATGAAGTTCCTTTCCCGACTGGCGATCGCCGCGCTGCTCGCGGCGGCGGTCGCGCCGGCGTTTGCGCGCGGGATGCCGCAACTGCCCGATGACGACGGCGGGCGCGCCAGTGTGTTGCGCGAGTTGAACCCGACGCGGGTGAATGGTGATGCGCGGGGGCATGCTGCCGGCGTCGCGTCTAATTCGAACGGCGAGACTGACAGGAAGGCGGTGGTCCGCCGGAACTGAGTTTTGTCGAGCGCCGAGGCGACGGCCGTCATGGTTCCCGATTTCGGGGCGACGCGTCGTCCGCCGCTGCCTGTGTCGTCAACCCTTGCGCAGCCGACGCATTGCCCGAATGCGCGGGCCTTCACACCTTCACGCCTTCGAAACGACTCGGCTGGCCCGACGCCGGCACCACGCCAGGCACCTCCGCACGCTTAGGTGTTTATACGTATGCCGATTCCGATATCGCCTCAATCCAAGATTTCATTGGAAGGTTATCGGACTTGTTCCTAGACTGATCCGGGGCATGCATACCGGGCCGGGCCGGCCGGACACGCTGCCCGGCACAGCCCTGAACCGCGCGCGCCAAGCAGAAACAGAACAGCGCCGCGGCATACAACGACATCATCGGAGACGGACCATGACATTCATCAGGAAGCTGGCGGCCGGTGCGATCGTCGCCGCGGCGACGGTACTGGCGCCCGGCGCATTCGCGCAGCAAAAGCCGATCACGCTCGGGTTCTCGCAGGTCGGCGCGGAAAGCGCGTGGCGCACCGCGAACACCGTGTCGGTGAAGGGCGCGGCGAAGGACGCCGGCATCAACCTGAAATTCTCGGACGCGCAGCAGAAGCAGGAGAACCAGATCCGCGCGATCCGTTCGTTCATCGCGCAGAAGGTCGACGTGATCGCGTTCTCGCCGGTCGTCGAATCGGGCTGGGAGCCGGTGCTGACCGAGGCGAAGGCCGCGCACATCCCGGTGATCCTGACCGACCGCGGGATCGACGTGAAGGATCCGTCGCTGTACGTGACGATGATCGGCTCGGACTTCCTCGAGGAAGGGCGGCGCGCCGGCCACTGGATGGAAGAGCGCTACAAGAACGACGCGGGCCCGATCAACATCGTCGAGCTGCAGGGCACGGTCGGCTCGGCGCCGGCCAACGATCGCCGCGCGGGCCTGCTCGAAGTGATCAAAAGCAATCCGAAGTTCAAGGTGATCGCATCGCAGAGCGGCGACTTCACGCTCGCCGGCGGCAAGCAGGTGATGGAAGCGTTCGCGAAGACCTACGGCAAGCAGATCAACGTCGTCTACGCGCACAACGACGACATGGCGCTCGGCGCGATCCAGGCGATGGAAGAGGCCGGGATCAAGCCCGGCAAGGACGTGGCCGTCGTGTCGTTCGATGCGACGAAGGGCGGCTTCCAGGCGATGATCGCCGGCAAGATCAACGTCGACGTCGAATGCAGCCCGCTGCTCGGCCCGCAGCTGATGAGCGCGGTGAAGGACGTCGCTGCCGGCAAGTCGCTGCCCAAGCGCATCGTGACGAACGAGACGGTGTTCCCGATGAGCGTCGCGGCGCAGGTGTTGCCGACCCGCAAATACTGACATGGTGCGCGCGGACGGCGGCGTGACATGCCGTCGTCCGGCAACCGCTTCGAGGGAGGGTTCATGACGAGTCCGCCGGTGGTCGAGATGATCGGCATCGACAAGTCGTTTCCGGGCGTCAGCGCGCTGCAGCGCGTGAACTTCCGGCTGTTTCCGGGCGAGATCCACGCGCTGATGGGCCAGAACGGCGCGGGCAAGTCGACGCTGATCAACGTGCTTACCGGCGTGCATGCGCACGACGCGGGCGAGATTCGCGTCGGCGGCGAGCCCGTGCGCTTCGCCGCGCCGCGCGAAGCCGAGGCGGCCGGGATCCAGACGCTTTACCAGGAAGTGAACCTGTGCGCGAACCTGTCGGTCGCCGAGAACATCTTCGCGGGCCGGCAGCCGATGCGGCGCGGCGCGATCGACTGGAACACGATCCATGCGCGCTCGCGCGCCGCGCTGGCCGAACTCGACCTGTCGCTCGACGTCACGCGCTCGCTCGACGCGTATCCGATCGCCGTGCAGCAGATGGTCGCGATCGCGCGTGCCGTGTCGGTCGATGCGCGCGTGCTGATTCTCGACGAGCCGACGTCGAGCCTCGACGACGGCGAGGTCGCGCGGCTGTTCGACGTGCTGCGCCGGCTGAAGGCGTCGGGCATCGCGATCCTGTTCGTCACGCATTTCCTTGAGCAGACCTATGCGGTGTCCGACCGGATCACCGTGATGCGCAACGGCGAGCGCGAGGGCGAGTATCTGGCGCGCGACCTGCCGGTCGACGTGCTGGTCGCGAAGATGACCGGCCGCGAACGGATGTCCGACACGCTGCAGGCGGGCGCCGCCTCGGTCGAGCGCGCGGCCGGCGCGGCCGCGCCGTTCCTGTCGATGCAGCAGGTCGGCCGGCGCGGGATGATGAGCCCGCTCGATCTCGACGTGCGGCCCGGCGAAATCGTCGGGCTGGCCGGGCTGCTCGGCTCGGGGCGCACCGAAACCGCGCAGCTCGCGTTCGCGGCGGAGCGCACCGACACCGGCGCGATCGAGATCGACGGCACACGCAAGCGGCTGGCTTCGCCGCACGATGCGGTCCGGCACGGGATCGCGTATTGCCCGGAAGACCGCAAGAAGGAGGGCATCGTCGCCGCGCTGTCGATCCGCGAGAACATCATCCTTGCGCTGCAGGCGCGGCGCGGCTGGTGGCGGCTGATCGGGCGCGCGCGCCAGCGCGAGATCGCCGACACGTATATCGCGCGGCTCGGCATCAAGGCGCGCGACGCGGAGCAGCCGATCGGGCTGCTGTCGGGCGGCAACCAGCAGAAGGTGCTGCTCGCGCGCTGGCTCGCGACGGACCCGAAGCTGCTGATCCTCGACGAGCCGACGCGCGGCATCGACGTCGCCGCGAAATTCGACATCATGGAGCGCGTGCTCGCGCTGTGCGCGACCGGACTCGCGATCCTGTTCATCTCGTCGGAGATCGGCGAAGTGGTGCGCGTGAGCCACCGGATCGCGGTGCTGCGCGACCGGCGCAAGGTCGCCGAACTGAGCGGCGCCGACGCGTCCGAGGAGCAGGTTTACCGGCTGATCGCGGGAGGCCAGTCATGATGCGTGTGCGCACGCTGTTTCGTCATCCGCTTGCGTGGCCGGTGCTGACGCTTGCGCTGCTGTTCGCGCTCGACGTCGCGCATCGTCCGGGCTTCCTGTCGATCGCGCTGCTCGACGGCCACCTGTTCGGCGCGCCGATCGACATCCTGAACCGTGCGGCGCCGCTCGTGATCGTGTCGCTCGGCATGACGCTGGTGATCGCGACGCGCGGGATCGACATCTCCGTCGGCGCGATCGTCGCGATCGCCGGTGCGGCCGCGGCGATCGTGCTCGAGGCCGATCCGTCGCGGGTCGGCACGGCGCTGGCCGCCGCGCTCGGCGTCGGGTTGCTCGCGGGCGCGTGGAACGGCCTGCTCGTCGCGTTCGTCGGGATGCAGCCGATCATCGCGACGCTGATCCTGATGGTGGCCGGCCGCGGCGTCGCGCAACTGCTGACGGGCGGCCAGATCATTCCGATCGGCGTACCCGGCTACCTCGCGCTCGGCGGCGGTTATCTGGCGACGGTGCCGTGCTCGGTGTGGATCGCGATCGCGACGATCGCCGCGACCGCGCTGCTGGTGAACCGCACGGCGCTCGGGCTGTTCATCCGCGCGATCGGCGTGAACCCGGTCGCCACGCGGCTCGTCGGGCTGCGCTCGGGCGCGGTCGTGTTCGGCGTGTATCTGTGTTCCGGCGTGATGTCGGCGGTCGCGGGCATCCTCGCGAGTTCCAACGTGCGCAGCGCCGACGGCAACAACGCGGGGCTGCTGCTCGAGCTCGACGCGATCCTCGCGGTGACGCTCGGCGGCACGTCGCTGCTCGGCGGCCGCTTCAGCCTGGCCGGCTCGGTGCTCGGCGCGCTGATCATCCAGACGCTGACCTACACGACTTATTCGATCGGCGTGCCGCCGGAGGCGACGCTGGTCGTCAAGGCGGTCGTCGTGATCGTCGTGACGCTGATCCAGTCGGACGCGGCGCGCGCGCTCGTGGTCCGGCACGCGTCGCGGCTGATGCCTTCCGCGCGTTCGCGCGCCACCTCTGGAGCCACGCCCCGATGACCCGATTCCTTGGCCGGCTCGCCGACCCGCGCACGCTGCCGATCGTCGTGACGATCGTGCTGTTCGCCGCGCTGTTCGGCTTCGGATCCGTGATGTACACGGGATTTTTCTCGATGCAGGTATTGACCGGCTTGCTCGTCGACAACGCGTTTCTGCTGATCGTCGCGATCGGCATGACGTTCGTGATCGTGTCGGGCGGCATCGACCTGTCGGTCGGCTCGGTCGTTGCGCTGACAACGATCGTCTGCGCGGTAGGCGCCGAGCGGCTGCACTGGCCCGTGTGGGTGATCGTGCCGCTGGTGCTCGCGTTCGGCGCGCTGTACGGCGCGGCAATGGGTGCGCTGATCCACTATTTCCGGCTGCAGCCGTTCATCGTCACGCTGGCCGGGATGTTTCTCGCGCGTGGCGCGTGCTTCCTGATCACGACGCAGTCGATCACGATCAACGAGCCGACGTTCCATGCGATCGCGGGCATCAGCGTGCCGGTCGGCGGCGGCACGCTGAGCGCGGGCGCGCTGATCGCGCTCGCGACGCTGGCCGTCGCGATCTACGTCGCGCATTTCACGCGGTTCGGCCGCAACGTATATGCGATCGGCGGCAACGAGCGTTCGGCGCTGCTGATGGGGCTGCCGGTCGCGCGCACGAAAATCGGCGTCTATGCACTAAGCGGGCTGTGTTCGTCACTCGGCGGCGTGGTGTTCACGCTGTACGTGCTGTCGGGCTACGGGCTGCAGGCGCAGGGGATGGAGCTCGACGCGATCGCCGCGACCGTGATCGGCGGCACGCTGCTCACGGGCGGCGTGGGCTACGTGATCGGCTCGGTGTTCGGCGTCGGCATCCTCGGCACGATCCAGGTGCTGATCACGTTCGACGGCACGTTGAGCTCGTGGTGGACGCGGATCGTGATCGGCGCGCTGCTGTGCGTGTTCTGCGTGCTGCAGCGGGTCATCGAGCGGCACGCAACGCGGCGGCGCACGGGCGGCACGGGGCTCGGCGCGCAGCAGCCGAAGCGCGACACCGCGCACGCGCGGCCGGCCGAGCCCGGCGAGGACGCGGCGCTGGTGTCGACGATGCGGCGCGTGTAGTGCGTGTAGTGGAGCGCACGACGCGCGCCGCGCCGTGACGGGCAGCGGGGCAGCGGCACGTACGACGTACGTGGCCGATGCCTGGCCGCCGGTGCTTGTTGTCGAAGGTGGCCGGCGCGCGCGTTACGCGCGAACGGCTACCCGGTACAGGGTCGTTTGACGATAGACGGCGCCCGGATGAAGGATGACGTCGTCGCGCAGGTCGGCCATGTTGACCTGGTCCGGAAAGCCGCCGGCTTCGACGCACAGCGCGGCGTGTTGCGCGCACCGCGTGCCACCCCTCACGCGCAAGCCGTCCAGATAGTTGCCGGTATAAAGCTGGAGGCCGCGCTGATCGGTCGACACGATCAATTCGCGGCCGCTTTCGGGATCGTAGATGCCGGCGACGGGCCTGACCGTGCGCGCGCCGTCGCGCAGCGCGAAGCAGTGATCGAAACCACGCGCCCTTGCAAGCTGCGCATGCGGCCAGTCGAGGCGCGCGCCGAGCGGCGCGCTATGCCGGAAATCGAAAGCGGTGCCGGTCACGTCGGCGGTGCCGGTCGGGATCAGCGCATCGTCGACTTCGAGGAACGCGTCGGCATCGATGCTCAGCACGTGGCCGCGCACGTCGCTGCCCGCGCGGCCGCTGAGGTTGAAATAGCTGTGATTCGTGAGGTTGAGCGGCGTGGGCGCGTCGGTGACGCCGGTGTAGTCGATCGTCAGCGTGCCGTCGTCGTCGAGCGCGTAGCGAACCTGCACGCTCACGTTGCCCGGAAAACCCGCGTCGCCTTCCGGCGAATCGAGCCGCAGCGTCAGCCCGCCGCAGTCGTCGACGACTTCCCAGCGCTGCCGGTGAAAGCCGCTCGCGCCGCCGTGCAGCAGATTGCCGTTCTCGTTGCGATCGAGCAGGTAGTCGACCCCGTCGAGCGTGAAGCGCGCGCCGGCGATCCGGTTCGCCCAGCGGCCGACCGTCGCGCCGAGGTACGCGCCCGATTCGACGTACTCGGCTGGCGTGTCGTGCGCGAGCACGATATCGGCGAAGCGTCCGGTGCGGTCGGGCGCGAGCCACGACACGACGGTCGCGCCGAGGTCGCTGACGACGACGCGCATGCCGTGCGTGTTGCGCAGCGTATAGCGCCGCACCGTGTCGCCGTCGGGCAGCGTGCCCCACGGCTCGGAAGGCACGCGTGCGACGCCGGGTGTCAGATGGGAGGAATCGGTATCGATGTGCATAGGATGATTCGATATGAACGGCGGGCTTCAGTGCGCGGCGATCGCGCGTTCCTGGTATTCGCGCGGCGTGCAGCCCAGCTCGCGCCGGAACACCGCGTACATGTACTGGAGCGACGTGAACCCGCAGCGGATCGCGACCTCGGCGCTCGACGCCTGCCGGCCGGCGAGCAGCGCCTGCGCCGCTTCGAGCTTGTGGCGCAGGATTTCCTGGTGCACGGTGCGCTGCAGTTCGCGCCGGAAGTGCTCTTCGAGCAGCGAGCGCGACACGCCGACGTAGTCGGCGACCTGCTCGGTCTTGATGCCCTGGCACGCATACTGGCGAATGAAGTGGCGGGCGCGCATCACATGCGGGCTCGCGAGCGGCTGGTGGCGGGTCGATTCGAGCACGTTGATCCCGACGGGCGGCACGAGAATCCGCCGGTCCGGAAAACGTGCGCCGCGCAGCATCTGGTGCAGCAGGTGCGCGGCCGTGCGGCCCATTTCCTCGGTGCCCTGGATGACGGACGACAGCGGAATGCGCGTGAGCGTGCGCGTGAGCGGGTCGTTGTCGATGCCGATGATCGCGACCTGTTCGGGCACCGCGAGGCCCGCGATCAGGCACGCCTGCAGCAGGTGCCGCGCGCGTGCGTCGGTCACCGCGATCACGCCGACGGGCTTCGGCAGTGCGTGCAGCCAGCCGATCAATTGCTCGATCGCGTGGTTCCAGCCCGACGCGCTCGTCGACAGCCCGCGGTAGATCGGCGCGTCGACGCCGTCCGCGCGCGCGAGGCCGTCGAACGCGAGCTCGCGCTGCTGCGCCCAGCGGTTCTGCTGCGCGACGGGCAGGCTGTACATCGCGAAGTGCGGCAGCCCGGCGCCGATCAGGTGCGTGTACGCGAGCGACACGAGTTTCGCGTTGTCGGTCGCGATATACGGCACGCCGTCCGGATACTGCGCCGGATCTTCGTACGACGAACCGAGCGCGACGATCGGCAGCGGCGAGCCGGCGAGCGCATCGGCGACGGCCGGATCGTCGAAATCCGCAATGATGCCGTCGCCGTCGAAGCGCTCGATGCCGGCGAGCCGGCAGCGGAAATCGTCTTCGAGGAACAGGTCCCATACCACGCGCGTCGAGCGCAGGTACTGGCCGATGCCGCTGATGATCTCGCGGTCGTAGACCTTGTTGGCGTTGAACAGCAGCGCGATGCGGTGCGGCGTCTGGGTGGAAGGGGCGCGGTTCATCTCGGTCTCGAAGCGCGCGCCGTACGGGGCGTCGCGCCGTTGTCTCCGGGCGCGCGGGCCGGGCCGCGCGGCTGTCTGGTTTGCCTGCTGTCCGGCGATTGTAGGACGGAACGCGTGCCGTGCGCAGCGCGCTGGCAAGAAACGTTAAGCGTGCTGCGCAATTTCGCAATTGCGGGCGACGGGGCGCGCGGGCACGATCCAGCCAGATCGAATTCGGCCCGCACGCCAACGCGATGCGCGCCGCACTGCAACAAGAAACCGGACGGAGACGCCATGTCGTATTTCGAACATATTCCCGCGATTCGCTACGAAGGTCCGCAGTCGGACAACCCGCTTGCATACCGCTATTACGACCGCACGAAGCTGGTGCTCGGCAAGACGCTCGAGGAGCACCTGCGGATCGCGGTGTGCTACTGGCACACGTTCGTGTGGCCGGGCCACGACATCTTCGGCCAGGGTGCGTTCCAGCGGCCATGGCAGCAGCCGGGCGACCCGCTCGAGCGCGCGCGCCAGAAGGCGGATGCGGCGTTCGAGTTCTTCACGAAGCTCGGCACGCCGTTCTATACGTTCCACGACACCGACGTATCGCCGGAGGGCGACAGCCTCAACGAGTACGTCGAGAACTTCGCGCGGATGACCGACTACCTGGGCGAGCGCCAGCAGGCGACGGGCGTCCGGCTGCTGTGGGGCACCGCGAACCTGTTCTCGCATCCGCGCTTCGCGGCGGGCGCGGCGACCAACCCGAACCCCGACGTGTTCGCGTGGGCGGCCACCCAGGTGCGCCATGCGCTCGACGCGACGCATCGGCTCGGCGGCGAGAACTACGTGCTGTGGGGCGGCCGCGAAGGGTACGAGACGCTGCTCAATACCGATCTCGTGCGCGAGCGCGAGCAGTTCGCCCGCTTCCTGTCGATGGTCGTCGAGCACAAGCACCGGATCGGCTTCAAAGGGGCGTTGCTGATCGAGCCCAAGCCGCAGGAGCCGACGAAGCACCAGTACGACTACGATGTCGCGACGGTGCACGGTTTCCTCACGCAGTACGGATTGCAGAACGAAATCCGCGTGAATATCGAGGCGAACCATGCGACGCTCGCCGGCCATTCGTTCCATCACGAGATCGCGAACGCGTTCGCGCTCGGCGTGTTCGGCAGCGTCGACGCGAATCGCGGCGATGCGCAGAACGGCTGGGACACCGACCAGTTTCCGAACAGCGTCGAGGAACTGACGCTCGCGTTCTACGAGATCCTGCGCCACGGCGGCTTTACCACCGGCGGCATGAACTTCGACGCGAAGGTGCGGCGCCAGAGCGTCGATCCGGAAGACCTGTTCTACGGCCATGTCGGCGCGATCGACGTGCTCGCGCTCGCGCTCGAGCGCGCGGCCGTGCTGGTCGGCAACGACCGGCTCGACTCACTCCGCCGCCAGCGCTACGCGCAGTGGGACAGCGCTTTCGGTCGCGAGATCCTGTCAGGTGCCTACACGCTGGAGTCGCTCGCCGCCGACGCGCTCGCGCGCGGCGTGAACCCGCGGCATGCGAGCGGCGCGCAGGAACGGCTCGAGAACATCGTGAACCAGGCGATCTACGGGCTGCGCTGACGCCATGTATATCGGACTCGATCTTGGCACGTCGGGCGTGAAGGCCGTGCTGCTCGACCGCGACGGTGCGGTGCGGGCCAGCGCGAGCCGGCCGCTGTCGGTGAGCCGGCCGCGGCCGCGCTGGTCGGAACAGGCGCCGCTCGACTGGTGGGATGCGGCATGCGGCGCGCTGGCGGCGCTCGTCGCCGACGCGCGTGCGGCCGGCATCGATCCGCACGACATCGGCGCGCTCGGCCTGACCGGGCAGATGCACGGCGCGACGCTGCTCGATGCGCACGGCGACGTGCTGCGCCCCGCGATCCTGTGGAACGACGGCCGCGCGGATGCCGAATGCGCGGAGCTCGAGCGGCTCGCGCCCGTGCTGCGCGCCGTCGCCGGCAACCTCGCGATGCCGGGCTTTACCGCACCGAAGCTGCTGTGGGTGCGCCGTCACGAGCCGGATGTGTTCGCGCGGATCGCACACGTGCTGTTGCCGAAGGATTATCTGCGCTACCGGCTGACCGGCGTGTTCGCGACCGATCCGTCGGATGCGGCCGGCACGCTGTGGCTCGATGTCGCGAAGCGCGATTACGACGACACGCTGCTTGCCGCATGCGGGCTGTCGCGCGAACAGATGCCCGCCGTGTTCGAGGGCAACCGCATCACCGGCACGCTGCTGCCGGCCATCGCACGCACGCTGGGGCTGCGCGAGATCCCGGTCGTGGCGGGCGGCGGCGACAACGCGGCCGGCGCGGTGGGCGTCGGCATCGTGCGGCCCGGCGATGCGCTGCTGTCGCTCGGCACGTCGGGTGTTTATTTCGCGGTGTCGGACGGTTTTCGCGCGAATCCGGAATCGGCGGTTCACAGCTTCTGTCATGCATTGCCGCATACCTGGCACCTGATGTCGGTGATGCTGAATGCGGCCGGCTGCATCGATTTCACCGCGCAGCTGGCCGGCTACGACGGCGTGGCCGCGCTGCTCGCCGACGCCGAGGCGAACGCGCGCGCGGAGCGCCCGTGGTTCCTGCCTTATCTGAGCGGCGAGCGCACGCCGCACAACGACGTGAATGCGAAGGGCGTGTTCTACGGGCTGATGCCCGACACGCAGCGCGCGGATCTCGCGAACGCGACGCTCGAGGGCGTCGGCTTCGCGCTGCTCGACGGGATCGACGCGCTGCATGCGGCCGGGCTCGCGCCCGACGGCATCACGGTGATCGGCGGCGGCTCGCGCAGCGCGTACTGGACGCAGATGCTCGCCGACCTGAGCGGCCGCGCGCTGACGTTGCGCGCGGGCGGCGAAGTCGGCCCGGCGCTCGGCGCCGCGCGGCTCGCGCATCTCGCGCTCGAACCGGATGCACCGCTCGACGCGGTGTGCCCGCAGCCGCCGGTGGTGGCCGTGCGCGAGCCCGACATGGCGCGCCACGCGTGGTATCGCGACGCGCGGCGGCCGACGTTTCGCGCGCTGTATCGCGCACTCGAACCGGTGTTTTCGGCAGGCGCGGGTCATACCGCATAACGCCGTGCCGTGTGGTGGCCAGACAAAGGGCGGCACGTTTCGGCGGCCGCCCGGCGTTCGTGGGGTTGTCCAATAAAGAGGAGTGGAGACATGAAATCCGTAACGCGTCGTACCGTATTGAGTGCGCTGGCAGGCGCCGCCACGTTGGCGGCTCTCACGCTTGGCGCGCCGCTCGCGCATGCGAGCAAGGACAAGCCGGAAATCGGCTTCTGCATCGACGACCTGCGCGTCGAGCGCTGGTCGCGCGACCGCGACTATTTCGTGGCCGCCGCCACGCAGCTCGGTGCGAAGGTGTCCGTGCAGTCCGCGGACGCGAGCGAGGCGCGGCAGATCTCGCAGATCGAGAACCTGATCTCGCGCGGCGTGGACGTGATCGTGATCGTGCCGTTCAATTCGAAGACGCTCGGCAACGTCGTCGCCGAAGCGCGCAAGGCGGGCATCAAGGTGGTGTCGTACGACCGGCTGATTCTCGACGCCGACGTCGATGCGTACATCTCGTTCGACAACCAGAAGGTGGGCGAGCTGCAAGCGCAGGGTGTCTACGACGCGAAGCCGAAGGGCAACTATTTCCTGCTCGGCGGCGCGCCGACCGACAACAACGCGAAGATGCTGCGCGAAGGACAGCTGAAGGTGCTGAAGCCGGCGATCGATCGCGGCGACATCAAGGTGGTCGGCCAACAGTGGGTGCCCGAGTGGAGCGCGTCGACCGCGCTGCGGATCGTCGAGGATGCGCTGACCGCGAACAACAACAAGATCGACGCGATCGTCGCGTCGAACGACGGCACCGCGGGCGGCGCGATCCAGGCGCTCGCCGCGCAGCATCTGGCCGGCAAGGTGCCGGTGTCCGGGCAGGATGCGGACCTCGCGGCGGTCAAGCGCGTGATCGCAGGCACGCAGACGATGACCGTCTACAAGCCGCTCAAGCTGATTGCGAGCGAAGCGGCGAAGCTCGCGGTGGATCTGGCGAAGGGCACGAAACCCGCGTTCAACTCGCAGTACGACAACGGCAAGAAGAAGGTCGACACGGTGCTGCTGCAGCCGACGCTGTTGACCAAGCGCAACGTCGACATCGTCGTGAAGGACGGCTTCTATACCCAGGCGCAGCTGGCGAGCCAGTAACGGCGCGGCGCGCGGACGGCCCACCGGTGCGTCCGCGCGCATACTGCGAGGCATGAGCGAATGACCGAACCCTTGCTGACGATGCGCGGCATCGTCAAGGATTTCGACGGAGTAAAGGCGCTCGACGGCATCGACCTGACGGTGAGGCCGGGCGAGTGCGTGGGGCTGTGCGGCGAGAACGGCGCGGGCAAATCGACGCTGATGAAGGTGCTGTCGGGTGTCTATCCGCACGGCACGTGGGACGGCGAGATCCGCTGGGAAGGCGCGCCGCTCGTCGCGTCCGGCGTGCGCGACACCGAGCGCGCGGGCATCGTGATCATCCATCAGGAACTGATGCTCGTGCCCGAGCTGTCGGTGGCCGAGAACATCTTCCTCGGCAACGAGATCACGCTGCCGGGCGGCCGCATGCACTACGCGGCGATGGTCCAGCGTGCCGAGGAGCTGCTGCACGAGCTGCGGATCGACTCGATCAACGTCGCGCAGCCGGTGATGAACTATGGCGGCGGCCACCAGCAACTGATCGAGATCGCGAAGGCGCTGAACAAGCGCGCGAAACTGCTGATCCTCGACGAGCCTTCGTCGTCGCTGAGCGCTTCCGAAACGCGCATCCTGCTCGACATCGTGCGCGACCTGAAGCGCCGCGGCGTCGCGTGCGTGTATATCTCGCACAAGCTCGACGAGGTCGAAGCGGTGTGCGACACGGTGACCGTGATTCGCGACGGCCGCCATGTCGCGACCGAGCCGATGCGCGCGCTGACCACCGACCGGATCATCGCGATGATGGTCGGCCGCGAGATCCGCGACCTGTATCCGCGCGAGCCGCACGAGATCGGCGACGTCGTGCTGGAAGCGCGCCACGTGACCTGCCGCGACGTGACGAACACGCGCCGCAAGCGGGTCGACGACGTATCGTTCAGCGTGCGGCGCGGCGAGATCCTCGGCGTCGCCGGGCTCGTCGGCGCGGGCCGCACCGAGCTGATGCAGGCGATCTTCGGCGCGTATCCGGGCCCGTGCACGGCGACCGTGCTGATGAACGGCCGGCCGCTCACGATCCGCTCGCCTGCCGACGCGATTCGCGCCGGCATCGCGATGGTGCCCGAGGATCGCAAGCGCCACGGCATCGTGCCGCAGCTCGGCGTCGGCCACAACATCACGCTGGCGGTGCTGCGGCGCTTCGCGACGCGTGGGCGGATCGACGCGGCCGCGGAGCTGGACGCGATCCGCACCGAGATGCAGCGGCTGTCGGTGCGCGCCGCGCACCCGTTCCTGCCGATCTCGAGCCTGTCCGGCGGCAACCAGCAGAAGGCCGTGCTCGCCAAGATGCTGCTGGCCGAGCCGCAAGTGCTGATTCTCGACGAGCCGACGCGCGGCGTCGACGTGGGCGCGAAGGCCGAGATCTACCGGCTCGTGTTCGCCCTCGCGAAGCGCGGCGTCGCGCTGATCGTCGTGTCGTCGGAAATGCCCGAGGTGCTCGGGCTCGCCGACCGCGTGCTGGTGATCGGCGAAGGCGAGCTGCGCGGCGATTTCGTCAACGACGGCCTCACGCAGGAACAGATCCTCGGCGCCGCACTGAAGCCCGCGCGGCGTCCGACCGAACCCACCGTATCGAGTGCGACATGAATTCCGAACTTTCTTCCTCTACTCCGGCGGCGCCGGACGCCGACGCGCGCGGCCGTTCAACCGGCCGTCCAACTGGCCGTCCGCTTCGCCAGGTCTTCGTGCGCTACAAGATCCTCGCGCTGCTGTTCGCGGTCGTCGCGATCTGGGCGTTTTTCTCGGTGCTGACCGACGGCGCGTTCGTCACGCCGCGCAACGTGTCGAACTTGCTGCGGCAGATGTCGATCACCGGCATGCTCGCGTGCGGGATGGTGTTCGTGATCATCGCGGGCGAGATCGACCTGTCGGTCGGTTCGCTGCTCGGGCTGCTCGGCGGCGTCGCGGCGATCCTCGACGTGAACCGCCACTGGCCGGTCGCCGCGACGGTGCCGGCCGTGCTCGCGCTCGGCGTGCTGATCGGGCTCTTCAACGGCTGGTGGTCGACCTACCGGCGCGTGCCGTCGTTCATCGTCGGGCTGGGCGGGATGCTCGCGTTTCGCGGGATCCTGCTCGGCGTGACGGGCGGCTCGACGGTCGCGCCGGTGTCGGATGGCATCGTGTTCCTCGGGCAGGGCTATCTGCCGCGCGTGGCCGGCGACGGCCTCGCGCTGCTGCTGTTCGCGCTCGTCGTGCTGCTGGTCGTGCGGCAGCGCGGCACGCGGCGCCGCTACCGGCTCGCGGTCGCGCCGCTGTGGCAGGACGTCGTGAAGATCGCGGGCGCGGGCGCGGTGCTGCTCGCGTTCGTCGCGACGCTCGATCGCTACGGCGGCATTCCGGTGCCGGTGCTGCTGCTGCTCGCGCTGCTCGGCATCTTCTCGTGGATCGCGACGCAGACCGTGTTCGGCCGGCGCATCTACGCGGTCGGCTCGAATCTCGAGGCGACGCGGCTGTCGGGCGTCGATACCGATCGCGTGAAACTCGCGATCTTCGCGCTGATGGGGCTGATGTGCGCGTTCGCCGGCATCGTGAACACCGCGCGGCTCGCGGCCGGCTCGCCGTCCGCGGGCTCGATGGGCGAACTCGACGCGATTGCCGCGTGCTTCATCGGCGGCACGTCGATGCGCGGCGGCTCGGGCACCGTGTATGGCGCGCTGATCGGCGCGCTCGTGATGGCGAGCCTCGACAACGGCATGTCGATGCTGGACGTCGACGCGTACTGGCAGATGATCGTCAAGGGCGCGGTGCTGGTGCTGGCGGTGTGGATCGACGTGGTGTCGCGCTCGAACCGGCGGTGACGCGGCGCTCGGCCGCCGGTCAACGAGAGGACGACATGAAACGGAACCCGGTTCCCATGCCCGGTATCTCGGCGCTGGCGGCCGCGCCGCTCGCGAAGCCGGACGTCGAACACGACCACGCGCCGGTGCTCGGCCTGCGCGATCCGCGCGACCGCCGTGTCATCGCGGACGCGCTGCGCTCGCTGCTGCGCGATCGTTCCGAAGCGCTCGCGTTCGCGATGCGCATCGCGGACGAGCGCAACCAGCCGCGGCCCGACGCGAACGATTTCGCGCTGACCGACATCATTCGGCTGGCGCGTGTCGTCGAGCGCGCGGAGCGATGCGGCGACGCGATGCGCGCGGTCGCGCCTGTCGCGGCGCGCTGACGCGCGAGAGGTGCGGCGGAGGCGCCGTCCGTGCGGCGTGTGATTCGGTTGCTCGCGCCGGTCCGCACGCGTTGTTGTCCGATCAATCCCGTGAGTCCAGCACATCCAGTGCTACGTGTCGCGCAACAGCGGCCACGGCATTCTGTACGGTACTTCGTCCACCTGATCGATCGTCGCGCCATCGCGGCTGCAGCGGGCCTCTGCACGATACGTGTCGAGGCCCGCTGCGATGTCCGCGGAGCGCGCTCTCGATCGTCCGCGTCGTCCGCATCGGCCGCACGCATCCGCTGCGGACGGCAGTCCGCACGCATGACCCGCTCGCGCCGTTGGCGCATTTCAAATCCAAGGGTTAACCCATATTCGACATTATTTATGGCGACGTATAGTGCAGCCATAGATACAAATATCCACTATTACATAATGCTTTCGATTGAGGCGCGACGGTAACCCGCGAGCTCCTGCATGCGAATCCGGCATGCGTGCGCTTCGCCGGCGGTTTCTGTCGCCTCGCGAAAAAGGGCAATGCACGAACATGGACGCATATACGCCTTCGCTGCACCCGCAGTTTCCCGCCACGGCCGAGGAAGAGGCCTACGCGTACGTGCTCTACCGCATCCGGATGGGCACGTACAAGGCGGGCGATCGCCTGATTCCCGAGGACATCGCGGCCGAAATCAATACGAGCCGGATGCCGGTGCGCGAAGCGTTCCGCCGGCTCGCGAGCGAAGGGCTGGTCGTGATCCGGCCGAATCGCGGCGCGGTCGTGCGCGGGCTCGACGTGAACGAGATGGAGGTGGTGTTCGGCATGCGCGGCGTGCTCGAAGGGCTTGCCGCACGCATGGCGTTGCCGAAGATCACGTCGGAACACATCGACGAACTGACGCGGCTGATCGATGCGATGGAGCGCGCGGAACCGGACGGCCAGCAATGGGTGACCGCGCATCGCAGCTTTCACGAGTACCTGTGCCAGCTGTGCGGGCGCCAGCGCCTGATCACGCAGATCGCCGGGCTGCACACGGTGGTGGAGCCGCACATGCGTCTCTGGCTGGAACTGGCCTACAAGCCGAGGACGTCGCGCGACGACCACATGGCGCTGATCAGCGCCATCCGGGCCGGCGATCCGGCGGCGCTCGAGGCGGCGGTGCGCGAGCACATCGAAGCAACCGTGCCTGCGTTGCGCGACTGGATGACGGCCGATAGCTGACCAACGAGCGAAAGGTGCGGCGATGCCACTCCGCGCCGATAAATAAGGTGTCCGTAGGATGTTTCATATGAGCATTGCGCAATACGAACGCGTAGTCATTTTCAACGGGATCTGTACTGGGGTATCGATATGAAACGAGGCTTGACGAAGTTCCTGCTGCTCATCGCCGTCGCACTGGCGGCCGCGCAAGTTCACGCGAAGGCGTGGAAGGACATCCGGATCGGCTACGAAGGCGCGTATCCGCCGTTTTCGTCGATGCAGCCGGACGGCACGCCGGTGGGCTTCGACATCGACATCATTCATGCGCTGTGCGCGCAGATGCACGCCAACTGCACGCTGGTGCAGGTCGGCTGGGACGGCCTGATTCCCGCGCTGATGGCGGACAAGGTCGACGCGATCGTCGCATCGATGGCGATCACGGCCGAGCGCAAGCAGAAGGTGGCGTTCACCGACAAGTACTACAACACGCCGCGCCGGCTGGTCGTCGCGAAGAACAGCCCGATCAAGGATGCGACGCCGGCGGAGCTCAAGGGCAAGCGGCTCGGCGTTCAGCGCGGCACGCTGGCGGACAAGTACGCGAGCGCGTACTGGGTGCAGAACGGCGTGCAGCTGGTGCGTTATCCGACCCAGGACGAGGTGTATCTCGACCTGCGTTCGGGGCGCATCGATGCCGCGCTGCAGGACGCGACCTCCGCATATTCCGCGTTCCTGACGAAACCGGAAGGCGCCAATTTCAAGTTCGTCGGCGCCCCCGTCGTCGGCGCGACGCCGGAAGAGAAAACGCTGCTCGGCGAGGGTTACGGCATTCCCGTGCGCAAGACCGACGACGATCTTCGGCAGCAACTGAACCAGGCGATCACGGCGATTCGCGCCAACGGCGTGTATCAGGCCATCGAGAAGAAGTACTTCGACTTCGACATCTATTGATCGGGTCGGCGCCGGCGTGCGCGAGCGCCGCCGGCTTCTCCGATGCACGCAATCCTCACACGGGACGAAGGGAACGTTATGTCCGATTTGCAGCGATATCTGCCTGCGCTGTTACGCGGTGCCGAGATGACGATCCTGCTTGCCGTGCTGTCCGTCGTGCTGGCCGTTTGCGTCGGCATGGCGGGCGCGATGGCCAAGCTGTCGGGTTCGCGCGTGCTGGTGTCGGTGGCCGCGGCGTACACCACGCTGATTCGCGGCGTGCCGGAGTTTGTGATGATGCTGCTGGTGTTCTACGGCGGCCAGATCATGCTGAATCGGCTGTCGGCCGCATTCGGGCTTCATGCGCCGGACGTCGACGCGTTCGCGACCGCCGTGCTGACGATCGGCTTCATTTTCGGTGCGTACTACACGGAGACGTTCCGCGGCGCGATTCTCGGCGTGCCGCGCGGCCAGATGGAGGCGGCGCGCGCATACGGCTTCTCCGGCTGGCTGGCGTTCCGCCGCATCCTGTTTCCGCAGATGGTGCGCCTCGCGCTGCCCGCGGCAGTCAACAACTGGCTGGTGCTGCTCAAGACCACGGCGATCGCGTCGTTGATCGGCCTGCACGACGTGATGTTCATCTCGGACCAGGCAGGCCGCACGACGCAGGCGCCGATGACGTTCTACCTGGCGGCGTGCGCGGTCTATCTGCTGGTGACGTCGGGATCGACGGCCTTCCTCGCGCGGACGCGCGTGCGCCTGAACCGCGGCATGCGCGAGGGGAGGCTGCACGGATGAGCTACGAACAACTGGCCCCGCTGCTTGGCGCATACGCCGGCGGCCTGTGGGTCACGGTCCGGTTGACGGTCGGTTCGCTGGCGCTCGGCCTGATGCTCGCGATTCCGCTGGCGGTGCTGCGCGTGTCGCCGAACCGGTTCGCGAGCGGCCCGGTGGCGGCATACACGTGGTTCATGCGCGGCACGCCGTTGCTCGCGCAACTGATGATCGTCTATTACGGATTCGGCCAGTTCCAGTGGGTGCAGGACGCGTGGCAGCGCGGCAATCCGGTGCTGTCGCTGCTGCGCGACCCGTTCGGCTGCGCGATGATCGCGCTGACGGCGAATACCTGCGCGTACACCGTCGAGATCCTTGCCGGCGCGATCAGGGCGACCGCGTACGGCGAAATCGAAGCCGCGCAGGCCTACGGCATGTCGCGCTCGACCGCGTGGCGCCGCATCCTGCTGCCGTCGGCGCTGCGCCGTTTCCTTCCCGCGTACAGCAACGAAGTCATCCTGATGCTGCACGGCACGTCGCTGGTCAGTGCGATCACGCTGATCGACCTGACGGGCGCCGCACGGGATTTCTACGCGAACTACTACGCGCCGTTCGAGGCGTTCATTTCCGTCGGAACCGTCTATTTCGCGCTGACCGGCATCGTCACGCTCGTGATCAGGGCCGCCGAACGACGCTTTCTCGTTCACCTGCGGCCGCTGCCGCTGTCCACGCCTGCCAAATCCTAGAGCCACGTCACATGAATGCATTGTCTGTCGAGAATCTCCATAAACACTACGGCGACAACGAAGTGTTGAAAGGCGTGTCGCTGGCTGCGAAGCAGGGCGACGTGATCAGCGTGATCGGGTCGTCCGGATCGGGCAAGAGCACGCTGCTTCGCTGCATCAATTTTCTCGAATCGCCTACGTCGGGCCGCGTATCGCTCGGCGGCGGCGAGGTGAGGACCTCCGTCGACCGCAATGGCCGGATCCGAATCTCCGATCCCGCGCAATTGCGCAGGATGCGAACCCGGCTCGCGATGGTGTTCCAGCATTTCAATCTGTGGGCGCACATGACGGTGCTGCAGAACGTCATGGAGGCACCGCTGCACGTACTGAAGGTCTGCCGGTCCGAGGCCCGCGATCGGGCGGAACGCTATCTCGAGCAGGTCGGCATGACGCGCTTTGCGCACGCGTATCCGGCGCACCTGTCCGGCGGGCAGCAGCAGCGTGTCGCGATTGCACGTGCGCTCGCGATGGAGCCCGATGCATTGCTGTTCGACGAACCGACCTCGGCGCTCGATCCGGAACTGGTCGGCGACGTGCTCAAGGTGATGCGCGATCTTGCGCAAGAAGGACGCACGATGATCGTCGTCACGCATGAAATGGGCTTCGCGCGCGAGGTGTCGAACCACGTGATGTTCCTGCACCAGGGCGTCGTGGAAGAGGAAGGCCACCCGCGCGACATATTGAAGACGCCGAGAAGCGGCCGGCTGCAGAAGTTCCTGTCCGGCGGGCTGAAATGACGCGTGCCGGCGGCTGTTTCGCCTACGACGACACAACCACGGAAGAGACGAAACCAGGATGGCTCTCATGCAAAATCTGAAGCAGAACGACATCGACCACGTCCTTCACCCGTACACGAACCTGAGCCGCCATCGCGATGTCGGGCCGATGGTGATCGAGCGCGGCGAAGGCGTTTACGTGTACGACACGGAAGGGAACCGCTATATCGAGGCGCTGAGCGGATTGTTCTGCGCGTCGCTGGGCTTCAGCGAAGAGCGGCTGGCCGATGCGGCGGACAGGCAGATGCGCAAGCTGCCGTTCTATCACGCGTTCGGCCACAAATCGTCGGAGCCGTCGATCCTGCTGGCCGAGAAACTGATCTCGATGGCGCCCGTACCGATGTCGAAGGTGTTCTTCGCGAACTCGGGTTCCGAAGCCAACGACACGGCAGTGAAGCTGATCTGGTATTACAACAACGCACTCGGCCGGCCGCACAAGAAAAAGATCATTGCACGCACCCGCGCCTATCACGGCGTGACGATCGCATCCGCGAGCCTGACCGGCTTGCCGAACAATCACCGCGACTTCGACCTGCCGATCGATCGCATCCTGCATACCGACTGTCCGCACTACTACCGTCATGCGCAGCCCGGCGAATCGGAGGAACAGTTCGCGACGCGCTGCGCCGAGTCGCTGGAACGACTGATCCTCGCGGAAGGGCCGGACACGATCGCCGCGTTTTTCGCCGAGCCGATCATGGCGTCGGGTGGCGTGATCGTTCCGCCGGCCACCTACATGGAAAAGATCCAGCGTGTGCTGAAGCGCTACGACATCCTGCTGGTGGCCGACGAGGTCATTTGCGGTTTCGGCCGCACCGGCAACATGTTCGGCTCCGAAACGTTCGGCATGCAGCCCGACATGATCGTCGTGGCCAAGCAGCTGTCGGCGGGTTACCTGCCGATCTCCGCGCTGATGGTCAACGACGCGATCTACCGCGGGCTCGTGTCCGAAAGCGAGAAGATCGGCACCTTCGGCCATGGCTTCACATACAGCGGCCATCCGGTTTGCGCGGCCGTCGCGCTCGAGACGCTGCGGATCTACGACGAAGACGGCATTCTCGAACACGTGCGCGGCGTGATACCGCATTTCCAGCAGCGCGTGGCCGATCTCGGCACGCATCCGCTCGTGGGCGAGGCGCGCGGCGCCGGGCTGCTCGCGGCGGTCGAGCTGGTCGCGGACAAGACGACGAAAGCGCCGTTCCCGCCGGCCGACGGCGTGGCCGCGCATGCCGGCGAGCGGGCGTTGACGCACGGCGTGATCACGCGCGCACTCGGCGATGCGTTCAATTTCTGTCCGCCGCTGATCATCACGCACGACGAAATCGATCAGTTGTTCGATGCATCGAGAAAGGCGCTCGACGATACGTTCGAATGGCGCCGTTCGCTGGCCACGCGCTGAACCGGGAGGAAACGATGAGGAATTTCGAACAACCGGGCCGCTCGCTCGTGATGTCCACCGAAGGGATGGCCGCGACGTCGCATCCCGCGTCGACGCTGGCTGCCGTCCGGATCCTGGAAGCGGGCGGCAATGCGATGGACGCCGCCATTGCCGCCTGCGCGGTGCAATGCGTGGTCGAGCCCGGCTCGACCGGCATCGGCGGTGACTGCTTCGCGCTCTACTCGCGCGGCGGCACCGACGATATCGTCGGTTTCAACGGGTCGGGCTGGGCGCCGGCCGCCGCGAGCGCCGAGCGGCTGCGCGCGCTCGGCGTCACGTCGATCGACCGGCATTCGCCCCATGCGGTGACGGTGCCCGGCGCGGTCGACGCGTGGGCGACGCTGGCGCGCGATCATGGCTCGCTGCCGCTCGCCGAGCTGCTCGCGCCCGCGATCAGGCTGGCCCGCAACGGCTATGCGGTCGCGCCGCGCGCGGCCGAGGATTGGGCGCATCAGGCGCAACTGCTGTCGCTGGACGACACGGCCCGCGAGCAGATGCTGGTGGCCGGCAGCGCGCCGCGCGCGGGAAGCGTGCATCGGCAACCGTTGCTCGCCCGCACGCTCGAGGCGATCGCGCAATCGGGCCCGCGCGTTTTCTATGAGGGATTCGTCGCCGAAGATATCGTCGCCCGCCTGCGCGGCATGGGCGGCCTGCATACGATGGCCGATTTCGCCGAGTTCCATGGCGAGTACGTGACACCGATCACCGCGCGCTTTCGCGGCTACGACGTGCACGAATGCCCGCCGAACGGACAGGGCGTCATTGCGCTGCTGATGCTGAAACTGCTCGAAGGAGTCGACGCGACCGACGATCCGCTCGGCGCCGAGCGCCTGCATCGGGAAATCGACGCCGCACGCATCGCATATGCGCTTCGGGACGCGCAGCTTGCCGATCCGCGTCAGCAACGGATCGATGTCGATGCGCTGTTGTCCGACGCGTCGATCGATTCGTTGCGCGCGCGTGTTGCCGGGCTGCACGCCGTGGGCGCGCCGGTCGCGCAACCGGTGGAGCACAAGGATACGGTCTATATCTGCGTGGTCGACAAGGACCGCAACTGCGCGAGCTTCATCAATTCGCTGTTTCATCCGTTCGGCAGCGGCATCATGTCTGCGCAGACGGGCGTAATGCTGCACAACCGCGGCCAGAGTTTCACGCTCGAATCCGGCCACCCGAATGCAATCGCGCCGCGCGCAAGACCGATGCACACGATCATCCCGGGCATGGTGACGCGCGACGGCAAGGTGCAGATCACGTTCGGCGTGATGGGCGGCCACTATCAGGCGATGGGGCATGCGCATTTCCTGTCGAAGGTGCTCGACTACGGCCTCGACATGCAGGCGGCGATGGATTTGCCGCGCCTGTTTCCGCGGCCGGGCACCGATCTGGTGGAGGTGGAAGGCACGATGCCGGCGGCGGTATGCAACGCGCTCGCGCAACGCGGCTTCAACCTCGTTGCACCGAACTGGGCGATCGGCGGCGCGCAGGCGATCCGGATCGACTGGGAGGCCGGCACGCTGATCGGTGCGTCCGACCATCGCAAGGACGGTTGTGCACTGGGTATCTGACACGGGCGCTCACGCGACGTCCGACCGAGACAGGGGGCACGCATCATGCAGAAGCAGCCAGCCATGCGCGGAGACGGCGCGATCCGCCGCGAATCGCCGTACGGCTCGTCGAAGGAAAACACGTACGCGGGCGTCGTATCGTTCATGCGGCGCCTGTATACGAAGGAGCTGTCCGGCGTCGATCTCGCCGTGACCGGGGTGCCGCTCGATATCGCGACGACCAACCGCCCGGGCGCGCGGCTCGGCCCGCGCGCGATTCGCGCCGCGAGCAGCCAGCTCGGCGTGCTGCTGCCGTACCCGTGGGGGATCAACCCGTTCGACGATTACGCGGTGATCGACTACGGCGATTGCTGGCTCGACGTCCATAATCCCTCGACCGTCAAGGAGGCGATCGTCGCGCATGCGCGCACGATACTGGATGCCGGCGCAAAAATGCTGACGCTGGGCGGAGATCACTACATCAGTTATCCGCTGCTCGTCGCCCACGCGGAGAAGTACGGCAAGCCGCTGTCGCTGATTCATTTCGATGCGCACTGCGATACCTGGCCGGACGATCGGCCGGACAGTCTCAACCATGGGTCGATGTTCTACAAGGCCATCAGGGAAGGGCTGATCGATCCCGCGCATTCGGTGCAGGTCGGCATCCGCACGTGGAATGACGATTTCATGGGCGTTCAGGTACTCGACGCACCGTGGGTGCATGAGCACGGCAGCCGCGCGACGATCGACAGGATCGTCGAGATCGTCGGCACGCGGCCCGCCTATTTCACGTTCGATGTCGACGGGCTGGACCCGGCGTTTGCGCCGGGCACCGGTACGCCCGTGCCGGGCGGCCTGTCGACGGCCCAGGCACTGTCGATCATCCGCGGGCTCACGTCGATCGACATCGTCGGCGCGGACGTGGTCGAGGTGGCGCCCGCGTACGACCACGCGGACATTACCGCGCTCGCGGCCGCGC
Organism: Burkholderia sp. BE17; assembly: GCF_009362305.1. Lineage (NCBI taxonomy): Bacteria > Pseudomonadati > Pseudomonadota > Betaproteobacteria > Burkholderiales > Burkholderiaceae > Burkholderia > Burkholderia sp. BE17. The sequence continues at coordinate 141,960 of NZ_WHNU01000004.1, forward strand.
ATGTGGCGAGCGAGCTGATCTGCCTGTTCAGGCAGCGCGCGCACGCAGCGCAGTAAAAACGCGGGAAGTGCCGGCGACTGCCTCATCGCCGGATAGCCCCGGATCAATGCATACGTATCGCCATTGTAATTTCGTAATCCGAATTGAATGAAGAATGACGTCTGCAAGCTGAACACGGATCGATTAACCACGCAACGACGGGAGAGCAGGGAAATGAAATGGATCGCATCGACCACACTCGCATGCGCGGCCGGCATGTGCGGCAGCGCGTTCGCGCAAAGCTCGGTCACGCTTTACGGCGTCATCGACGAATCGATTCAGTACACGCACAACACCGGGGGCGCGAGCAACCAGGTCAAGCTGCAGTCGGGGCAGATGTCCGTCAGCCAGTGGGGGATGCGCGGCAAGGAAGATCTGGGCGGCGGCCTGAGCGCACTGTTCAACCTGCAGAACGGGTTCAACGTGAATAACGGCAAGATGAGTTCCGGGCTGCTGTTCGGGCGCAAGGCCTATGTCGGGCTGACGGGCGGATTCGGCACGGTCACGGCCGGCCGTCAGCAGGATACGTTGCAGGATCTGGTATTGCCGGTGCAGGGCGACAATTTTCTCGAGTATTTCACCGCGCCAGGGGACGTCGACAACGCGGACGGTTCGGTGCGCAACAGCAATGCCGTGAAATGGGTGAGCCCGTCGTGGGGCGGCTTGCAGGTAGCCGCGATGTACGGCTTCGGCGGCGTGGCGGGATCGGTCGGGTCCGGGCAGGCTTACAACGCGGCGCTTTCGTATACCGCGGGGCAACTGACCGTGGCGGCAGGTTATGCGCACCTGGACAACGGCAACGCGGTGCGGTCGACGCGCGGCGCGAGCAGCGCCGACACGATCTTCCTGTCGCCGGTGAACAGCGCGTATGCGACCGCGAGCGCGGTGAATATCGCCCGCGCCGGCGCGACCTATGCGTTGGGTGCGTTCACGTTGGGCGGGTATTACAGCTATGCCGAGTACCTGCCGGATGCAAGCTCGGCGTTCGGCGCGGCCGAGCGCTACAACAACGGTTCGGTGTTCGTGGCCTGGCAGGCTTCGCCCGCGCTGCTGCTCCAGACGGGTTACAACTACCTGAAATCGCACGGCGATTCGTCGGCCACGTATCAGCAGGTCACGCTCGCCGCCGACTACGCGCTCAGCAAGCGCACGGATCTGTACGCGACGGTGAGCTACGGGCACGCATCCGGAAACAACGGCGCCGGGGCGGCGCAGGCGGTGATTTCGGATGCCTATGTCGATGGCGGGAAGTCGACGCAGGAACTCGCGATCGTCGGCATCCGCCACCGGTTCTGAGCGCGCGCCGCGCGCATCGACGTTACGCGGCGCTTCCTACGGCAGCGGCACGCCCCACGCCGCTGTCACGTCGCCGCCGAGCCGCCATTCGTTGAACGGGCGGCGCGCCGCGATGATCGCCGGCAGGCGGCGATCGCCGAAGCGCGCGTAGTACGGCTCGACCCAGCTCAGTTCGTCGCGGAAGGTCCATGGGAACAGGTCCTGCCTGACCGGCGTGATCTTCGTGAAGCTCGCGGGATTGTCCACCGCGTCGATCACGAGATTCGCGAGGCGGCCGATCGCGCCGCCGTTCTCGCGGTAGAGATCGATATTGCGCCGTTGCACGAGCTCCGCCGCGAACACGAGCGGCAGCAGCGCAAAGGTGTGATAGTGCAGTGCGCGGTTGCCGCGCTTGACTTCGCGCGCGAGCGAGCCCTCCGGGCCGATGTCGCGAATCCCTTCGCGTACCCGCAGCAGGCCCGAATCGATCAGGCTCGCGTTGCCGGTGACGGTGCCGACGGCGATCAGGTCGAGCCCCGCCCAGTACACGAGGTTGTTGTGCAGGTGGTTGATCGCTTCCGCATCGCGGGTGACGATCGCGATGCGTTCGAGCCACGGATCGATCGCGTTGAATTGCGCGCGGTTCGCTTCGCGCAAGCCGCGCGGCATGCGCAGGATCACCATCGCGAAATCGGTGCCGGCCCACGAGCGCTCGTAATAGCCTTGATAACCGGAGATAGCGCCCATCAGCGCATCCGATTGCGCCCAGCTGTCGAGCAGCGTCAATGCGCACGACCAGTCGCCGTGGTCCGCGGCCGTGTTGAGCTTCGACACGAAATCGCGCATCGGCTTCACGGCGCGCGCATAGCCGGCGGCATCGTCGTAGTAGCCGGGCGGATCGATCGTCCGAACGGCGGCGGGCACGTCGCATGCGTGCGACGGCTGCGCGGCGCCGAACAGCGCGGCCACGGCGAGCAACGCTGCGAATAGCGGTCGGATCGACAGATGGCGCATGCGGCCCTCGATGGTAATGGTTGTGTTGCGATGCATACGCCGAATGCGCGACGGCGGCTCGACGCGATCGGTGCGACTGCATGCGGTGGCAGTCTATCGTTTCGGTCTTTCATCCGCCTTTCCCGAATGCAACGGGTATGGGCCGGGGTGGTGCCCAGTCCCGCGCCGGGCGACGTCCTCTCGCAGCACTTCGGTAATCGGGCCGTCGTCGCGCCTGCACGCCGCGCGAACGCCGACCCGCTGCCGTACATCTGCGCGTTCGTGTCCAACTCGGCGAGCTTCGTGCTGCCGATCTCGAACCCGGCGGATCTGGTGCCGTACGGCTCGCGCGTGCCTGCGCTCGGCACCTGATGCGCGACGCACGTCGGGCGGCCGATTCGACCTAGAACGAGTAGGAGAGCGACGCGAACAGGCTGCGCGGCGCGCCCGGCGTGACCCACAGGCTGTTGTACGAGCTGACGTAGGTCGTGCGGTTGAACAGGTTGTTCAGCACGACCGACGCGCGCAGGTGCTTGTCGACCTGCACGTAGCCGTTCAACTGCACGGTCGCATAGGCCGGCAGCTCGAAACCGTCCTGCGTGTTCGCGGTGTTGCCGGCGCGGCGCCCGACATAGATCACGCCCGCGCCGATGCCGGCCTTGTCCGCGAACGGCAGTGCGGTTTCGTACATGAGCAGCGCGCTGCCGCTCAGCTTCGGAATGTCGACGAGGCGCGCGCCGGGCGTCAGCACGGCATCGCGCGTGACCTCGGCATCGACGTACGCAAGGTTGACGAGGCCGCGCAAACCGTGGCCCAGGTCGCCGTTCCATTCGAATTCGACGCCGCGGCTGCGCACCTCGCCGGCCGCGCGCGAGAAGCCGGCATTCGCCGGATCGGCGGTCAGCACGTTGCGCTTGTTGACGTAGAACGCCGCGACCGTCGCGAGCCAGCGCTCGCCGGCCCATTTCGCGCCGGCTTCGTAGCCGTGCCCCTTCTCCGGGTCGAACGCGCGGCCGTTGGCATCGGCGCCGTTGTTCGGCCGGAACGAATACGCGGTGTTCGCATACAGCGACAGCGCGGGGCTCATTTCGTATACGACGCCGAGGCGCGGACTCAACGCGGTCTGCAACTGGCTGCTCGTCACGCCCTTCAGGCGGTTCTCGACCGACTGGTGAAAGCGATCCCAGCGCAGCCCGGCGAGGATTTTCCAGTGCGGCCCGAACGCGAGCGTGTCCTGCGCATAGGCGCCTTGCCCGTCGTCGCGCTCGAGCAGGTTGGTCGCGGTGCGCAGCGCCGGCGCCGGCTGGCCGTAGACCGAATCGAGGATGTCGATCGCATACGGCGCGGCGGCGCTCGGCGTCGAGCGCGCGACGAACTGGTCGTAGTTGAAGCGATACGCATCGACGCCCATCACGAGCGTGTGGCCGATGCCGCCGGTGCGGAACTTGCCGGTCGTTTCGAGGCGGCCTTGCAGATCGTTCGAGTGAAACGCGACTTGCCGGTAGCGGCGCCACAGCGTGCGCCCGTCCGGTTGCAGCGCGAACGCTTCGGACGAGCGGCCGGACAGGTCGGTGTCGCGCTGCGCGAAGCCGGCATTGATCGACCAGTTCGCATCGACACGATGCTCGAGCGTGAACTGGTGGCCCGTGTTGCGCACGTCGTAGTCGCCGTCGCGCGGCTCGCCGAGGAAGCGCGAAGCGGGAATCGCGCCGAGCTGCCCGCCCACCGCCACCACGCCGCGATCGAGCGGCGCGCGCTGGCGCACGCTTTCGAACTCGTAGTGGAGCGTCGTGTCCGCGCCGATGTCCCACGTGAACGACGGTGCGAACAGGTAGCGTTTGCTCGACACCGTATCGCGGAAGCTGCCGTTGTTCTCGTTCATCGCGACGAAGCGGTACGCGAGCGATTTCGTGACCGGCCCGGTCGAATCGAGCGTCTCGCGCAACGCGCCGTAGCTGCCGGCCGACACGCCGATGGTGTTCGAGCGCGCGAACTGCGGCTGCTTGGTCGTGTAGCTGATGAGGCCACCCGGGTCGCCGCGGCCGTACAGCGCGGACGCGGGCCCCTTGAGCACTTCCATGCGCTCGAGGTTGGCGGTGTCGCGCGGCACGCTGATCCCGCGGTTCCACGAGAAGCCGTTGACGAGGTAGTCGGTGCCGGACGTGTTGCCGTCGCCGGCGAATCCGCGCACCGCGTAGTTGTCCCACAGCCCGCCGAAGTTGTTCTGCCGAGCGACGCCCGCGACCCAGTCGTACAGGTCCTCGCCGCGCGTCGCGGCGACGGTCCGGGCCAGTTTCGCGTCGACGCTGCTGACCGCGAACGGAATCTCCATCACGTCGGTCTCGGTGCGCGTTGCGCTCGTCGATTCGGGCGCGCGAAACGGCGCGCTCGCGCGCTGCCCCGAGACCTCGATGGCGGGCAGCGATACCTCCTGCGCATCGGCGGCGCCCAGGCCGGCCGTGCCGACGACGATGGCCATCGGTGCGGCCGCCCAGTTCTTCCTGCTCATACCCCGTCCTTTGATGTGGTCTGCGTGCGGGCAGGGCGAATGGCCTCGCGCCGACGTCGGTGTTCCAAACAGTACATTCGCGCCGGAATTTAATGCAAATGAGAGGCATTTGCAATCGTAAATTTTTGCGGTCGCGGGCGACGCGCGGCGGGCGGCAACGGGGGCGGCCGCCGTCGGCGCCGGTGCGACCGTTGTTTTCCATGAATTCCGAATGGTGGGAATTTACTTCGCGTGAGGGATGGGGTGTCGAATCGAAATCCGGACGAATGACATGGAAATACCGGAGATTGGTCGGGTAAACATGGATCGAATCAGTTCGACGGTTTCGAGCTGGATGTTTGACAAATCCCGTATTTCGGGATTAAAGTCAACGCCACTTCATTCAAACCGTCGAGCGGCCGCATGAACATCCCACAGTTGGACACCGATACCGGAACACGAAGCGGCGCGAGCGTCGTGCTCGAGACGGCGCGCGACGCCGGCTTCGACGTCTGTTTCGCCAATCCCGGCACCACCGAGATGCCGTTCGTCGGCGCGCTCGACACCGTGGCGGGCGTGCGCTCGATCCTCGGGCTGTTCGAGGGCGTCTGCACGGGCGCCGCGGACGGCTACGGCCGCATGGCCGGCAAACCGGCGATGACGCTGCTGCATCTCGGGCCCGGCCACGCGAACGGCGTCGCCAACCTGCACAACGCGCGCCGCGCGCGCACGCCGATCCTGAACATCGTCGGCGATCACACCCGCGACCATCTGAAGTACGACGCGCCGCTCACGTCCGACATCGAGTCGCTCGCGCGCCCGGTGTCGGTGTGGTACCGCAGCGTGGCGCGCGACACGGATCTCGCGACCGATACGGCCGACGCGATCTCGGCCGCGATGGGCGCGCAGCGCGGCGTCGCGACGCTCGTGCTGCCGGTCGATCTGCAGTCGGCGAAGGTGCGCGACGCGGCTTCGCCCGCCGTCGTTCGCCCGGCCGCGGTTTCGTTCGATCGCGCACGGGTCGAGCGGGTCGCCGATCTGCTGCTTAGCGGCCATCGCGCGGTGCTGTTGATGGGCGGCCGCGCACTGTCGGCGCGCGGGCAGCGCGCGGCGGCGCGCATCGCGGCGGCGACCGGCGCGACCTGCTTCAGCGAAACCTTCCCGGCGCGCGCGGAGCGCGGCGGCGGCCTGCCGGACATCGACCGCCTGCCTTATTTCCCCGAGCCGGCGCTGGCCGCGCTGGCCGGCCGGCGCGTGGTGCTGGCGGGCGCGCTCGCGCCCGTCACCTACTTCGGCTACGAAGGCATTCCGGGCGAACTCGCCCGCCCCGAGGACATCGTGACGCTGGCCGAACCGGGCGACGCGGCGGACGACGCACTGGAAGCGCTGGCCGAGCGCATCGGCGCGCCGGTGAACGCCGGCGGCGTGCAGGTCGAGCGTTGGCAGGTGGAGGACGGCCCGCTGACGCCGCAGGCGGTCGGTCGCGTGCTGGCGAACGCATTGCCCGACGACGCGATCGTCTCGATCGAGGGCGGCACCTGCGGTTATCCGTTCGTGACCGCGTCGGCGCGCGCGCGCCGTCACACGATCCTCACGAATACCGGCGGCGCGATCGGCCAGGGCTTGCCGGTGGCGCTCGGCGCCGCCGTCGCGTGCCCGGAACGCCGCGTGTTCGCGCTGCAGTCCGACGGCAGCGCGCAGTACACGATCCAGGCGCTGTGGACGATGGCGCGCGAGCGTTTGCCGATCGTGATGCTGATCGCATCGAACCGGCGCTACGGCATCCTGCAGACCGAGCTCGCGCGCAGCGGCCTGCCGGCCGACACGCCGCACGCGAGCCGCCTGACGCTGCTGGACGATCCGCCGATCGACTGGCTCGCGCTGTCGCGCGGCTACGGCGTGCCGGCCGAGCGCGCGAGCACCGCGCAAGCGCTGTCGCAAGCGCTCGACGACGCGCTCGCGCATACCGACGGGCCGCGGCTCATCGAAATGCGCCTGGCCTGATCGCGCAACCCGCTTTCCCCTTCAATCCCGACTCTCACTTTCATCGCTATGGATCTGCAACTCCACGGAAAAGCCGCATTCATCACCGGCGGCAGCATGGGCATCGGCAAGGCGGTCGCGCTCGAGCTGGCCCGCGAAGGCGTCAACGTCACCATCGCCGCGCGGCGCATGGAACACCTCGAAGCGGCCGCCGCCGAGATTCGCGCGGCGCTCGCGCCGCTGGGCAACGCGGCCGGCGCGATCCTGCCCGTCACGGTGGACACGACCGACATGGCGTCCGTCGAAGCGGCGATGGCCGCGAGCGTCGAGCGCTTCGGCCGGCTCGACATCCTGCTGAACGGCGCCGCGCATCCGGGCGGCCTCGTGCGCGCGGAGCTGGAAAACGCCGACCCGCAGGGGCTGCTGCAGGACATCGATATCAAGGTGGTCGGCTACCTGCGTTGCGCGAAGGCGGCCGCGCCCTACATGCGGCGCCACGGCTTCGGCCGGATCGTCAATATCGGCGGGCTGACGGGCCGCGGCAGCAAGCAGCTGTCCGGCATGCGCAACGTGGCGATCGTGCACCTGACCAAGACGCTGTCCGACCAGCTCGGCCCGTTCGGCATCACGGTCAACGCGATTCACCCGGGCGTCGTCGAGACGCCGCACATCCACGAACTCTACGAGAAAGAGGCGCAGAAGCAGGGGCTCACGGCCGCGGAAGTCGAGGCCAACTACGTGAAGGTCACGCCGATCCGGCGCGTGCTGCAGCCGGAAGAAATGGGCTGGATCGTCGCGTTTCTCGCGTCGCCGAAATCCGGCTCGATCACCGGCGAGTCGATCGGCTGCGACGGCGGGCTCACGCGCGGCATTTTTCTCTGACACAAGGAGCATTTCATGACCGCAACCGTACTGGTCGCCACGGCGGGGCAAGGCATCCTGCGCTCGAACGACGACGGCAAGACCTGGCATCGCCTCGGGCTCGCCGAACCGATCGAGTTCGACGGCATCGTGCGCTCGCTCGCGGTGGACCCCGCGACGCCGTCGCGGATCTATGCCGGCGCCGATTCGGGGCTGTGCATCAGCGAGGACGGCGGCGCGCACTGGTTTCGGCCCGAGAACCTGCTGAACGGGCAGACGGTCTGGTCGATCGCGATCGATCCGGCGAACCCCGCGGTGCTCTATGCGGGCACCGGGGCACCGTCGCGCGCCGCGCTGTACAAGTCGAGCGACGCGGGCGTGACCTGGGAGAGAACGGCTCCCGAGTTCCCCGAGTTTTGCTCCGGCGTCAATCGCCCGCGGCTGCTGACGATCTGCGTGGACCCGGACGACAGCCGCAACGTCTGGTACGGCGTGGAGGAGGGCGGCGCATGGCGCAGCCGCGATGCCGGCGCGAGCTGGACGCGCGTGGACGGCCCCGGCACGGCGATCCGCAACAGCGACATTCATGCGATCGCGGTGCTGCCGGCCACGCCGGACCGGCCGAAGACCACCGTGCTGCTGACGGTGAACGCGGTGCATGTGAGCGACGACGACGGCCAGACGTGGGACGGCAAGCTGTCGCGCGATCGCTTCGACGGGCTGTACTACACGCGCACGGTCGTGCAGCTGCCGAAGCCGGAAGGCGAACTGCTGATGGCGATCGGCGACGGCACGCCGGGCACCCGCAGCCGCATCTACCGCTCGACCGATCGCGGCTATGCGTGGCACGAGACGGATCTGCAGACGCCGCCGAATTCCACGTTCTGGGCGTTCGGCGCGCATGCGGCGCGGCCGGAGCTCGTTTATGCGGGCACCAAGTACGGCCACCTGTTCTGTTCGCGCGACGGCGGCCGGAACTGGAGCAAGGAATGGCGCGATTTCAGCGAGATCACGGCCGTCGCGTGGACGCCGTTCGAAGCGCCGCTCGTCGCCCACGCGCAGTCGACCAACTGAGCGGAGCGAACGATGACCCCGTCCGACATCCAGCAACACGCCGAGCGCGCGAACGCGAGCGGGCTGCCGCTGCCGACGCCGCGCGTGCAGCGCACCCACCTGTCGCTGTTCGTGCGCGACCCCGTGCGCTCGAGCACCTGGTACGCCGAGGTGCTCGGCATGACGGAAACCGCACGCGGCGAGCAGTGGGTGTTCATGTCCTTCGGCCAGAAGCACCATGACATCGCGCTGATTCGCGCGGCGTCCGACGCGGAGCTCGGCACGATCGGCCTGCAGCATTACGGCCTCGAGATCGCCGGCGGCCTGACCGAATTGCGCCGCCTATACGGCATGCTGATCCGCCGCCACGTGCCGATCGTCAAGATCACCGATCACAAGGTCGGGATCGGCGTGTATTTCGCGGACCCGGACGGCAACCGCCTCGAATTCTTCTGCGAAACCGTCACGGACGACGAAGAGGGCAAGCGCGTGCTGCACCGGTACAACGCGCCCAGCGATCCCGTGCAGATCGAGCCGCTGTTCGACTGAGGCGCCATGTTTCATTCCCGCACAACCGATATTTCATAGAGGATTCCTGATGATCAAGATCGCAAATTTCGAAGGCTTTCATATCCGCAAGTGGTACACGCAGATCGAGGATTCGCTCGCGAACGAATCCGGCCAGCTCGCGGACGGCGAGCCGTTGCGCAAGATCGTGATCGCCGCGGCCGTCCATAACCCGTACGCCGGGCGGTTCAGCGAAAACCTCGACGATCTCGTGCGCCCGTCGCCGGCGCTCGGCAAGGAGTTCGCGCGGCGCATCGAGGCGCTCGCCGCGGGCCGTGCGATCGAGAGCTACGGCAAGGCTTGCCTGGTCGGCTCGGCCGGCGAATACGAACACGGCAACGCGTTCCTCACGTCGATCTTCGCGGAGCCGATCCGTGCGGCGCTGGGCGGCGGGAAGTCGTGGGTGCCGTCGAGCGGCAAGCGCGGCCCGGTCAACACGGTGATCGACGTGCCGCTCGCGCACAAGGATGCGCTGTACGTGCGCTCGCACTACGACACGGTGACGTGCCTGTTCCCCGATGCGCCCAACGACGACGAAGTGCTGGTGATCTTCGCGTTCGCGACGCGCGGCCGCCTGCACGCGCGGCTCGGCGGCCTGAAGGCGAGCGAGATCGTCGGCCGCGACGGTCTGGTCTGAGCGCGGATGCGGGTCGGGGAGCACATGATGAATACGGCATCCGTCAAGGATGGATGGATCGACAGCGACGGGCTGCGGCTGCACTACGTGAGCTGGGGGCGCGACGATGCGCCGGCCGTGGTGATGCTGCACGGCTTGCGCAGTTATGCGCATACGTGGGAGCCCGTCGCCGACGCGCTGGTCGACCGCTACCGGGTCGTCGCGCTCGACCAGCGCGGGCGCGGCTGGAGCGACTGGGATCCGCGGCGCGACTACTATGCGGCGGCCTACGTGCGCGATCTCGACGCGTTGGTGCGCGCGCTCGGTTTGCAGCGATTCGTGCTGGTCGGGCACTCGATGGGCGGCGCGAATGCGTTCGTCTACGCGGCGGCGCAACCGGAACGGCTCGCCGGTCTCGTGATCGAGGACATGGGCCCCGGTGCGTCGGCCGGTTCGCAGGGTTCGGAACGCATCAAGCGCGAGCTGAAGGAAACGCCGGACGCGTTCGCGTCGTGGGGCGACGCGCGCGCGTTCTGGCGACGCCAGCGGCCGAACATCGCGGAATCCGCGCTCGATTCGCGCCTCGCGCACTCGCTGAAAGAGGAGGCGCAGGGGCGGATCGTATGGCGGCACGACGCCGACGGGATCGCGGCGGCGCGGCTGGCCGCCACGCCGGAGCAACTCGTCCATCTGTGGCCGCTGGTTCTCAACCTGCAGGTGCCGACGCTGCTGTTGCGCGGCGGCGAATCGGATTTCCTGGCCGCGGAAGTGGCGGCCGAAATGGCGGCCAGCGCCGGCATCGACTGGCTCGATATTCCGGGCGCGACGCACTACGTGCATGACGATCAGCCCGCCGCGTTCAACCACGCATTGCGCACCTGGCTCGATCGTCTCGACGATCCGGCGTGGCGGATGGGAGGCTGACGCATGAGAGCGAACAATCCGGACCGGACGTCGGTCGCGATCGTCGGCGCGGGGCCGAACGGCGTGGCGATGGCGAACCTGCTCGGTCTTTATGGCGTCGCGACGACGATCATCGAGAAGGCGCCGCAGATCGTCGAGTTTCCGCGCGCGGTCGGCATCGACGACGAAGCATTGCGGATGTTCCAGACCGCCGGCCTCGCCGACGAGCTGAGCCGCGACATCATCCAGAACGTGCCGCTGCGCATGTTCAAGGCGAACGGCGAATGCTTCGCCGACATCCGCCCGTCGATGCGCGAATTCGGCTGGTGGCGGCGCAACATCTTCATGCAGCAACTGGCCGAGCGCACGCTGCGCGATGGGCTGGCTCGCTATCCGCACGTGTCGCTGCGGACCAGCGAGGAAGTGGTCGGCGTCGAACAGGACGACGAACGCGTCACGTTGCAGGTGCGCCGCGCCGACGGGCAGTGCTACTCGCTCGAGGCCGACTACGTGGTGGCGGCCGACGGCGGGCGCAGCCCGATGCGCGAGCTGCTGGGCGTCAAGCTGGCCGGCACGACGCATCCGATCAAATGGGTCGTGGTCGACGTGAAGAACGCCGGGCTCGACCAGCCGTGCACGGCGCTGAACTGCGACCCGCGCCGCCCGAACGTCTGCATCTATCTGCCGTTCAATTTCCGGCGCTGGGAGTTTCTCGTGTTTCCGCACGAGGACGAAGAGGCGATCGCGCGGCCGGAATCGATCCGCGCGCTGATCGCGCCGTACGTCGACGACGTCGATCGCATCGAGATCGTGCGCGCGCGGACCTATACGCACCATTCGCGCCTCGCCGAACGTTTCGTGGTCGGCCGCGTGGCGCTCGTCGGCGATGCCGCCCACCTGACGCCGCCGTGGGTCGGCCAGGGCCTGAACGCGGGCTTGCGCGACGTGGGCAATCTCGCGTGGAAACTGGCGGGCGTCGTCAACGGCACATTGCATCCCGGCGTGATCGGCAGCTACGAATCGGAGCGGCGCGACCACGCGAAGGCGATGATCGACCTGGCGGACACGTTCGGCGCGATGCTGATGCCGACCAACCGGCTCGTCGCGTTCCTGCGCGATCGTTTTCTCGGGCTCGCGCGCTATGCGCCGGGCCTGAAGGACTACATCCTGCAGATGCGCTTCAAGCCGATGCCGAGCTATACGCGGGGCGTCGTGCTGCCGGGGGCGCCGGGCGATGCAGTCGGCAGGATGATCGCGCAGCCCGACGTCGAAACGGCCGACGGCGTGCGCCGCAAGCTCGACGACGTGCTGGGCCCATGGTTCTCGATCGTCGGCTGGCAATGCGATCCGCAGGCGTGCCTGAGCGACGACGATCGTGCGTACTGGGCGGCGCTGGGCGCGACGTTCGTGCAGGTCAGCCGTTCGCGCAGCGGCACCGGCCGCGCAGGGCGGGTGAGCAGCGCGCACGGCAGCACGTGCGTCGAGGACGTCGACAACGCGCTGGCGGCCTGGTTCGACCGGCACGCCGGCCCGCTCGTGGTGGTGCGCCCCGACCGCTACGTGGCGGCGCAGACGGATGCCGTGGGGATGGCCCGCGTGAGCGCGACCTTTCAGGCGTTCGCGCCGCGACAACCGGAGGAAGCACATGTTTGTTGAGCAACGCACCTATACGCTGGTGCCGGGCGGCGTCGCCGAATATCTGCGGCTGTACGCGGAATGCGGGCGCGCCGCGCAGGAGCAGGCGCTCGGCACGATGGTCGGTTGTTTTGCGACGGAGGTCGGGCCGCTGAACCAGCTCGTCTATCTGTGGGCGTTCGATTCGCTGGACGATCGTGCACGGCGCCGCGCCGTGCTGATGGCCGATCCTGAGTTCAGGTCGTTTCGCGGCAAGGTCCGGCATCTGCTCGTCACGCAGGAAAACCGGATTCTCCGCCAGGAAATCGGCGGCCTGCTGCGTGCGCCGAGCCAGCCCGCGTGATGCGATCGTCGCACCGTCCGCGCCCATCGTGCAGTCTCTACCGAGGTATCCGTCTTGATTCCGTTCACGCCGCTGACTTCCCGTATGGCGCCTGACGCGCAACGCGATTACGCGCCGCTCCACCTGTATATCGATGGCCGGTTCATTCAGGCCGACGGCCGGCGCACGCAGCCCGTTCTCGATCCGGGAACCGGCCGCGTGCTCGGCGAATTGCCGCATGCGACGCCGCACGATATCGACGCCGCGGTGCACGCCGCGCATCGTGCTTTCGCGGCGTGGCGGCGCGAGTCGCCGCTCGCGCGCTCCGACATCCTGCGCCGCGCCGCTGCGCTCGTGCGCGAACGTGCCGAAGCCATCGGCCGCCACATCACGATGGACCAGGGCAAGCCGCTGCGCGAGGCGGTCGCCGAGGTCGTGTCGTCCGCCGAACAGCTCGAATGGCATGCGGAGGAGGGGCGCCGCACTTACGGTCGCGTCATTCCGGCGCGTTCTCCGGACGTCGCGCAGACGGTATTGCGGGAACCGATCGGCGTGTGCGCGGCGTTTTCGCCGTGGAATTTCCCGTTCAGCCAGGCGATGCACAAGATCGCGGCCGCGCTGGCGTCGGGGTGCACGCTGGTGCTGAAAGGGCCCGAGGAATCGCCGAGCGCGATCGTCGCGCTCGCGCGCATCTTCCACGATGCCGGGCTGCCCGCGGGCTGCCTGAATATCGTGTGGGGCGTGCCGGGCGACGTGTCGACGCGGCTGATCGAATCGCCGCTGGTGCGCAAGATCTCGTTTACCGGTTCGGTGCCGGTCGGCAAGCAACTGGCAGCGCTCGCCGCGTCGCACATGAAGCGCATGACCATGGAGCTGGGCGGGCACGCGCCGGTGCTCGTCTGCGCGGACGCGGACATCGAACGCGCCGCGACGATGCTGGCCGCGTACAAGTTTCGCAATGCCGGGCAGGTGTGCGTATCGCCGACGCGGTTTTTCGTGCAACGGCCGGTGTTCGAACGGTTCGTCGCCGCGTATCTCAACGCGGTCGGCACGATCCGCGTCGGCTACGGGCTGGAAGAGGGGACCACGATGGGGCCGCTCGCGCATGCGCGACGCGTGTCCGAGATCGACGCATTCGTCGCGGATGCAAAGGTGAAAGGCGCGGAGATCGCCGCGGGCGGAACGCGCTTGCCGAGGCCGGGACCGGGGCATTATTTCGCGCCGACGGTCGTGCTGGGCCCGACGCGCGATACACGCCTGATGAACGACGAGCCGTTCGGCCCGATCGTCGGGATCGTGCCGTTCGACGAACTCGACGATGCGCTCGCCGAGGCGAATCGCTTGCCGTTCGGTCTCGCGTCGTACGCGTTCACCGCTTCGGCGCGCAACGCGCACCGGATCGGCCGCACGCTCGAAGCCGGCATGGTCAACATCAATCACTTCGGGATGGGGCCGGCGGAGATCCCGTTCGGCGGCGTGAAGGACAGCGGCTTCGGCAGCGAGGGAGGCACGGAGACGTTCGACGGTTACCTGGTCACCAAATTCATCACGCAGATGAATTGACGGTGTGTACGTCGACGCTCGCGCGCGGCGTCGTTCGCGACGCCGCGAAAATCTTCAGGTGGCTGCGCCGATCCGAGCGGTGGCGTCGATCAGGAGCTTGCCGAGCACATGCTCGTCGAACAGCGCGAAGTGTTCGGCGCGAAAGACCAGCGACAGGCTGCTGTTGATTTCGCCGCTGCTGGCGGTGCGAATCGGCGCGGCGATGCCGACGAAGCCTTCGTCGAGCTCGCCACGCGAGATCCAGTACCCGGCGTCGGCGATCTGCTGGCAGGCGCGCCAGAACTGCGTCCAGTCGGCTGCGAACTCGCCGAGTTCGGCGTTGTGCCGTTCGTGCAGGCGTTTCAATCGCGCGCGCGACATCGCGGCCACGATCACTTTCGACGACGCGCCCTGGAACAGCGGCATGATGCGGCCGCGCCCGAAGCCCAGCTGCAGGTTCTCGGCGCCGGTTTCGTGCATGACGTTGATGATCTGCTCGTCGAACAGCGTCGACACGAGCGCATCGCCGCCGGTGACCTGAACGAGTTTCTGGATCACGGGTTTCGCGGCGGTGAGCGTCGGGTCCGACTGCCGCATGTTGTAGTCGAGATGGATGATGCGCGGGCCGAGCGTATAGCGGCCGTTGCTGCCGACGAGCAGGCCGACGGAGGCCAGTTCCTTCACGTAGCGGTAGCACGTGGTCCGCGAAAAGCCCATGTGTTCGGCGATCTCCTCGGCCGTCATCGACGTCGCGGACGAAGAGAAGACGTCGAGGATGGACAGCATTTTGGTGAGGCTCGACATGACGTGATCCGGGATTCAGGCGGCTTGCGGCAATGGAACGAGAAGATCGGCAGCGGTTCGGGCGGCCGGGCTGCGACACGAATGCGGGACACGAATGCGGCAGCGGCGGCGACAGGGCCGTAGTCTAACTTAAGTCGCGTACGCGGCAACCGGAAACGCGTCAACGAATGTGCGGAACACAGGCCGGCGGCGGCAGGGTGGTTAGTGCCGCCGTCGATCGATATGGAATCCTATGTTGGCGCAACGAATCATGCCGGATCGGTGCCGCCGGCATGCCGGTCGGTTCATGAGCGCATCGACCGGGAAAATTTGATGAGGAGAAGAAGATGAAGGTGTGGTTCCGGATGGTGGCATTGTGCGGCTGCGGTGCCGTTGCACCGACGTTCGCGCAATCGAGCGTGACGCTCTACGGTTCGCTGGACACCGGCGTGACCTATACGAGCGACGTGGCGTCCGCGCCGCGCGGCGGCCGTCAGATCGCGCTGCAGGCGGGCGTGTCGCGCAATGACGTGTGGGGCTTGACGGGCAGGGAGGATCTCGGCGGCGCCAACTTCGCCGTGTTCCGGCTCGAAAGCCAGTTCCAGACGTCGGACGGCGCGCTGACCGTGCCGGGCTCCGCGTTCAGTTCGCAAGCGTACGTCGGGCTCGGCGGCGACTGGGGCACCGTGACGCTCGGGCGCCAGTTCGATTTCGTCGGCGATCTGATGCCGGCCTTCGCGGTCGGCGCGAACACGCCGGCCGGCCTGCTCGCATGGGGGCTGCCGGCGAATGCGTCGGCGGGCGGCGCGCTCGACAACCGCGTGTGGGGCGTCCAGGTGAACAATGCGGTGAAGTACGTGAGTCCGACCTTCGGCGGGGTGGCGTTCGGCGGCATGTGGGGGTTCGGCAACGTGCCCGGCACGGTCGCGCGCAGCAGCGTGCAGAGCGCGATGCTGTCCTACACGCAGGGCGCGTTCAGCGCCGCGCTCGCTTATTTCGGCCAGCACGACGTGACGTCCGGCGGCAATCTTCGCAACTTCTCCGGCGGGGCCGGCTACAACCTCGGCCAGTTCCGCGTCTTCGGCATGGTGTCGGATGTACGAATCAGCGCCGCCGTACCGCTGCGGGCAACCACCTACGACGGCGGGCTGACCTATGCGCTCACGCCGTCGTTGCAACTGGGCGGCGGCTTCCAGTACCAGCAGCGCGGCGGCGACGTCGGCTCGGCCAACCAGGTCACGCTGAGCGCCGACTATTCGCTGTCGAAGCGTACCGGCCTGTACGCGGTGTTCGCACGCGGGCACGACAGCGCTTACGGCGCCCAGGTCGAAGCCGCGCTCGGCGGGGCGGCGGCCGGCTCGACGCAGACCGCGGTTCGCGTCGGCGTGCGGCATCAGTTCTGACGGTTCGAGAACACACGGGCTGCCGCGCATGCCGCGCGCCAGCCCGTGTGTTGCCGCCATCAGAACCGATGCATCATCCCGACACGCAAGGCCAGCTGATTGCGGCCCGACGACTGCCCGGCGGTGCCGAGCACGTGCGCGTAGTCGAAGTCGGTGCCGGTGTTGCCGGTCGCATGCTGGTACGCGCCCTGGATGTAGGTCGAGGTCCGCTTGCTGAGGTCGTAGTCGAGCATCATCGACACCTGGTGCCAGCTCGGCGAAGCATCGCCGGCCGCCGTCGCGACATGCGCGCGCGTGTATGTATAGGCGGCGCCGAACCAGAAGTCAGGCCGGAAGAAATACTGGCCGTTGACCTCGAAGTTGTCGAATTTCCACGCGTTCTGCGAGCCTGCCGCCGGCTGGTTCGCGAAGTAGATATTCGATTCGGGGCTGTACACGTCGACGTGCGAATACGCGGCGGACAGCGTCAGCTTGTCGCTGAACTTGTAGGACGCGCCGGCATCGATGGTCTGCTGCGAGCGGCCGCTGAAGACCGTATCGTCGCTCGACAACGCGCCGCCTGTGGTCGCGCCGCCGTTGTTCGCCTTCAGGTATGCGACGGCGGCGGAGAACGCGCCCATCTGGTACTGCAGCGCGGCACTGTACACGCGGTTTCTGGCAAAGCCGCCCGCCTGGTTCGACAGGCCGTAGAGCACTTCGCCCTTGAAGCCGGCGTACGTGGGCGACACGTACTTGACGCTGTTCTGGATGCGGTAGTCCCAGTCGGCATTGTCGTTGTCGTACGGGTGGGCGCCGAAGTCGCCGAGCCAGTTTCCGGTGGCCGTGAAGGTGCTCCACATGTCGAGCGTGGGATCGTACTGGCGGCCGAACGTGAGCGTGCCGAACCGGTCGGAATCGAGCCCGACGTACGCCTGCCTGCCGAACATCCGCGACGTCACGCCGAGCGCGCCCGTGCTCGCGTTGAAGCCGTTCTCGAGCTGGAACACCGCCCTCAGCCCGCCGCCTAGGTCTTCCGTGCCTTTCAGCCCCCAGTTGCTGCCGACGGTGTCGCCGCTGACCATCTGGTAGGCCTTGCTGCCGCCCGCGTTGCTCGTGAAATTGATGCCTTCGTCGATCAACCCGTAAAGCGTCACGGTACTCTGCGCGTGCGCCGTCAGGCTGAAGCCCATCGCGCCGGCGGCCGATACGGCCGCAATCATCTTCTTCATCGTCGATCTCCAGGTGAGGGCCGGTAGGGCCGTGCGGTGCCGTTTTCGATGGCGTGCGGGCGCGCCGGACGCTCGAAACGGTCCGTCAGTAGTTAGTAAAACGAAGTATTGGAAATGAAAGAAACCGGGCCGCCGAGGTCGAGCGACCCGAATGCGGAGCGTCGCCGGGATCGCCGCCCCGTGTTACAGCGGCGTTACAGCATGCGCCGCAACACGTCGTTTTCGCGGTTCGAGTCGAAGAACCGGTGTTTCAGCGCGGCGAGGATATGCAGGACGACGAGCGCAAGCAGCGTGTAGGCCAGCGTCTTGTGCAGCCACTGGAATGCCTCGAACCAGTGGTCGTTCTTCGGCAGCAGCTCGGGCACGCGGAAAAAGAAGAACGGCACGCCGTCGCTTTGCGTATACGTGCTGGACATCGAATAACCCATCAGCGGCACGATGATCGCCAGCGCATACAGCAGGTAGTGCGCGATCTTGGCGAGCTTCCGGTCCAGCCTCGGCAGGCTCGACGGCAGCGGCGGCAGCGGCTTCATCGAGCGAATCGCCAGCTGCGTCAGCACCACCAGCAGCGTGAGCACGCCGAACTCCTTGTGGGTCGGGTAGTACCAGTCGAACTTGGCCGGCAGGTTGTCGTCGAGCCGGACCATGGTCCATCCGGTCCACAGCTGCGCGCCGATCAGGATCGCCCTGACCCAGTGAAGCAGCCGAAGCGCGAGCGGGTATTTCTCGACCGTGAATGCAATGGCCTGGTTTTCCATTTGGCTTGTGTTCCTTGAAAGCGAAATTGCGACAGGCGGGATGCCGATCGTCGACTTCGACGTCCCGCGGCGATCTTCGTCGAACCGAGGCCGGATCGCGGCGCACGAACCTTCGACGAAAAGTCCGTGCGCCCGGTTGTCCGTGCGCTCAGGCGATCGATCGCGAATCCGCGCAGCACTCCTGCAGCGCCTCGCGCAGCGTCACCGCGATGAAGTCGGCCTCGTCCTGCTTGAGCGTCAGCGGCGGCGACATCACGACCTTGTTGGCGATCGCGCGGACCAGCACGCCGCGCTTGCGCGCCGCGTCGGCCACGCGCGCGGCGAACCCCTTGCCCGGATCGAGCGGCGTGCGGCTGGCCTTGTCGGTCACGAGATCGAGCGCCAGCATCAGCCCCTTGCCGCGGACGTCGCCGACGGTCTCGAAGTCGGCCTTCAGCGGCAGCAGGTGCTCGAGCAGGCGCTGGCCCACCCGTGCCGCATTGCCCGGCAGATCCTCGGCTTCGACGATGTCGAGCACCGCGAGCGACGCGGCGCACGCGAGCGGATGGCCGCTGTACGTGTAGCCGTGCATGACCATGTGCGAGAAGCCCGCGCCATGTTCGATCGCCTGCGCGATGCGGCCGTTGTACAGCGTCGCGCCGAGCGGCACGTAGCCGGCGGAAATGCCCTTGGCGACGCACAGGATGTCGGCGGTGACGCCCCAGCCGCGGCTGCCGAGCAGGCTGCCGGTGCGGCCGAAGCCGGTGACCACCTCGTCGGCGATCAGCAGGATGCCGTTGCGGTCGCACACGGCGCGCACGCGGGCCCAGTAGTCGGCGGGCGGGACGATCAGGCCGCCCGCGCCCTGCACCGGTTCCGCGACGAACGCGGCGATGGTCTGCGGGCCATGGAACGCGATCGTTTCCTCGAGCTGCCGGATGCAATGCTCGACGAGTTGCTGCGGATCGTCGCAGTTCCACGGGTTGCGATAGAGCCACGGCGTGTCGAGCAGCACGCAGCCGGGCAGCAGCGGACCGTGATTGTAATGGTAGACGCCGTTGCCGCCGATCGACGTGCCGCCGACGTGCACGCCGTGATAACCGTTGCGCAGCGACAGGAATTTCGTGCGCGACGGCTCGCCGGCGGCGACCCAGTACTGGCGCGCCATCTTGAGCGCGGTCTCGACCGCGTCGGAACCGCCGCTGCCGAACATCACCCGCTGCATGTCCTCTTGCGCGAACATCGCGCACAGGCGGTCGGCCAGGTCGTACACGCGCGGATGGGCGACGCCGTCGAAGGTCTGGTAGTAGGAAAGCTCGTCCATCTGACGGGCGATCGCGGCCTTCACTTCCGGCCGGTTGTGGCCGACGTTGACGTTCCACAGCCCGCCGACGCCGTCGAGCATGCGGTGGCCCTCGACGTCGTACACGTAGTTGCCGTCGCCGCGCTCGATGATCACGGTGGGGGTCGTATGGCCGGCGGCCGCCGAGCTCATCGGGTGCCAGAATCGCTTTTGTCGCTTTTGGTAGTCCATGGTGGTTCTCTCACGAAGTGCTTGAACACAGTGCGGCGCGACGTGCGCCGCGGGATCACAGAGCTGCGGTGATGATCTTTTCCTCGAGGTACGAATCGAGCGCGGCCTTCGACAGGTCGCGGCCGATCCCGCTCTGCTTGGTGCCGCCCCACGGCAGGCGTGCGTCGATCGGGCTCCATGCATTGATCGCGACGGCGCCGACGTCGAGCCGCTCGGCGACGCGGTGCGCGGTGCCGACGTCCTGCGTCCAGACCGACGCGGACAGGCCGAACGGCGTGTCGTTGGCGATGCGGACCGCGTCGTCCTCGGTGTCGAACGGCATGACCATGCCGACCGGGCCGAACACTTCTTCACGGGCGATCCGCATGTCCGGATGCACGCCGCCGAGAATCGTCGGGCGCATGAAGCAGCCGCGCGGCGGCACCTGTTCGTCGCCGGCGAGCAGGATCGCGCCTTCGGCGAGCGCGCCTTCGACGTGCGCACGCACGCGCGCGAGGTGGCGCGGGTTGATGAGCGCGCCCATTTGCACGCCGGGCTCCGACGGCGGACCGACGCGGATCGCGCGGGCGGCGTCGGCGAGGCGCTCTTCGAGTGCACCGGCGATCGAGCGGTGCGCGAGCACGCGCGAGCCGGCCGCGCACGTCTGCCCCTGGTTCGCGAACATGCCGGCCATCAGCGACGGGATCGCGCGGTCGAGATCGGCATCCGCGAACACGATCTGCGCGGCCTTGCCACCGAGTTCGAGCGTGACGCGCTTGAAGGTCCTGGCCGCAGCGCCCGCGATCGCACGGCCGACTTCGGTGCTGCCGGTGAAGCTGATCTTGCTCACGAGCGGGTGCGCGACCAGCGCGGCGCCGACTTCCGAACCGACGCCGTGGACGATGTTCACGACACCGGCGGGCAGGCCGGCTTCGCAGACGAGTTCGCCGAGCCGGGACAGCGCCAGCGGCGTGTCCTCCGACGGCTTGATGACCACCGGGCAGCCGGCCGCGAGCGCCGGTGCAAGTTTCCACACGGCGATCATCAGCGGCGCGTTCCACGGGATGATCTGACCGGCGACGCCCACCGGCGCCCGGCGCGTGTAGCTGAGCGTCGGGCGGCCCATGAAGCCATCAGTCGGAATCGTGCGGCCCTCGAGCTTGTCGGCCCAGCCGGCGAAGTAGCGCAGCGTGTCGATGCACATCGGCAGGTCCATCATGCGCATCTCGGCCAGCGGGCGTCCTTGTTCGACGGCGAGGAGCCCTGCCAGCGCATCGCCGTCGCGCTCGACCAGGTCCGCCAGCCGAAGCAGCCAGCGGGCCCGGGCCGCGCCGCCCGCGCGCGCCCATGCGTCGTCGTGCAGTGCGCCGTGTGCGGCGCGCACGGCGCGATCGACGTCTTCGGCGCTCGATGCGGGCACGGCGGCGACATAGTCGCCGGTCGCCGGCGCCAGCTTTTCGAAGGTGCGGCCGGCAGATGCGTCGCAATGCCGGCCGCCGATCAGGTTCTGAATTTTCATCATGGTGTCCGTAATTCCCAAGGGCGAATCGTCGGGCCGGGCCGGTCGGGGCGATGGTGGCTGCCACGGCCCGGCTTCAACGTCGGATCCACTGTATGTCGATGAAATGGCGGGCCTTGTCCGCTATCGGCAATCGTTGCCGCGCATTCGGGATAGGGAATACCCGCGCAAAGGCGCGCCGGCGCGACGCATCGATGCGCGTCGCGCCGGCAGCGGCAAAGCGTCGGGGGCGGGGCAAGGCGATGCCGGTGCCGCGCGCGGCACCGGCCGGGCGGCGGCTACTGGACGGCGCGTCCGAGTTCGCGGTACAGGTCGGGATCGCTGCGCTTCAAACGCAACGCGGCGCGGATGCCGAGCACGCCGATGGCGAGCAGGAAGTACGGAAACATCGCGACGAAGGTCGAATCCGATCCGCTCAGCACGGACAGGTTGCGCACGACCAGCACGAGGCATGCGCCGAGCGCGATCACGCTGACGAGCGGCGCGATCAGGCGGTGCACGAGGCTGGCGTCGCGGTGATCGCGCGCGAAGAACGCGATGACCGAGGCAGCGACGAGGATCTGCACCGCGATGATGCCGATCGTGGCCAGCGCGCTCATCCACGAGAACACGACCGCGAACGGATCGAGGCGGAAGGCGGCGGAGCCGGCGATCGCCGCGAGCGCGATCAGCGTCTGCACTTTCCCGGCGACGTCGGGGCAGCGATGCACGGGGCACGTATGGCCGAGCTTGCGCCACAGCACGCGTTCGCGGCCCATCGCGTAGAAATAGCGCGTGATCGTATTGTGGAACGACAGGATGGCCGCGAACAGGCTCGTGACGAGCAGCACGTTCATCGCGTCCGTCGCGATGCCGCCGAGCAGCCGGCCGCTGACGGCAAACCACAGATTGGCCGGATCGCGAGTCGCTTGTGCGGTGATCTGCCCTTCGCCCCACGCCTCGACGATCGCCCACGACGACAGCGCATAGAACACCATGATCAGGATCACGGCCAGGTACGTGGCGCGCGGGATCGTGCGCTTCGGGTCGCGGGCTTCCTCGGAGAAGATCGCCGTCGCCTCGAAGCCCATATACGAACCGAGGACGAACACGAGCGCGGTGCCGAGCCCGGGCGTGAACACCATCGCGGGGCTGAATGGCTTCGCGCTGAAGCCGCCGGCGCTCGCGCCGTGCACGACGATCGCGAGATCGAGCAGCATCACGATCGCGATCTCGCCGATCATCAGCATGCCGAGCAACCGCCCGCTGAACTCGATGTGCCGCGCGCCGCAGAAATGGACGGCGACGACGCAGGCCAGCGCGAACGCCCACCACGGCACGTCGATGCCGTAGTGCTGCTGGACGCCGTTGTTCAGGAAGAAGCCGAACATGCAGTAGATCGCGATCTGCACGGCGTTGTACGCGACGATCGCGACGAACGCGCCGCCCACGCCGACCGGGCGCCCGAGCCCGTTCGCGATATACGCATAGAACGCGCCCGCGTTGGAGATGTGCCGGCTCATCGCTGCGTAGCCGATGCTGAAGATCAGGTACATCACGCCCGCCAGCACGAATACGCCGGGCACGCCGGGGCCGTTGCCGAGCGAGAATGCCGCGGGCGTCGCGCCGACCATCGCGGTGAGCGGCGCGGCCGCGGCGACGACGAAGAAGACGATATGTGAAAGTCCGACGGCGTTTTTGCTGAGCCCTGCTTCGGACCGGGATGACAGTTCGTTCATGGGTAGTCCTGCTGACCGGATCGTCCGTCAGGAGTCGATACCGGCATGCCTGATCAATGTCCCTGCGTCGCGGGCCGATCCTGACGATCCGGCAGCGGAGGCTGCCGTCCGCCGACGACACAGGTATGCGCTTCGACGGCCGCCCGGTGTCGCACACGGAGCGCTCGAGCGGGTCGACGACAAAATTTACGGTGCCGAAAAAGCGGACGTTGTCCGTTATCGGCAATCCGCGTGCGCCGGGCGGCAGGGGATTACCCGGATGCGACGCAGCGGCACACCGCGCCGCGGATGCGCGGCCTCAGCTCAAGCGCGGCGTGTGCGACGGCAGCTCGTGGAAATGTTGCTGGTAGTACGCGGAGAAGCGCCCGAAGTGGCAAAAGCCGAATTGCGCCGCCGCGTCGCCGATCCGCATCGTCTCGGGTGTCGTCATCAGGAAGCGTCGCACCGCATTCAGCCGGATCGAGCGGAGGTAGGCCGTCGGCGTGGTGCCGACGACGTTCTGGAAGCTGTATTGCAGCGTGCGGCGGCTGATTCGAAGGTGATGGCAGAGATCGATGACCGTCGGCACGTCGTCGCTTTGCAGCGCGATTTCCTGGCTCCGGCGAACGATGTAGCTTTGCGTCGATGCCGACGGCAGCGCACCGGCATCCGATTCGTCGGACTGTACGAGATCGAGCAGGATGCCGACGACGCTGTGCGCGAGCACGCGTTCGTCGAACGCGTCGCGTGCGGTGAGCGAACCGCTGTCGAGCGCCTGGCAGAGCACGCGCTCGAGGCCGTCCAGCGCATTGCGGTAGCGCGCGGGCGAGATGGGGAGCACCGGCTGCTTCAGGATGCGCGCGGGCAGGTTCGCGAGTTCGTCCAGCTCGTGATCGGCCGTGAGCGTGCGATCGATCGTGAAGGCGAGCACCTCGGTATCGCACGGCAGATGCGCGACGAACTCCTCGCCGCCGCGCAAGGTCAGCAGGCTCGGGCGCTCGACGGTGCGCCCCTGGACCACCGGCGCGACCGAGTTTGCGATCGGCAGTGCGAAGCAGAGGCGGTCGCGCGGCGCCAGCCCGTGCTGCATCACGCGCTGGTTGATGCGTTCGCGAAACACGTGAAAGCGCTGGCCGGCGACCTGGCGCAGCGTGGTCGTGGCGGTGCCGGGGCTGATCTGGTCGTAGTGCTGCGACCAGTTCACGATCGCCTGGGAATGGAGGAACACATCCGAGAAGCACAATGTTTCAGCGTGCAGGTTCATGGTATGGCCAATGCGTCCCTTCTCAAATTCGATGCCGGCCGAAGCCGGCGCATGCTGCTGCCCGGGCGCGGGCAGCGCGATCGCGCAGTGCGCGCGATCCGCCTGGAATCTCCCGGAAGGTGCCGTGCAACCCGACCGGTCGTGCCGTCGATCATATCCAGAAAAAAACCGTCGGGTGACGCGTTGGCAAGACCCGGTTGCCGTGCGGCGCGTCACCTGCATGCGTTGTGTCGCGGATGGCGACGGGTGACTGCAAGGGGAATGAAATAAAAACCCGAAATGCGGGACAATGCAGAAAATATGTTATTTCTGAACGATAAATAACATATTGAAATCCCATTATAAGGGATTCAATTTAATTTCGAGGTGGGGTTTACACACGGTGCCGCGCGAAGGGCGCGAAGGGCGCGAAGGGCGCGAAGGGCGCGAAGGGCGCGAAGGGCGTGAAGTGGGCGCGAAGGCGCCCGTGTGCCGGTCAATCCGGGTCGGATTTCAGGCCACCATCGATCCATCGCGCCTCGGACGCACGAAGATGCGCGCGGATGGCCGTCTGGGCCGCGATCGGGTCGCCGGCCTGCAACGCGTGGAGCACGTCCTCGTGCTCCCGCACGGCGGCGGTCCAGGTCTGAGGATTCTCCGCGTGGCCGCGCATGGCCGCGGCGATCGGGTCGTGGCGGCTGTCGAACAGCTCGCCGACGAAGCGGGTGAGCACCGAATTGCCGGCGGCTTCCGCAATCAGCATATGGAACTGCCGGTCGGCTTCGACGGGCGATTTGCCGGCCTCCGCGAGCCGCTTCATGCGCTGCACCGTGCGGCGCAGGCGATCGAGCATCGCGGCCGTCATCCGCGCGGCGGCCAGCGCGGCAACGCTGCCTTCGATGGCCGCGCGCGCCTGCATCAGTTCCGACGGACTGTCGCCGAGCGTGCCCATCGTGCCGACGTCGTCGGCCGCCGTGTCGCGCACATAAACGCCGGAGCCCATCCGGATCTCGATCTGGCCGCCGATTTCCAGCGCGATCAGCGCCTCGCGAAGCGACGGTCGCGATACGCCGAGCGTCAGCGCCAGCTCGCGCTCGGGCGGCAGGCGCTCGCCGACCGCGAATTCGCCCTGGCGAATCAATGCGACGATCTGGGCCGCGACCGATTGGTAAAGCCGCTTGGGTTCTGTCGATTTCATCCGATGGATCTTGGTCAATGCGCTTTCCGCGCAAGCGCGCGTCGCAAAGTCTATCACGCCCGCCATGTCGCTCTATACGGGGGCCCGTTCGTACGGATGTGCGGGTTTTCACCATTGGTAAGATCGGATGTAGATATATAAATTGGCTTGACCAAAAGTGGCTGGATTGATGTAATCCATTGAAATTGGACTGACCAGACGAAATCCAGGTCGACCCTTCCCAAGGAGACGCAATGGCAATGCCTCGCAATCTGCCCGATCAGGCCGCACAGGACGAAGCGGACCGGGAGATCCTGCGCCTGGAAGGGATTCGCAAGCGCTTCCCGGGCGTCCTCGCGCTCGACGGGATTCGCCTCGACCTGCGCCGCGGCGAGGTGCATGCGGTGTGCGGCGAAAACGGCGCGGGCAAATCCACGCTGATGAAGATCATCAGCGGTCAGTACCTGCCCGACGAGGGCGTCGTTCACTATCGCGGCGCGCCGGTGCGGTTTCGTTCGGCCTCCGAAGCGCAGGCGGCCGGCATCGCGATCATCCACCAGGAACTCAATCTCGTGCCGCACCTGAGCGTGGCGGAGAACCTGTACCTCGCACGCGAGCCGCGGCGCGGGCCGTTCGTCGACACGAAACGGCTCAATGCGGACGCGGCGCGCTGCATCGCGCGGATCGGCCTGAACGTCGCACCGACGACGAAGGTCGGCGTGCTGTCGATCGCGCAGCAACAGATGGTCGAAATCGCGAAGGCGCTGTCGCACGATGCGCGCGTGCTGATCATGGACGAGCCGACGTCGTCGCTGACGGAGTCGGAAACGGTGCAGCTCTTTCGCATCATCGAGGAACTGCGTGCCGACGGCGTGGCGATCCTGTACATCTCGCACCGGCTCGACGAAATGGCGCAGATCGTCGATCGCGTGACCGTGCTGCGCGACGGGCGCCACATCTCGACCGACGATTTCGCCGACGTGAGCATCGACGACATCGTCGCGCGCATGGTCGGACGGACGCTCGACGACGCGTATCCGTCACGGCAGTCGACGCCGACCGACGAGGTGCTGCTCGACGTGCGGGAACTGCGCCGCGACGGCGTGTTCGGGCCGGTGTCGTTCGCGCTTCGCAAGGGCGAGATCCTGGGTTTTGCCGGACTGATGGGCGCCGGGCGCACCGAAGTCGCGCGCGCGATCTTCGGCGCGGACCGCCCGGACGGCGGCACGATCGCGCTGCACGGCCGGCCCGTGACGATCCGCTCGCCGCGCGAGGCGATCCACCACGGCATCGCGTATCTGTCGGAGGACCGCAAGAAGGAGGGGCTCGCGCTGCCGATGCCCGTCGCGGCGAACCTCACGCTCGCGAACGTGCGCGGCATCTCGTCGCGCCTGGGCTTCCTGCGCTTCGACGACGAACTCGACGTCGCGCGGCGCTACGTGCAGGACCTCGCGATTCGCACGCCGTCGGTGCAGCAGGTCGTGCGCAACCTGTCCGGCGGCAACCAGCAGAAGGTCGTCATCGGCAAATGGCTGTACCGCGGCTCGAAGATCCTGTTCTTCGACGAGCCGACGCGCGGCATCGACGTGGGCGCGAAATTCGCGATCTACGGGCTGATGGACCGGCTCGCCGCCGACGGCGTCGGCGTGGTGCTGATCAGTTCGGAACTGCCGGAGCTGCTCGGCATGACCGACCGGATCGCCGTTTTTCACGAAGGTCGAGTGACCGCGTTTCTCGACACCAAACACACCAGTCAGGAGGAGATCATGCACTACGCTTCGGGGCGCCCCCATGCTTGAAATGACATCGGATCGAAGCCAGGCCGACGAGCGGGCGGCGCGACAGCGGCGGCGCGACCTCATCCAGAAGTTCGCGGCGCTGGGCAGCCTGGTCGTGCTCGTGTTCGCGTTCTCCGTATCGAGTGCGGCGTTCTTCTCGGTCGACAACCTGATGACCGTCGGCCTGCAGGTGACCTCCATCGCGTATCTGGGCGTGGCCGCCACCTGCGTGATCATCACCGGCGGCATCGACCTGTCGGTCGGCTCGGTGCTCGCGCTGGCCGGCGTCTCGTCCGCGCTGCTGGTCAAGGCGGGCGTGCCGGTGCCGGCGGCCATGGCGGCCGGGATCCTGGTCGGCGCGCTGTGCGGGTT
The DNA here is from genome assembly GCF_009362305.1 of Burkholderia sp. BE17. Taxonomy (NCBI): domain Bacteria; kingdom Pseudomonadati; phylum Pseudomonadota; class Betaproteobacteria; order Burkholderiales; family Burkholderiaceae; genus Burkholderia; species Burkholderia sp. BE17. Next base: position 169,667 of record NZ_WHNU01000004.1, read on the forward strand.
CATCAACGGCATTTGCGTGACGCGCATGGGCCTGCCGCCGTTCATCGCGACGCTCGGGATGATGCTCGTCGCGCGCGGCGTCGCGCTCCAGATCACGGGCGCACGGCCGGTATCGGATCTCGGCGACGCGTTCGGCACGCTGGGCAACGGCGCGCTGCTGCGCATCTCGCGCATCGGCGCGGACGGGTTCCCCGATACGACGTTTCCCGGCATTCCCTATCCGGTCGTGATCATGGTCGTCCTGTTCGTCGTGGTGTCCGTGCTGCTGTCGAGAACGTCGCTCGGCCGCCATATCTACGCGGTCGGTTCGAACGCGGAGGCGGCGCGGCTGTCGGGCGTGAACGTACAGGGCGTGAAGCTCTTCACCTACGTGCTGTCCGGCGCGCTCGCCGGCGTGACCGGCTGCGTGCTGATGTCGCGGCTCGTCACCGGGCAGCCGAACGAAGGCGTCATGTACGAACTCGACGCCATCGCCAGCTCGGTCATCGGCGGCACGTCGCTGATGGGCGGCGTCGGCACGATTTCCGGCACGGCGATCGGCGCGTTCGTGATCGGCGTGCTGCGCAACGGCCTGAACATGAACGGCGTGTCGAGCTTCATCCAGCAGATCATCATCGGCGTCGTGATTCTGGGCACGGTCTGGATCGACCAGTTGCGCAATCGCCGGCACTGACCGGCAGCAGTTCCCACCAACGAGAAGCGGAGCGAGACATGAACAAATCCATCCTGCTGGCAGCATCGGCATGCCTGTTCGCGGCATGCAACAGCGGTGCGTACGCGGCGGGCGGCGAGATCGCCGTGATCGTCAAGACGGTCAACTCGAACTACTGGCAGAACGTGCAGAAAGGCGCGAAGGCGGCGCTCGACGGCGCCAAGGGCTACACGATGACGTTCCAGGGCCCCGCGGCCGAGTCCGACATCAGCGGGCAGGTCAACATGGTCGACAACGCGGTCACGCGCCATGTGGCGGGCATCGTGCTCGCGCCGTCCGATCCCGATGCGCTCGTGCCCGCGATCAAGAAGGCGTGGGAAGCGCACATTCCGGTCGTGCTGATCGACTCGGCGATCTCGGACGCGGGCAAGCCGTATTACCAGGCCTTCCTGACGACCGACAACGAGAAGGCGGGCGCGCTGTGCGCGAAGGCGCTGATCGACCGCGTCGGGCAGTCCGGCAAGATCGCGATCATGTCGTACGTACCGGGCGCGGGTTCCGAAGTCAGCCGCGTCGGCGGGTTCCGCAAGTACATCGCGAGCCATTCGAAGCTGCAGATCGTCGGCCCGTACTACTCGCAGTCGCAAATGGCGAACGCGCTGAACCAGACGACCGACGTGCTGTCGGCGAACCCCGACCTGAAGGGCATCTTCGGTGCGAACGAGCCGACCGCGGTCGGGATGGGCCGTGCGCTGAAGCAGTCGGGCAAGGCCGGCAAGGTGGTGGCGATCGGGTTCGACGGCAACGAGGATTTGCAGGGCTTCGTGCGCGACGGCACGGTACAGGCGATCGCCGTGCAGGGCTCGTGGCAGATGGGGAACCAGGGCGTGCGCACGGCGCTCGACGTCGTCGAACGCAAGCCGGCGCCGAAGCTGATCGATACCGGCGTCGTGATGGTCGACAAGCAGAACCTCGATTCGGACGCGGCCAGGAACGTCCTGTACTGAGCGGCTGCGCAAGCCGCCCGCGCGCGGGCGGCGACTGCGCGCCGCGCCTCTTTCCCGCATCCAGTCACCACTCATGAACGCAAACGAAATGCGCGCATTGCCGCGCAGCGGGCTGACGGTGTCCGCGCTCGGCCTCGGCTGCTCGCAGCTCGGCGGCCTTTATCGCCCGATGTCGGCCGCCGACGCCGACGCGCTCGTCGACGCCGCGTGGGCCGCCGGCCTGCGCTACTTCGACACCGCGCCGTATTACGGCTACACGCTGTCCGAGCGGCGCGTGGGCGCGGGGCTCGCCCCGCGCGAGCGCGGCGCGTTCACGCTCAGCACGAAGGTCGGGCGCCTGATGCGCGCCGACGCGAGCGTGCGCCCGGGCGACGACGGCTGGGCCGAGCCGCTGCCGTTCCGGCCCGTCTACGACTACAGCTACGACGGCATCATGCGGTCGCACGACGATAGCCGGCAGCGGCTCGGGCTCGCGCGGATCGACATCCTGTACGTGCACGACATCGGCGCGATGACGCACGGCGATCGTCACGCGCACTACTGGGAACAGCTGACCCGCGGCGGCGGGTTTCGCGCGCTGGACGCGCTGCGTGCGGGCGGCGAGATCGGCGGGTTCGGCCTCGGCGTGAACGAATGGGAAGTCGCCGCCGCTGCGCTGAACGAAGCGGCGCTCGATGCCGTGCTGCTGGCCGGCCGCTACACGCTGCTCGAACAGACGGCGCTCGAACCGTTGCTCGACGCGTGCGGCCGCGCGGGGACGGGCATCGTGGTCGGCGGCGTGTTCAATTCCGGCGTGCTGGCCGGCAACGGCAAGTTCAACTATGCGGATGCAAGCGCCGACGTGATCGACAAGGCCACGCGGCTCGGCGCGCTGTGCAAGCGCTTCGACGTTCCGCTGCCCGCCGCCGCGCTGCAGTTTCCGTTCGGCCATCCGGCGGTCGTGTCGTGCGTGGTCGGCGCGCGCAGCGTGGCCCAGCTGCAACAGAACCTCGCATGGTTCGAGCGCCCCTTGCCGGCCGAACTGTGGGCCGCGCTGCGCGACGAAGGGCTGATCGCGGCGCGCGCGCCGGTTCCGGGAGCGCGCGCATGACGGCGCGCATCGACGCACATCAGCACTACTGGCGGATCGGCGCGCGGGCCGGTTGCTGGCCGCCGGCCGAACTCGACGCGATACACCGCGATTTCGGCCCCGCCGATCTGGCGCCGCTGCTCGACGCGGCGCGCATCGACCGCACCGTGCTCGTGCAATCGCTGCCGAGCGACGCCGACACGCGCTTCCTTCTCGATCTCGCGGACGACACCCCGACGGTCGGCGCGGTGGTCGGCTGGGTCGACCTGAAGGCCGTCGACGCGCCGGCGCGGATCGAGGCCTTTGCGGCGGCGCCGAAAGCGCGCGGGTTGCGACCGATGCTGCAGGATCTGCCCGACGATGCGTGGATCGACGATCCGGTGCTGGATCGCGCGGTCGCCGCGATGCTCGAGCATGCGCTGTGTTTCGATGCGCTGGTGATGCCGCGCCATCTCGATGCGCTGCATGCGTTCGCGCGGCGCCACCCGGATCTGCCGATCGTGATCGACCACGGCGCGAAGCCGTTCATCGAGCGCGGCGAGCTGCAGCCGTGGCTGTCGGCGATGCGCCGCCTCGCGAGCCTGCCGAACCTGCATTGCAAGCTGTCCGGCCTGTGGACCGAGGCCGGGCCGTCGGCCGGCGCGGACGCCGTGCGAGCGCGCACGCGGCCTTATGTGCACGCGCTGGCCGACCTGTTCGGGCCGACGCGGCTGATGTGGGGCAGCGACTGGCCGGTGCTGCGGGTTGCGTCGGCGTGCGGCGGCTACGGCGACTGGCTGGCTGCGTGCGAGGACGACTGCGCGCAGTTGCTGGGCTCGGCGGCGCTTGCCGACCTGTTCGGCGGCAACGCTCACCGCTTCTACCGGATCGACGCCGCGCGCGGCGGCGCATGACCCCGATCGACAGGAATCCGACATGCTCAGCGTGATTTGCGAATCCCCCGGCGTGCTGCGCGTGCAGCATCGCGAACGGCCTGTGCGCGGCAGCGGCGAAGTCTTGTTGCGCGTGCAACGTGTCGGCATCTGCGGCACCGACCTGCACATCTTCACCGGCAACCAGCCGTATCTCGAGTATCCGCGCGTGATGGGCCATGAACTGTCCGCCGTCGTGGTCGAGGCGGAACCCGAGTCGGGGCTCGGCGCCGGCGATGCGGTGTACGTGATGCCGTATCTGTCGTGCGGACACTGCGTGGCATGCCGTCACGGCAACACCAACTGCTGCGTGAACATCAAGGTGCTCGGCGTGCATCGCGACGGCGCGCTGGCCGAATATCTCAGTGTGCCCGCGCAGTTCGTTCACAAGGCCGACGGCATTTCGCTCGACCAGGCGGCGATGCTCGAATTCCTCGCGATCGGCGCGCATGCGGTGCGGCGCGCGGAGGTGCGCCCCGGGCAGCGGGCGCTGGTCGTCGGCGCCGGGCCGATCGGCATGGCCGCGATGATCTTCGCGAAGCTGCGCGGCGCCGACGTGACGTGCCTCGACACGCGGGCCGACCGCCTGGCGTTTTGCCGGCAGCACCTGGGTGTCGACGCGGCGGTGGAGGTCGGGCCGGACGACGCGGCGCGCCTCGCGGCGCTGACGGACGGCGAGTATTTCGATGCGGTGTTCGACGCGACGGGCAACCTCGATGCGATGAATCGCGGTTTCGAATTCGTCGCGCACGGCGGCAAATACACGCTGATCTCGATCGTGCGCGGGCACGTCGCGTTCTCGGATCCCGAATTCCACAAGCGGGAAACCACGTTGCTCGCGAGCCGCAATGCGACGGCCGAGGATTTCGCGACCGTGCTCGACGCGATGCGCGCGGGGCGCATTCCCGACCGCGCGCTGAACACGCACCGGATGCGGCTCGAGGACGTGCCGGACGCGCTGCCGCGTCTGCTGGACGCGGGGCAGACCGTCGTGAAGGCGCTCGTCGAATGCTGATCCGCCACTCGTGACGCGCGGCGGCGTACGGCCGCCCGCGCAATCGGACTGCGAAGGAGAACCCGCGATGCACACCCTGATGCGCGAACCGGCGGTCGGCGAGACCGGCCGGGACTTTCATCTGTCGGACCTGGAGAAGGGGTTGCTGGGCGAGGCGCTGCGGCTGCTCGCCGAGACGCGCGCCCGTGCGCTGGAGCTGTGTGCCGAGGTGAGCCGGCGGCAAGGCGGCGCCGTGCCCGACGTCCACGATTTCAACCTGCCCGCGATCATCGATCTGCAACGGCGCTTCGGTACGCGGCCGTGCCCGTCGGGCGAAGCCGGCATGTTCGACGAAGGGCCGGCCTCCGGCCGTTTCGCTTGACCGGCGCCGCCGGCGGGCGGCGCCGTCGCACGGATCGGTGCCTGCTGCCGGTTATGACGCCGACAGCGTGATCGACACACCCGTCGCCGTATAGACCGGCGTCGCCTTGAAGCCGTCGACCGTCACCGTCGAGAATTTCGCGGCGCCTGCTGCCGCGTCGATCAGCGCGATGGTGTCGCCGGCTTTCGGTGCATAACCGTTCACGAACTTCACGTGCAGCGTGCCGCCCGCGACGGTGAACGCGCCGCCCACGCGCAGGCGTCCGCCGCCGTTGCCGTCGATGTCGAGTTCGAGCGTCGTGTTGTCGAGCTGCGTGTAGCGGGTCGCGATCGTGACGGGCGCGCCGGCCGCGATCCGGATGCCGCCGCCGGAACCGACATACACGTCGCCGTTGCCGAACGCCGTCGTGGAAGCGGCGGCGAGTGTGCCGCCGCTGACCTGCGTGCCGCCCGTATAGCTGTTGTTGCCCGCCAGCGTCAGCGTGCCGCTGCCTTGCAGCGTCAGCTTGCCGGCGCCCGCGATGTCGTTGCGCCACAGGTCGGCGGCGTTGAGGCCGCCCTTCGACGCATCCATCGCGACGGTCACGTTGCCGTTGAATGCACCGTAGCCGTCGGCGGCGGCGAACAGGTTCAGCCGGCCCCAGCCTTCCGCATCGTCCATCACCGGGTAGCCGGACGGCAGTTCGGTGGTCTTCAGCACCACGCGCCGCTGGTCGGCGCCCAGGTACGGGAAGCGCGTCTGCAGCAGGGTCTCCGCGCCCTTCGGCACGACCGGCGGTGCGCCGGTCGCGTCGATCGCGCCGAAGCCGTACGTCATGCGGCGCGTGAACGCCGCCTTGTTCGTCGCGTAGTCGGCGAACCGGTCGGTCGCCGTCGTGCCCGAGCGCGCGAATGCGGGGAAGGTTGCATCGGTGGTGCCGGTGAGCTGCTGCAGCGTCTGGTGCGCCTGGCCGTACGCGGCCTGCGCGTCGCTCGCGTAGGCCGCGAGGTTGGCCGCGCTGACGGCCAGCGCGAGCATGCGGCCGCCGATCACGTCGAGCGGCGAGTGCATGCCGGCGAGTATCCGGTTCTCGCCGAGCTCGAGGCCGCGGCCGACCATTTCCTGGAAGCGCTCGGGCACGAGCCACGCCATCGTCACGGCGTCGCGCATCGCTTCGGCCTGGTGGCCGCTGATGAAGCCGCCGTCGGTCGCCGGCGTCGTGCTTTCCGCGAGCACGAGCGTCGGCGCGACGACGACGCTCGTGCTCCAGCGATACGGCCGCGCATACTTGTAGAAGCGCTTCGCGGGTTCGGTCGACGCGTTGTTGCCCATTTCGTTGAGCAGGTCGACGACTTTCCCGAAATTCGCGTTGCCGCTGCTGCCCACGCCGACGTTGTTGCCGCTGTCGTTGTACAGCACGGTCGTGGCGTCGGCCGGCACGCTGGTGATGCTGGTCGTCTGCTGGGCCGCGGTGCGCCATGCCGCGGTGAGCGGCCCCATGCCGTCGGTCACGCTGTAGCCCTTGCCGCGCCGGTCGTCGTAGTAGGCGGCGTCGGCTTGCTGCGGCGTGCGCGCGGTGGTCGCATTGACCACATATTGCACGTTCGCCGACAGCACCGCGTCGTTCAGGCTCGTGCCGCACGGCGTGCCGTTGCCGGGCAGCCCCGTGCAGGTGGACGGCGAGATGGCCGGAAACGCGCCGTTGGCCGGCGCGGTCACGCCTGCATCGACGAGCATCGTCGACGGCTGCCACAGGTCGAGGAAGCGGCTCACCACGCGCACGGCGGCGTTGGTCGACAGCGTTGCATAACGAGCGTCGCCGCGCTGGTTGGTCGCGACGTTGTCGACGAACGCGGGCACGCTCGGAACCGGCGCGCTGTCGACGAAGCCGGGGTCGGCCGGCGGCGCCGGGACCGCGGCGTTCGTCGAGCTCGTTGCGACGACATCGTCGCCGCCGCCGCAGGCAGCCAGTAGGATCGCGGTCGACAGCGCTGCGACGTGCAGCGGGAGACGGCTCGGTGACGCAAGCATGCAAACTCCATCCTGAGGGTAGAAGACGGAGCATTGTGGTGGCCGATCGTGACGCGACGGTTACGAAACCGATTCACGTCATTCGGCGCGATCGAGAGCGTCCCGCTTTCGGCGGATGATGTTTAGTTTGTTTTCCTAAACGGGACGAATATCGAAAGCAATAGGGATGTCGGTCGTGGTGCGACGCGGCTACGCGTGCGATGCGCTCGCCTCCAGCCGGAACAGGGATACCGACTCGGAAAGCTGATTTCCCTGTTCCTCGAGCGACTTCGATGCGGCAGCGGCCTCTTCGACGAGCGCCGCGTTCTGTTGCGTGACTTCATCCATTTGCGTGATGGCCAGGTTGACCTGCTCGATGCCGCGGCTCTGCTCGCTCGATGCCGCCGCGATCTCGCCCATGATGTCCGTCACGCGCGCCACCGCCTGCGTCACCTGGTCCATCGTGTCGCCCGCATTGTGCGCGAGACGCGAGCCGTCCTGGATCTTCTGGACCGATTGCGTGATCAGTTGCCGGATTTCCTTCGCGGCAGACGATGAACGTTGCGCGAGACTTCTCACCTCGCTGGCTACCACCGCGAAGCCGCGGCCTTGTTCGCCCGCGCGCGCCGCTTCCACGGCCGCGTTGAGCGCGAGGATGTTCGTCTGGAACGCGATCCCTTCGATCATCCCGGTGATCTCGGCGATTTTCGTCGAGCTGTCGCTGATCTCCGTCATCGTTTCGACCACCAGGCCGACCGCGGTGCTGCCGCGCTGCGCGACTTCCGATGCGTTATTGGCCAGCGAGCTCGCCTGCTGCGCATTGTCGGCGTTCAGTCGCACGGTGGACGTCAATTCTTCCATGCTGGATGCGGTTTCCTGCAGCGACGCCGCCTGCTGTTCCGTGCGAGACGACAGATCCTGGTTGCCGGACGCGATTTCGCTCGCGCCCGTCGCGACGTTGCCGGACGCAATGCGGACCTGCGAAATCAGCCGCACCAGATTGGCCTGCATTTCGCGCATGGAAGCCAGCACGCTGCCGCGCGGCGCGTCGACGGCGGCGGACCCGGCGGCGAGGTCGCCGCCGGCGATGCGCTGCGCGATGTCGTTGAGCGTGGCAGGCTCCGTGCCGAGCGAACGAGTCAGCCCTCGCACGATGATGACGCCCGCCGCCACCGCGCCCGCGACGGAGGCGATGCAGATGAAGATGAGCAGCGTCCGCCGGGACGCATAGCTGTCTTCCGAGTCTTTCACCATCTGCACGGCGCGTTCGCGCGTGTACACGATATAGGCCTGCGATGCGTCGACCAGCTGCGCCAGAAGCGGGCGGCATTGTTCGTTCATCATCGTGATGGCCTGATCGCGCCGGTTGTCCAGCGCGGCGTCCACGATGGCCCGTGCCACCGGGCCGTACCTGGTCTCGATCTGGTCGATTTGCCGTACCAGCTCGCGCGCCTTGTCGGTTGCGTCGGTGCCTTCGCCCACGGCGCTCTTGAGTGCGGCGATCCGTGCGCTGACATCGCGGTCGGCCTGCAGCGCTGCTTCCTTCTCGATCTCCAGGTCGCGCGGCGTTGTCACGAGCACCAGGTTGCGAGCCGCGATGGCTCGCCGATCGACGGCGACGCGTACCTTGGCTGCCAGTTCCGCGCGAGCGTTGATGCCATTGACGTAATTCGCGAATATCGCGTTCGCGTTGCTGAGCGATACGACGCCGAGGAACGAAACGAGCAGCACCACACATGCCAGAAGGCCGAATGTAAGAGTGAGTTTGGTGCGAACCGTAAGCTGTTTGCTATGCATCTGTCGGGATCCCTTGCGTAGACGGTGGGTAGCGTTCCTTATTATCGGATTGGTTAAAAAAGTATTTAGGGCGCTTGAAAAACGCAATCGTTTGCGGGGCGAGAAACTTCGAAATGATCAAGAACGCGCGGTTCGGAGTGTTATCCGGAGAGGTTTTTACCTCAGATGTTATGGAGTGCGTGATTTCGGAATCGGCGCTGTCACGCAATTGTCACTATCCGATCGGATAACCATGAGGTTGCCGATCGATGCGGGCTCGCCAGCCTGGAACGGCAGGCGTGTCACTTTCCAGGCAGCGAAGCTGTCGGATCGCCGGAGCAGGCGAACGATGCGGTGGCACGATCGCGCGGCCGGCGATCGGTGCGTTGCGTTGCAGGGCGAGACGAATGCCGGAAGGAAAAGGGCGGTCGCAGTCGACCGCAACGCCCCTTAAACGGGATGCACAAGCGATCCCGTGTCGCCGCGGCACACGCGGTTTCTACCGTGGCGCTTCGCCGTATACAACGCGAGGTCCGCTTGATGCGTGAGCGCGTCGACGGACGTCGGGCGTGCGCGATGCCCGGTTGCGTATCCGATGCTGACGGTGAAAGCCGGAACCGTCTCGGCGAATCCGGCGAGCTGGTTGCGTTCCACGTCCGCACGAATGGCCTCCGCGACCTTCGCGGCGCCGCTTTCATCCGTGTCCGGCAGCACCGCGACGAACTCTTCGCCGCCGTAGCGCGCGGCGATGTCGGCGCGCCGCCGCGTGTGAGTCCGGATGCATTCGGCCAGGAATCTCAGTGCCGTGTCACCCTGCGCATGCCCGTATCTGTCGTTGTACTGCTTGAAGTGGTCGGCATCGATGAACAGCACGGACAGGCTGCCGTCGTTGCTGCGCTGGAGTCGCTTCCATTCGTCGGCCAGCGCGACGTCGAGCGCACGGCGGTTGTGCAGGCCCGTCAGCGGATCGGTGCGGGTGAGATCGGTCAGCAACGTCTGCTTGCGGAGATTGTCCCGCAACGCGAATGCGAGCAGCCAGACGACCGCGCAGAAGAGCGCGCAGATGAACGATGCCGACACGCCGACCGACCATGACATGCGCGTGAAGCCGGCCAGCACGTCGCGCTCGGCGGGCGCGACGACGGCAATCAGCGGTGTGCCGGGCACCCGCTGGAACGTATAGAGCCGCAAGGTTCCGTCGATGCGCGAGTAGGCCGCATAGAACCCCGATTCCTGGTTCAGCATGCGATCGAAGGCCTTCGATCGGCTCAGGCGGAGCATCTGGTGTTCGCTCAGCGGCGGATTTCTGGCCAGGATGGTGCCGTCCGTGCGCAGGATCGCGCTGATGCCGTTCGGCCCGACGTTCAGTCGGGCAAGCAGTTGATCGAAGTAGGCGATGTCGATGGCGACGATCGCGATCCCGTTGAACGAGTGGTCCGGCCGTTCGATGCGCCGGGACAGCGCGATGGACTCCGTGCCGCTGCGCGAGCGCGCGCGATAGGCCTCGGATACGTAAAGGCCGACGTTCGCCGAGTCGCGATGGACCTTGAAGTAGTCGCGATCGCTGAAGTCCCAGTGGTGTGACGGGCCGCAACACCCGTCTATCAGGAGGCCATTTCGGTCCGTCACGCCCATGCCGGTCACGTATTGCGCGGCCGCGCGCTGGAACAGCAGATCGTGCCGAAGCCCGGCGTCCATGTGCCCGACCTCCGGCTTGCCGAGATCGGATGCGAGCGCGATCAGCGCGTTGTTGGACGTCTCGACGGTCCGCGCGATCTCGCCGACCAGCACGGCGGCGACGTTGCGCGAGGTCTCGTGCGCGTGCTCGACGACGCCGCTTCTCATGGCCCACAGCGTCATCGCGCTGATGCTCAGCGCGGCGAGCGACATCAGTGTGCCGAGCGCGCCGACGACAAGATGGTTTCGTCCCGCCCAGTCGGCGATTTTCTCGATGGAAGTGGATGCGGACATGCTCGCGCTCGTGGGGGAAGCCCGGTGCGATGACCGAGGCTGCGCTGAAATCCGGGTTAACGGCAGGTATGCGAGGAAATGGAGGTCTGCATGCGAAGCGAATCGGCGCGGCGTTGCCGCAAACGTGTGCGGCTGCCGCGCCGGTTGCGTTGAAGCCGATCCGTCAGGCGGGCGCGCCGGATTCGTCGACGAGCCGCCCGAGCCGGACGACGGTGACGCCGGGCCGCAATTGCCGCAGCGACGGCATCACGAGTACGCAATCGGGATAGGGCGTCACGACCGGGACCTCGTTCGACCAGCCGATCACGGTGCCGGCGTCCGGGAAATGTTCGAGCCCGGTATAGTCGCCCGCGAAACGGAACACGCCGTTCGTCGCGACCACGGGCTCCGTCACTTGCACGACGCGCATCGTGTCGGGCAGCCGCAGGAACCAGTCGGCGGGCAGGTCGTCAGGCTCGACCACGCCGGACGCAACCAGGAAACGGGCCGTCGAATCGCGGGCGACGTCCACCGCGCGTGCTTCCCAGTGCTGCCCGCATTCCACCAGCATCGCGCATTTCGGGCTGCCCGGCTCGCCGAATGCCGCGTAATCGCGCATCCGCGTGCCTTCCGGGTGGCCTTCGTCGCGGATCACGGTGGCCGGTGCGCCGACGCGGCGCGCGAGCGCGACGCCCTTGTCGAGCGGCCCCGCGACGATCAGCGGCGCACTGCGCTCGTGCATCGAATGCAGGTCGAGCAGCCAGTCGGCCGCGTCGACGAACGGGCGCAGCGCGCGGGCGCGATCGAGTTCGACCGAGCGGGCTGACAGATCGTCGAGCACGGCGGGCGTCCACACGCGGTTGAAATCCTGGTCGACGAAGCGCGCCGCGTCCGGCTGCGCGGGATCGAAGCGCGCGTAGGCCGCGACGTTCGCGAACGACAGCGTGAGCGTGCCGCGGCGCGGCCGCACGCCGAGCGCCAGCAGCGCGTCGACGACGATCGCGCCGCAGACTTCGTTGCCATGCGTGAGCGCGTTGACCATCACGTTCGGGCCGGCCTCGCCGGATGCGAAGCGATAGACGTGCTCGACGCCGGTATTGCCCGCGCGGTGCGGCGCAAGGTCGGGAAACGAAACTTCGATCGGGTAGGGCGTGAAAGCGGTCATGGCGGCATACCGGGCAACGAAAACGTAAGGAAGGGGCGTGCGATCAGTCGAGCCCGCCCTGGCACAGGTACTTGATCGACAGGTAGTCGTCGAGGCCGTAGCGCGAACCTTCGCGGCCGTAGCCCGATTCCTTCACGCCGCCGAACGGCGCGGCCTCGCTCGCGAGCGCGCCCTCGTTGATGCCGACGATGCCCGTTTCGAGCCGCGCCGATACGCGCGCGATCCGCCGGACGTCCTGCGTGTAGAAATACGCGGCGAGCCCGAACGGCGTGTCGTTCGCGGCGCCGACGGCTTCGTCCTCGGTATCGAACGGAAACAGCGCGGCGACCGGCCCGAACGTCTCCTCGCAACCGAGCTGCATGCCGGCGGCCGCATCGGCCAGCACGGTCGGCGCGTAATAGTTCGGCCCCAGTTCGGGCAGGCGCCTGCCGCCCGTCAGCACGCGGGCGCCGCGCTCGAGCGCATCGTCGACATGGCGCGCGATCTTGTCGACCGCGCGTGCGTTGATCATCGGGCCGATCTGCGCGGCGGGGTCGGTTGCAGGCGCAACTTTCAACGCGCCCACCCGCGCGGCGAGCTTCGCGGCGAACGCGTCGTAGATCCGGGCCTGCACGTACACGCGATTCGGCGACACGCAGGTCTGGCCGCCGTTGCGGAACTTGGCGGCCATCAGCCCGTCGACTGCGGCGTCGAGCTCGGCATCGTCGAACACGATGAACGGCGCATTGCCGCCGAGCTCGAGCGACAGCTTCTTGAGCGTCGCCGCCGATTCGCGTGCGAGCAGCTTGCCGACGGGCGTCGAGCCCGTAAACGTGATCTTGCGCACGCGGGCGTCGGCGAGCCAGTCGGCCACCGCGTCGATGCCGCGCGCGCGCGATGCGGCGATCATGTTCAGCACGCCGGGCGGCACGCCGGCTTCCTGCGCGAGGAACGCCAGCGCGAGCGCCGTGAGCGGCGTGTCCTCGGCCGGCTTCGCGACGACCGTGCAGCCGGCCGCGAGCGCGGGCGCGATCTTGCGCGCGATCATCGCGAGCGGGAAATTCCACGGCGTGATCGCGGCGACGACGCCGATCGGCTCCTTGACCGCACTCTGCCGCTTGCCGCGCTGCTGTTGCGGAATCAGGTCGCCGTAGGTGCGGGTCGCTTCCTCGGCAAACCACAGCACGTACGACGCGCCATATGCGACTTCGCCGCGCGCTTCGGCGAGCGGCTTGCCCTGTTCGCGCGACATCAGTTTCGCGAGATCGTCGGTGTGCGCGACGATCGCCGCATGCCACGCGCGCAGGATCGCCGCGCGTTCGCGGGTCGGCGTCGCGCGCCACGCGGGCAGCGCGCGCGCGGCCGCGTCGGTCGCGGCACGCGCGTCGGCCGCGCCGCTGTCCGGCACGTCGGCCACGCGCTCGAGCGTCGCCGGATCGGTGACCGCGAAGCGGCCGCCGTCGAGCGCATCGCGCCACGCGCCGTCGATCAGGTTTGCACTGCGAACGAGTTCGGTGCGGGAGAGGGTAAGTGACATGGCTGGTCCTTGGATGAGGGCGGCTCGACGGCGGCAGGCGGGTGCGTCGCGACGACGCGCGTACGGCGTGGCCGCCGCCCGCCGCGCGTCAGTGCCGTTCGCCGAACAGCGATTCGAGCGGATAGTGCCGCTTGACGAACGGCGACTTGATGATCACGTAGCTGAAATACTTCTCGATGCCGATGTTCTGCTCGAGCAGCCCTTCGACGATCGTCTGGTAGTGGCTCACGCTGCGCGTGACGAACTTGAGCAGATAGTCGTAGCCGCCGCTCGCGAGATGGCACTCGACGATCTCGTCGACATCGCGGATCGCCGCGACGAACCGGTCGAAGTCCTCGCGCCGGTGGTCGGCCAGCGTGACCTCGGTAAACACCACCTGCACGTCGCCGAGCTTCTCGAGCTGGATGTGCGCGCCGTACCCGGCGATGTAGCCGGCTTTCTCGAGCCGCTTCACGCGGATCAGGCACGGGCTCGGCGACAGTCCGACTGCATCGGCCAGTTCGACATTGGTCATGCGCCCGCGCTTTTGCAACTGGGAAAGAATGCGCAGGTCGATCCGGTCTAGCTTGCTGTCCGTCATGTTCGCGTGAGAAGGCAGAAATGGAATGTCCGGTTACTTTAGAGTCGAACGGTAGCCGCCACAAGTCCGGCTTTCCCTCGCCCGCTTCGCGCCCGACTCATGCCCGACTCACGCCGGCTGCGCATGGGCGGCGTCGAGCGCGCGCTGCACGCCCGCGTCGGCCAGCACGTCGTCGAGCGTCTTGCGCACGCGCTCGAACATCAGGTCGAACTCGCCGGCCGTGAAGCTCAGCGCCGGCGCGAAACCGAGCACGCCGTCGCCGAACGCGCGGAACACGATGCCGTTCGCGTACGCGGCCGCCGTGATCCGGTCTGGCAGGTTCAGCGCCGGGTCGAAGCGCGTCTTGCGCGCCTTGTCGGCCACCAGCTCGAGCGCGCCGAGCAGGCCCGCCGAACGCGCCTCGCCGACCAGCGGATGGTCGCGCAGCGCGGCAAGGCCCGCCGCGAAGCGCGGCGCCATCGTCTGGCCGTTCGCGAGCAGCCCGCCTTCGTGATAGAGCCTCAGCACCTCGAGGCCGATCGCGGCGCTGACCGGATGCGCGGAATACGTGTGGCCGTGCCCGACCACTGCGGACTCGGTGCGGCTGCCCGCGATCCCTTCATAGATTTCGTCGGACATCAGGACCGCGCCCATCGGCGCATAACCGGCCGTCAGGCCCTTCGCGACGGTCATCAGGTCCGGCTCGACGCGTTCGGTCTCGCACGCGAACAGCGGGCCCGTGCGGCCGAAGCCGGTGATCACCTCGTCGGCCACGAACAGGATGCCGATGCGCCGGCATGCGTCGCGCATCGCCTTCAGCCAGCCCGCGGGCGGCACGATCACGCCGCCGGAGCCTTGCACCGGCTCGCAGAAGAACGCGGCGACGTTGTCCGCGCCGAGTTCCGCGACCTTCGCTTCGAGCGCGGCGACGGACGCGGCGATCAGTGCCTGCGGATCGTCGCCGAGCGGGTGGCGATACGGGTAGGGCGACGGAATGTGGTGCTGGTCGGCGCGCGGCAGGTCGAAATGGCGGTGGAACGCGGGCAATGCGGTGAGCCCGGCGCCGATCGACGACGAGCCGTGATAACCGCGCTCGAGCGCGATCATGTGCTTCTTCGTCGGGCGGCCGGTCGCGTTGAAATAGTGCGTGATGAAGCGCACCGCGGAATCGACGGCGTCCGAGCCGCCGAGCGTGAAGTACACGCGGTTCAGCGACGCGGGCGCGAGCGCCGCGAGCCGCTCGGCAAGCTCGATCGCGGGCTGCGACCCGAAGTGGAAATAGCCGGTGGCGTACGGCAGCTTCGCCATCTGTTCGGCCGCCGCCTTCACGATGCTGTCGCGGCCGTAGCCGACGTTCACGCACCACAGGCCGGAAAACGCGTCGAGCAGCGTGTGGCCTTGCGCGTCGCGCAGGAACACGCCGTCGGCGGAGTCGAGCACGGTGACGCCGCGCGCCTCGTGCGCACGGTAATTGACGACCGGATGAATCAGGTGTTGGCGATCGGCTTCGATCAGCGCGGAGTAGGTCATGGAAGGGCGGGACTCTCGTCGGGTGTCAGCGATGGAGTCATCCTAACGAGCGAGAAATTCGCGTGTGCCTTCAATTTGCCGGCTGAAACGTACGGGCGCGGCGTTTGCACGGCATGCTTCGGCATTTTCTGCTGCGTCCGCGCGCCGGTGCGGATGAGCGGTCAGTAGCCGCGCGCGCGATCGACGACGCCGATCATCGGCTGCCCCGCGCGATGGCGCGCGAGGTTCGCCAGCACGGCGTCGACGGCGGTGTCGGGCCGCGTCGCGCTGGCGATGTGCGGCGTGATCCGGATGCGCGGATGGGCCCAGAACGGGTGTCCTGCCGGCAACGGTTCGGGGTCCGTCACGTCGAGGATCGCGCTGTCGAGCCGGCCGCTGTCGAGCGCCGCGAGCAGCGCGGCCGCGTCGAGCTGCGGGCCGCGACCGACCTGCACGAGCGACGCGCCGGCCGGCAGCGCGTCGAACACGCGCGCGCCGAGCAGCCCGCGCGTGCCGTCCGTCAGCGGCAGCAGGCAGATCAGGATGTCGGTGCGCGCGAGAAACGCGTCCAGCGCCGCGTCGCCCGCATGGCACTCGACGCCGTCGAGCGTGCGCGGCGTGCGGCTCCAGCCGGCGCACGGGAAGCCGAAGCGCCGCAGCATGTCGAGCACGGCCTGGCCGAGCGTGCCGAGCCCGAGCACGCCGACGCGGCGCGTTGCGGCCGCGCGCACCGGCCGCTCGTGCCATACCTGCGCGCGTTGCTGCGCCGCGTAGTCGAACAGGTCGCGATGGATCGTCAGCACGGCCTGCGTCACATACTCGACCATGCCGTCGACAATGCCGGGTTCGATCATCCGCACGACCGGGATGTGCGCGGGCACGCGCGACAGGTCGAACTGGTCGATGCCGGCGCCGACGGAGAACACGATCTCGAGGTTCGGCAGCAGCGCGACCGGATCGTCGGGTGGCTGCCACGCGGCGAGGTAGCGCACCGCGTGCGGATCGCCGATGTCAGGCCAGATCCGGAACGCGAGATCGGGTGCTTGCTGTGCGAAACGGTGCGCCCATTGCGCGCCGCGCACCGGATCGGCCTTGTAAAGGAAGCTCATGGCCCGCGTGGCTCAGCCGAGCGCCTGATTGACGATCGCGAACGCGCGCAGCGCCGGGTCGCGCGCGGGCGCGTCGCCGCGCACCATCGCGACGACCGTGTCGACGCGCGGCAACCCGAGCCCCTGCAGCCAGTCCGACAGGCCGCTGTCGCCCGGCACGTCGAGCCGCACGAACATGCCTTCGTGCAGCGCGAGCCAGTGGCTGATGAGCGCCTGCGCGCGCAGCGCGTCCGGCGCGATCACCGGGCCGATCGCATGGCCGCGGCCGAACCGGCGGAACAGCGCGAAGCCGAGCAGTTCGCCGTCGCGATCGAGCGCGATGCCGTTGGCGACGTCGAGCAGCGCGTCGGTCACCGCGTCGCGCGGATAGCCGGCCGCGCGCGACGCGAGCGCCGCGAGTCGCGGGCCGTCGTTCGTGCCGAGCGGGCGCAGCCGTTCGCCGGGCGGCAGCGAGATCAGCGGCGGCTGGAATACGGTGCCCTGGTGCTGGTCGATCGTGCCGATCGCGTGGAAGCCGAACTTCGCGTACAGCGGCTCGCCGGCCGGCGTCGCATGCAGGAACACCGTGCGCGGGCCGAAGCCGTCGACCAGCCGCGCGAGGAGTTCGCGGCCGATGCCGCGGCCCTGGTGCTCGGGCGACACGATCACCATGCCGAGCGACGCGTGCGACTCGCCGAAGCGCCAGCCGAGCGCGGTGCCGACGACGCCGGTCTCGTCTTCGGCGACGAAGCCGCTGCCGAGCTGCAGCACGAAGCGCCAGTCGTCGACCCGATGCGGCCAGTTGAACGCTTGCGACAGCCGATGCGCGGCGGGCAGGTCGCTTTCGGCGAACGGACGATAGGTAAGCGTGCGGGAGGAATTGAGGTCGGCCACGCCGGACTCCGGATCGGTAGGAATGACGCCCCACTCTGCCAGCGGCGGCACGGCGCGGATAGGACGATTCGCCTGTTTTTCGGCGATCGCGGCCCGTCGCGCGGGATCGATGCAAACCGGCTCGAACGGCGCGGCGCAACGCGCATTCCGTGCCGGAGCGGGCGGTCAATCCGGCAGCATCTGCTGCGTGAACGCCCGTACGATTGAAGCAGCGCGGCACGGCGGTTGTGCACGACCGACGCGTTGCGTTGCCGCTTCGCGCGATCCCGTCGGCCGGCCGGCCGGCGTGCGCCGCGCCGGGATCGCCGCAGATCGTGCCGTGCAGGCCCGGCAACACGCGGCGATCGTGCGTTTCGAGCGGCGCCGAACGATGCGCGAAGGATTTATTGCCCTGATTCAATTGCGTTCAACCCAGCCCGTCCCCGGCCCTGCCGGGGCTTCACACCGACAGGACGTCACCATGATTCAATTTGAACCGAAATTCATCACGTTCGACTGCTATGGCACGCTGACCCGCTTCCGGATGGGCGACATGGCGCGCGAGATTTACGCCGACCGCCTGTCGCCGGTCGATCTCGAGGAGTTCGTGCGCGTGTTCGCCGGCTATCGCCTCGACGAGGTGCTCGGCGCGTGGAAGCCGTATCGCGACGTCGTCGTCAACGCGATCCGCCGCACCTGCAACAGGCTCGGCGTGAAGTTCGACGAAGCCGAGGCCGAACGCTTCTATTTCGCGGTTCCGACCTGGGGCCCGCATCCGGACGTGCCGGCCGGCCTGTCGCGGCTCGCGAAGAAGTACAAGCTGGTGATCCTGTCGAACGCGTCGGACGACCAGATCATGAGCAACGTCGACAAGCTCGGCGCGCCGTTCCACGCGGTGTTCACGGCGCAGCAGGCGCAGTCGTACAAGCCGCGCATGCAGGGCTTCGAATACATGTTCGACAAGCTCGGCTGCCAGCCGCAGGACGTGCTGCACGTGTCGTCGAGCCTGCGCTACGACCTGATGACGGCCGAGGATCTCGGGATCAAGCACAAGGCGTTCGTCAATCGCGGCCACGAGCCGGGCACGCCGTACTACAACTACACGGAAGTGTCCGACATCGGCGATCTCGCGACGCAGCTCGGCCTGTAAGCGGCGCGTCGGCGGCGCGCGCATGGGTCGTGCGTCGCGCCGCCGCCCGGGCACGCCCGGGCGAATTCAGTGAGCGGCCGGCCCGACCGTTCGCTCGGGTGCGTACGATCAGCGCACGAATCGAGGGTAAATACCGATGCGGTGCCGTTCAAGGTGGAGCCGCGGGCGCCGATATCTGTACCGAATGGTTAATATCGCGAGGCTCCCGCATGAAGTTGTCCACGAAACTGCTGATGCTCGTCGCAGCCGCGCTGCTCGGTGTCGTCCTGCTGGCCGCCATGTCGCTGCACACGCTGCGCGGCGCGCTGATCGACAGCCGTCGCGAAGAGATCGTCATTCTGCTGACGAAGGCCGAACACCTGGTCAATTCGTACCGCGCGTTGCAGGCGAGCGGTACGCTCACGGAGGATCAGGCCCAGCAGCAGGCGAAAGCCGCGCTGTCGGCGCTCAACGCGGATACGAAAAGCTACTACTGGGTCACGACTGCCGACGGCGTCAACCTGGTTCACCCGAACGCGAAGTTCGTCGGCACGCGGGCCAAGGGCAACCGCACGACCGGCGGCCTGACCGATAGCGAGGCTTACCGCGCGGGGATGGCGCAGGCGCATTTCGCGCTCGTCGACGTGCTGGTCAAGCGCAGCCCCGACGCGGATGCGGTGCCGAAACTCCAGGGCGTGGTCGCCATTCCGGACTGGAACTGGTGGATCGGCACGGGATTCTTCTACGACGATATCGACGCGGCGTTCACGCGGCTCGCGATGGTGCTGGGCGCGATTGCGCTCGTCATCGCCGCGACGCTGGCGGCAATCGCGTGGGGCGTGCTGCGCAGCGTCAGGCGCACGCTGGGCGGCGAGCCGGCGCACGCGACGCACATCGCGGCGCGCATCGCCGCCGGCGAACTGGACGTCGAGTTCGATGCGGCCAAGGCTGCGCCGGGCAGCCTGCTCGCGGCGCTCGGCGAGATGAAGGCGCGCTTGACCGAGACGATCGCCGAAATCCAGACCACGACCCACTCGATTGCGATGGGCACCGGCGAGATCGCGCAAGGCAACCTGGACCTGTCGCAACGCACGGAGGAACAGGCCGCGTCGCTGCAGGAAACGGCCGCCAGCATGGAACAGATCACGTCGACGGTCCGGCAGAATGCCGAGAATGCGCGTCAGGCCAATGCGCTCGTCACCACGGCCAAGGAGGCGACCGAACTCGGCGGTGCCGCCGTGCAGCAGGTCGTCGAAACGATGCGGCAGATTTCCGACGAGTCGGTGCGGATCGCCGACATTACCGTCGTGATCGAAAGCATCGCGTTCCAGACCAACATTCTTGCGCTCAACGCGGCCGTCGAAGCGGCGCGAGCCGGCGAGGAAGGGCGCGGGTTCGCGGTCGTGGCCTCGGAGGTCCGCTCGCTCGCCCAGCGCAGCGCCGCGGCGGCGAAGGACATCAAGGGGCTGATCGAGGTGTCGGTCGAGAAAGTCGGCAGCGGCAGCCGGCTCGTCGAGGCGGCCGGGGCGCGCATGACGGAGATCGTCCGGTCGATCGACCGGGTCGCCGACATCATGGGCGAGATCTCCACGGCGTCCGCCGAGCAAAGCACCGGCATCGAACAGGTCGGCAAGGCGGTGTCGCAAATGGACGAAGTCACTCAGCAGAACGCCGCGCTCGTGGAGCAGGCTGCCGCTGCCGCTTCGTCGCTGGATGAACAGGCGGCACGGTTGAGGTCCGCGGTAGCGGTGTTCCGGCTGGCCAGCTGAGCGGCCGCGCCGGCGAGAAACCGGGCGCGGCTCGCATGAGCGGCCCGCCCGCGTCAGAAAATCACATACACCTTGCGCATCGTCTCGCGCACCTGCCACAGCCCTTCGGTGTTCGCGGCAAAGAACAGCGTGTCGCCCGCGCCGAACTCGATCGCTTCCTCGCCGTCCGGCGCAAACGTGCCGGCGCCCGCGAGGAAATGCATCACCTCCGCTTCCTTCACGCCGCGCCGGTAAGTGCCCGGCGTGCATTCGAACACGCCGGTGTCGAACGCCTCGCTGCCCGGAATGACCACCTGACGGCCCGACACGCGGGAGGGCTCGGTGCCGGGCAAGCCGGCCGTGCCCCAGTCCTCGGGCAACGCGGTGTCGACGGAGCGGGAAATCTTCTGAACTTTCATGCGTGGGTGTCTTCGCGGTAGTGGGAAATCGCCCCGGCGCAGCGGCTGCGAGGGCCGCTCACTGTCGCACGCGCGTGCGGCCGGCGGCCAGGACGTTTCGCTCGTTTCGACCGCCGCCGGCCCGCAAGCGCGCAAGCGACGCACAACATGCGGTTTGGGGCCGCCGAACGCGTTTCGGATGCCGAACGGGCAATTTTGTCGGTGCAATCTGCGGCGGCCGCCGCTTTACGATTCCCTTTGTCACGCATGTGTCGCGGGGCGATCGGGGAGGCAACGCAACACATGCGTCCACGCAGTCGATCATGCTGCGCGGACGGCCCAAAACGGTCGAATCGTGTCGTGCAGGCGCCCCGAATCGCGATAACCGGCATTTTGGCGGTGCTTAAATGAACTCACTGCGTACGACGTTGCGCTCGCCACCAGCAGGCGGGCGCGGCGGGAATCTCGAACCACGCTGGATCCCAGGACCCACTTTCCACAGTCAGGAGCAGTTCGGATGAGCGACGATATCGACAACGGCGGAGATCACCGCGGCTTCACGCGCCGCGACATGATGCGGATCATGGCGGCGGGCGGCATGATGGCCACCGGCGCCGGCGGATTGCTGACGGGCGCGCAGCCGGCGTTCGCCGCGCCCGCGCCGAAGCGCGGCGGCAAGATCCGCGTGGCGAACGAATCCAGCTCGACGGCCGATACGCTCGACCCGGCCAAGGGCTCGACGGGCGCCGACTACATCCGCTTCTTCATGTTCTACAGCGGCCTCACGCAGCTGGATGCCAGCCTGACGCCGCAGATGAACCTGGCCGAATCGCTGCGGACGACCGACGCGAAGACCTGGGTCATCAAGCTGCGCAAGGGCGTCACGTTCCACGACGGCAAGACGGTCGGCCCGGCCGACGTCGTGTACTCGCTGCTGCGCCACAAGAACCCGGCCACGGCATCGAAGGTCAAGACGATCGCCGACCAGTTCGCCGACGCGAAGGCGACCGGGCCCGACGAAGTCACGCTCACGCTTGCCAGCGCGAACGCGGACCTGCCGGTGATCCTCGCGACGCCGCAGCTCGTGATCGTCAAGGACGGCACGACCGACTTCACGACCGGCATCGGCTGCGGCCCATACAAGCTGAAGGCGTTCAAGCCGGGCGTGTCGACGGTCGGCGTGCGCAACGACAGCTACTTCAAGCCGGGGATGCCGTATCTCGACGAGATCGAGCTGATCGGCATCAGCGACAGCGCCGCGCGCCTGAACGCGCTGCTGTCGGGCGACGTGCACCTCGTGAATGCGATCGATCCGCGTTCGACGCAGCGCGTCGCGTCGACGCCTGGCTATGCGCTCAAGGAAACCAAGTCGGGGCTCTATACCGACCTCATCATGCGCAGCGAAAGCCCGCTGACCGCCAACCCGGATTTCGTCGAGGGGATGAAGTACCTGTTCGACCGCGAGCAGATCCGCTCGGCGGTGTTCCGCGGCTACGCGGTGATCGGCAACGATCAGCCGATTCCGCCGGGCCATCGCTACTTCAACGCGTCGCTGCCGCAACGAGCGCACGATCCGGACAAGGCGAAATTCCTGTTCCAGAAGGCCGGCGCGCTGGGCGTGACGCTGCCGCCGATCTACGCGACGTCGGACGCGAACGGCTCGATCGAGATGGCCGTGCTGCTGCAGCAGGCCGGCCAGAAGATCGGACTGAACCTGCAGGTGAACCGTGTGTCGGCCGACGGCTACTGGTCGAACCACTGGATGAAGCATCCGCTCGGCTTCGGCAACATCAACCCGCGCTCGAGCGCCGACGTGCTGTTCACGCAGTTCTTCAAGTCGGATGCGCCGTGGAACGAGTCGGGCTGGAAGAACGCGAAGTTCGATCAGCTGCTGCTGGCCGCGCGTTCCGAGACGGACGATGCGAAGCGCAAGCAGATGTACGGCGAAATGCAGGTGCTCGTCGCGCAGCAGGGCAGGGTCGGCATCCCGGCGTTCATCAGTTTCCTCGACGGCTACGACAAGCGCCTCGGCGGCCTCGGTTCGATCCCGACCGGCGGGATGATGGGCTTCATGTTTGCCGAGAACGTGTGGTGGAACGCGTGACGCCGTTGCCCGCCGCAGCCGCGTTGCCGGTGCGGGTTGCCGCGCCGGCAACGCTCGAACTTTCCCGGAGGGCCGCGTGATGAACCGCATTCTGCTCGGACTGATCGGCCGCCGCATCGCGGTCACCGCGCTGACGCTGCTGATCGTGTCCGTGATCATCTTCGCGATCACGAACCTGCTGCCGGGCGATGCCGCGCAGGCCGCGCTCGGCCAGTCCGCGACGCCGGAAACGGTGGCCGCGCTGCGCCAGCAGTTCGGCCTCGACATGCCGGCCCACGTGCGCTACGTGCACTGGCTCACGGGCCTGCTGCACGGCGACTTCGGCCGTTCGCTGTCGAGCGACATGCCGGTGTCCGACATGATCGGCGGGCGCCTGCCGAAGTCGCTCACGCTCGCGGCGATCACGACCTGCGTGTCGGTGCCGATCGCACTGGTGCTCGGCATTCTCGCGGCGGTCAAGCGCGAGTCGGCGATCGACCGCGCGATCAGCCTCGGCACGCTGTCGCTCGTCGCGACGCCGGAATTCCTGATCGCGACGGTCGCCGTGCTCGTGCTGGCGGTGAAGCTGCACTGGCTCTCTGCGCTGTCATATAGCGGACCGATCGAAAGCGTCCACGATTTCCTGCGCGCGTATGCGATGCCGGTGCTGACGCTCTGCGCGGTCGTGATTGCGCAGATGGCGCGGATGACGCGCGCCGCGGTCATCGAGCAACTGAGCGCATCGTATGTCGAGATGGCCGTGCTCAAGGGCGCGAGCCCCGCGCGCGTGGTGCTGCGCCATGCGCTGCCGAACGCGATCGGGCCGATCGCCAATGCGATCGCACTGAGCCTGTCCTATCTGCTCGGCGGCGTGATCGTCGTCGAGACGATCTTCAACTATCCGGGCCTCGCCAGCCTGATGGTCGATGCGGTCGGCAACCGCGACTTCCCGCTGGTGCAGGCGTGCACGCTGATCTTCTGCGTGGCCTACCTGACGCTCGTGCTGTTCGCCGATCTGTGCTCGATCGTGTCGAACCCGAGACTGCGGACCTGACCGTCCAGTCCTTCTCCCGAGATGCCGAACATGCACCCGATCGAACCCGTACAACGCAGCAGCGCGCTGCCGCCGCCCGGCGATCCGCGCCCGTCATGGGGCGACACGCCGCCTGCGGCACCTTCCCCCGAGCAGCCGCGCAAGCGCCGCGCGATGCGCCCGGCGTTGACCACCGGCGGCTGGATCGGCCTGTCGATGGCCAGCCTGATGCTGTTCGTCGCGGTGTTCGCGCCGCTCCTCGCGCCGCACGAAGTCGGCACGATCGTCACGCCCGACGTGTTCGCGCCGTTCAGCGCGAAGCTGCCGTTCGGCTCGGACTTCCTCGGCCGCGACATGCTGAGCCGGATCCTGTACGGCACGCGGCTGACCGTGCTGCTCGCGCTCGCGGCAGTGCTGCTCGCCGCGCTGACCGGCACGACGCTCGGGCTGCTCGCGACGGTGTCCGGCCGCGTGGTCGACGAGACGATGAGCCGCGTGCTCGATGCGCTCACGTCGATCCCGTCGAAGATGTTCGCGCTGATGATCGTCGCCGCGTTCGGCTCGTCGCTGCCGCTGCTGATCCTGACGGCCGCGATCAGCTACATGCCGGGCTCGTACCGGATCGCGCGCGCGCTGGCGGTCAACATCAGCACGCTCGAATTCGTGCAGGTCGCACGAGCGCGCGGCGAGAGCGCGCTGTACATCGCGTGCGTCGAGATGCTGCCGAACATGATTCACCCGATGCTCGCCGACACAGGCCTGCGCTTCACGTTCGTCGTGCTGCTGCTGAGCGGCCTGAGCTTCCTCGGGCTCGGCGTGCAGCCGCCGTACGCGGATCTCGGCTCGCTCGTGCGCGAGAACATTGCCAGCCTCGGCGACGGCTCGGCCGTCGCAATCATGCCCGCGGTCGCGATCGCGATCCTGACGGTGGGCGTCAACCTGTTGATCGACGGCCTGCCGCATCGCGGCCGCCGCAAGGGCGCGGCCGCCGCCGCGGGAGCACACTGATGCGACATGAATCGAACCCGCTCGTCGAGGTGCGCGGGCTGCGCGTGGTCGGCGGCCGGCCGGGCGGTGCGGAAACGACGATCGTCGACGGCGTCGACTTCGACGTCCGGCGCGGCGAGGTGCTCGCGCTGATCGGCGAATCCGGCTCCGGCAAGACGACGATCGCGCTGTCGCTGATGGGCCATGCGCGCGCCGGCTGCCGGATCGCCGGCGGCTCGGTCAAGCTCGACGGCTCCGACGTCTGCAGGCTGCCCGCAGCGGCGCTGACCGCGCTGCGCGGCCGCCGGGTCGCGTACATCGCGCAGAGCGCGGCCGCCGCGTTCAACCCGTCGCGCACGATCCTCGACCAGGTGATCGAGAGCGCGCTGATCCACCGGACGCTGACGAAGCGCGACGCGCAGGCGAAGGCCGTCGAGCTGTTCCGCGCGCTCGCGCTGCCGGAGCCGGAGACGATCGGCAAGCGCTATCCGCACCAGGTGTCGGGCGGCCAGTTGCAGCGTCTGATGGCGGCGATGGCGCTGATCACCGATCCGGAACTCGTGATCCTCGACGAGCCGACGACGGCGCTCGACGTGACCACGCAGATCGACGTGCTGCAGGCGTTCAAGAGCGTGATCCGGCGCTACGGGATGAGCGCGGTGTACGTGTCGCACGACCTGGCCGTCGTCGCGCAGATGGCCGACCGGATCATCGTGCTGAGCGACGGCGTGATCCGCGAGTCGGGCGATACGGGGCAGATCCTGCATGCGCCCGCGCATCCGTACACGCAGAGCCTGATCGCGGCGGTCGCGCCGAGCGATGCCGAACGGGCCGCGAAAGCCGCGCCGGCCGCGCCTGCGCCGCTGCTCGACGTGCGCGGCGCGATCGCCGGCTACGGCGGCCGCACCGCGAAAGGCTGGCCGGCCAAGGTGATCCTGCACGAAGTGGACCTGCGCATCGGGCGCGGGCAGACGGTCGGCGTGATCGGCGAATCGGGCTCGGGCAAGACGACGCTCGCGAAGGTGATCGCGGGCCTGGTGCCGGCCACCGGCGGGCAGATCCTGCTCGACGGCGAGCCGCTCGCGCTCGATACGGCCAAGCGCACGAAGGAGCAGCACCGCCGCGTGCAGATCGTGTTCCAGAACGCGGATACCGCGCTCAACCCGGTGCACACCGTCGAGCGCACGCTCGCGCGACCGCTCGCGTTCTATCACGGCATCAAGGGCGCGCGCGCACGGCGGCGCGTCGCGGAACTGCTCGAGCTCGTGCGCCTGCCGCAGGCGGTCGCCGGGCGGCGCACCGGCGAGCTGTCCGGCGGGCAGAAGCAGCGCGTGAACCTCGCGCGCGCGCTCGCGGCGGAGCCCGACCTGATCCTGTGCGACGAGGTGACGTCGGCGCTCGATACCGTGGTCGGCGCCGCGATCATGGACCTGTTGCGCGAACTGCAGGCGAAGCTCGGCGTGTCGTACGTGTTCATCACGCACGACATCGCCAAGGTGCGCGCGATCAGCGACGACATCGTCGTGCTGTACGCGGGCCGCCGCGTCGAGACGGGCAGCCGTGACGCGCTGTGCGCGCCGCCTTATCACCCGTACTCGCACCTGCTCGTGTCGTCGGCGCCGGAATTGCGTGCGGGCTGGCTCGACGATGCGGCCGAGCGTTGCCACCGGCCGCTGGTGCCGATCGGCGCGAGCGCGGACCACGCCGGGCTGTGCCCGTTCCTGTCGCGCTGCCCGATGCGGATCGACGGCGTATGCAATCGAACGGCGCCCGTGCTGCGTACCCTCGACAACGGCGCGCAGGTGCTGTGCCATCGCAGCGAGGAAGACCTGAAGCGCTTCCAGGCGGAGCCGGCCGACACGGCCGCCGTGCCGTCGCAGCCGGTGCGCCTGTAGTGGGCCGCACCATGAGTGCACCGCGCTCGCGTAGGCCGGCGATCGGCTTTCCGCACAGGCTGCTGCGGCGGTCGCGAAGAACGGTGGATTGTGCGTGCGCCGTGCGCGAATCCGCCGCAACTGCGCTTCTTGACGGTGATTAAACTGATCGACACCGGCGCGACCGGCACGCCGATCGAGTCGTTCGCGATCGCGCGCATCGTCGCACCGGTAACGGCCGCGCAGGCGGCCGCATGAGGATGGCGAACATGGTCGCTCTGTTCCACGATTCGGTCGAAAGTGCGGTGCACCGCGCTGCTGGCGTCGGGCGGCCCGTATCGCCGGCCATCGGCGACGTGCTGCGCACGATCGATGCGTCGTTCGCGCAGCCGCTGAATCTCGATACGCTCGCGGCGGTGGCCGGGTTGAGCGTGTCGCGTTTCACCGCGCGTTTTCGCAGCGAAATCGGGCTGTCGCCGCATCGGTATCTGTGTCTGGTGCGTGTTCGGCGTGCGCAGGACTTGCTGCGCGGCGGCGTGGCGCCGTCGGTCGTGGCGACCGAAGTCGGTTTCTTCGACCAGAGCCATCTGTGCCGGCATTTCCGGCGGGTGCTCGGGATTACGCCGCGCGATTACGTGAGCGCGCGGTCGGGTGGGGCGCAGGCGCGAACGTCGTCGATGCGCACGCTCGATGAACGCCGTGGCGCGTCCTGCCAGGCCGCGTAGGCGAAAGCGGAGCGGGCGTGCGGCTGCGACCGGCCCTGGCTGCTCGGTGAAGCCGCCTGCCGGCCCGTGGCTTGCACATTAAACCGTACTTAACGATCGATTTCCTGGAAGTTAATCAGTCGGGAAGGTCCGAGACGCATAATTGCAGGCACGAACCACCAGCCGAGCGATTGAATTATTTCGCAACGAATACGCTTTATCCAACAGATCAATACTCCTGACGGTTTCCGGAAACGAAGTCGCGAGAACGACGATTTCCGGTGCCGCCCGAGGACATTTCAACAAGATCGTCGCGCAATGCGCAGGAGCAGAAATGACCGTAGCATTCGTGTTGCACCGTGCCGACGGCACGCCTTTGTCAACCGTCTTCCGCAGGGAGTCATTCGGCGAGAACGACCCGTTCGGGCGACATCGGGAGATCGCATGGGAAGGCCCCGACTCGATGGCCGCGGGCCGTATCGGCTTCGTGGGCGAGCTCGACGTGCCGAGCTTTCCGCACATTGAAACCATCGTCGTCGTGGAAGGAGAGCTTACGCTCGAAGTGCCCGGCGCAGCGCCGTTGGTGCTCGGCCCGCAAGCGGGGGCGGTCATCGGCAGCGGCACAACGGTTCGCGTCAGTGCAGCATCGCCCGTGCTTTTCATGTTCTGCGCGGCGGCTTGCAGGAATCCGACGAAACGCGGCCTCTTTGCGCTGCGCGCCGATGCCGACTTCAAGCCGTCTGCATCGCTGTCGGCCGACGTGCTGCTCGGGCCCGCTCCACAATGCCGCAGTGACAACGTCTTCACCGACGACGGCGCAGCTTACTGCGCGGGTACGTGGGATTCGACGCCGTACCATCGGATCGTTCGCCCGCATCGCGTGAACGAGTTCATGCAGCTGCTGGCCGGCAGCGTACGGTTCGCCGCGCCTGATGGCAGCGTGCTGTCGGTCGGCGTCGGCGACGCGCTTTTCGTCCCGCAGGGCGCATCGATCGGCTGGGAAAGCAGCGATCGCGTGGCGAAGTTCTACGTCGTGCAAGAAGTCCGGTCTTCAACCGGGCAACATTGATCATGTCGCCTCCACTGCAGCACATACAAACCTCGCCCACGCTGCCGGCCGCGGCTGACGTCGTCGTGATCGGAGGCGGGATCATCGGCGTCTTTACCGCCTACTACCTGGCCCTGCGCGGGGTTTCGGTCGCGCTGGTCGAGAAGGGCAGGATCGGAGCCGAGCAGTCGAGCCGCAACTGGGGCTGGTGCCGGCAGCAAAACCGCGACGCGCGCGAGTTGCCGATGGCAAGCAAGAGCCTCGATCTCTGGGAACGATTTGCCGCCGAATCCGGCGAAGACACGGGTTTTCATCGTTGCGGGCTGTTGTATCTGAGCAATGACGAAGCCGAGTTGTCGCGTTGGTCCCGTTGGGGCGAGTTCGCAAAGACCGCGGGCGTGACGACGTACATGCTCGACAGCCGGCAAGCGAGCCAGCGCGGGCAGCCAACCGGGCGGCCCTGGAAGGGCGGCGTCTTCTCGCCGAGCGACGGCACCGCCGACCCGGCGAAGGCCGCGCCGGCCGTGGCCGCTGCACTGATGAAGCTCGGCGGCAGCGTCAACCAGCACTGCGCGGCCCGCGGCATCGAACTCGAGGGCGGGCGGGTTTCCGGCGTCGTGACGGAAGCCGGGGTGATCAAGACCAGAACGGCCGTGCTCGCCGGTGGCGCGTGGGCTTCGTCGTTCTGCCGCCAGCTCGGCATCCGTTTTCCTCAGGCCTCGATTCGCCAGTCGATCCTGAGCGTGTCGCCTGTCGAACAGCGCTTGCCGGATGCGCTGTACACCTCCGGCGTGTCCGTTACGCGTCGGAGCGACGGACGCTACGCACTGGCCATCAGCGGCCGCGCGCGCGTGGATGTGACGCCGCAGTTCCTGCGATTCGCCCCGCATTTCGTGCCGATGTTCGCGAAGCGCTGGCGCAGCCTTCTTCCGGGAGGCCTCGAAGGCATGCGCGGCGGCCACGAATCGCTGAAGCGGTGGCGACTCGATGCGCCGACACCGATGGAGGCGGTGCGCATTCTCGATCCGAAGCCCGATAAGCAGACGATCACCGAAACGTACCGCCGTGCCGTCGAACTGCTGCCCGAACTTCGTGAAGCGACGGTCACTCACGCCTGGGCCGGGTTCGTCGACAGCACGCCGGACGGCGTCCCGGGTATCGGCGAAGTGCCGGGCGTGCCGGGCTTGATCCTGGCGGCAGGCTTTTCCGGGCACGGCTTCGGCATCGGCCCGGGCGCGGGTCACTTGATCGCGGATCTCGCCACCGGTGCGCGGCCGATCGTAGACCCGATACCGTATCGGCCCGGCCGATTCGGCGAATCCGCCTGGGGCAAGGTCGCTGATTTTTAGTTTGCGGCCGTCACGCGGAAGGCGGTGGCGGCGTCTGAATGATGCGCTTCGGTTCGGATCGTGCGCGACCAACCGGATCGGTGCGGCGAATGCCCGCCGGCTTTCCAGCCTGGTGCGTCAGCTTTGGAGTGTGTGATGCGTTTCAGTTCCTACTGGCTCGATACGTCCGAGCCATTCGTGAGCAGCTCGCCGGATTTGCCTGACGGAAGTTGCGACGTGGTCGTGGTGGGCGGCGGAATCACGGGTTCGGCGGCTGCACTGGCGCTGTCGAAAAAAGGCGCGCGCGTCGTTGTCTGTGAAGCCGGCACCGTGGGGCAGGCGGCGTCGGGACGCAACGGCGGCATGTGCAACAACGGCTTCGCGCAGGATTACGCTGCACTGTCGCAGCGCATCGGCACGGAACTGGCCAACCGCTTGTATCTTGCGTTCGACGCGGGTGTCGACACGGTCGAGCGGCTGGTCAGGGAGGAGTCGATCGACTGCGATTTCGTGCGCTGCGGAAAGCTCAAGCTCGCGGCGAAGCCGGAGCACTACGACAAGCTTGTGCGAAGTCAGGCGCTGCTCGCCGCGAGCGTCGATCCGGACACGCGCGTGGTGACGAAGGCGGAACTGCGCGACGAGATCGGCTCGAACCGTTATCACGGCGGGTTGATCTTCGAGAAGAGTGCCGGGATGCACGTCGGCCGCTATGTGCGCGGCCTTGCGAACGCCGCGCAAGCGCGCGGTGCGCACATCCTGGAGCGCGCGCCGGTACTCGGGTTAAAGAGGGAGGCGGGTGGCGCATACGCGTTGCGAACGCCGCTCGGTGAGATCCGTACGCGCCAGGTTCTTCTGGCGAGCGGCATTTCGCAGCTGGGGCCGTTCGGCTGGATCCGACGCAGGATCGTGCCGGTCGGCGCTTTCATCATCGTCACCGAGCCTTTGCCGCGCGAACTTCTGGACCGGTTGCTGCCGACTCGCCGGATGGTCACCGACACGAAGAACTTCGTGAACTTCTTTCGCGTCACGCCCGACAACCGGATGCTGTTTGGCGGGCGTGCGCGGTTTGCGACGTCCAACCCCCGTTCGGACGAAAAGAGCGGGTTGATCCTGCGACAGCAGATGGCCGCCGTGTTTCCCGAACTGGCCAGCGTGCGCATCGACCATTGCTGGGGCGGCATGGTCGACATGACGGCCAACCGCCTGCCGCGCGCGGGCCAGCGACGAGGTGTTTATTACTCGATGGGCTATAGCGGCCACGGCACGCACATGGCCACGCTGATGGGCACGCTGATGGCAGAGATCATGGACGGGCGAGCCGATCTCAACCCGTGGAACAGTTTCGACTGGCCCGCTATTCCCGGCCACTTCGGCAAAGCATGGTTTTTGCCGTTCGTGGGCGCGTGGTACCGACTCAAGGACACCCTGCAATGAATTCACCTGTTCGTCACCTGATGCAAGCCGGAAGGCTGAATCGATTCTTCATCGACGGAGACTGGGTCATGCCCGACGGCGGCGATCGGTTCGCGGTCGTCTGCCCTTCCACCGAAGACACGCTGTGCGAAATTCCGCTTGGGAACGCACGCGACGCCGACCGCGCGGTGCAGGCCGCGCGCGACGCTTTCGAACGCTGGGCCGCGACGTCGCCGCAGCAACGCGCCGAGCTGCTCGACCGCGTTCATGCGCTGATACTCGAGCGTGCCGAACTGTTCGCCACGGCGCTCACGATGGAAATGGGCGCGCCCATCAGCTATGCGCGCGGTGCCCATGTGCCGCTCGCGGCCGAACATATCCGGGTCGCGCGCGACAATCTGGCCAGCTACCCGTTCCGGACCCGGCGGGGGACGACCGCGGTCGTGCGCGAGCCGATCGGCGTGTGCGCGCTGATCACGCCGTGGAACTGGCCGATCTATCAAATCACGGCGAAGGTCGGCCCGGCTCTCGCAGCGGGCTGTACCGTGGTCCTGAAACCTAGCGAGCTGTCGCCGCTCAGCGCGTTGCTGTTTGCGGAAGTGATCGCCGATGCGGGCGTGCCCGCGGGCGTATTCAACCTGGTGAGCGGCAGTGGAACGGAAGTGGGTGCGGCGCTCGCGTCGCACCCGGAGGTCGACATGGTTTCGATCACGGGGTCGACGCGTGCGGGCGTACTGGTTGCGCAAGCGGCGGCTCCGACCGTCAAGCGCGTTGCGCAGGAGCTTGGAGGCAAGTCGCCGAACATCGTGTTGCCCGATGCGGACCTGTCGCGTGCCGTCGCGCCGGGCGTTGCCGCCGCGTTCCGGAACATGGGCCAGTCGTGCAGCGCGCCGACCCGTATGATCGTACCGCGCAGCCTTCTGGGCAGCGTCGAAGCGTTGGTCGTCGCGGCAACGGAACGGATGGTCGTCGGCGATCCGTTCGCCGAAGCGACGACGCATGGCCCGCTGGCCAATCGCGCGCAGTTCGATCGCGTCGGGCAGATGATCGACGCGGGCATCGACGAACGGGCGAAGCTCATCGCCGGTGGGCCCGGACGGCCCGCGGGTTTCGATCGAGGCCTTTATGCGCGGCCGACCGTCTTTTCCGATGTCCGCACCGACATGACGATCGCGCAGCAGGAGATCTTTGGTCCGGTCCTCGCGATCCTTCCTTACGACACCGTCGAAGAAGCCATCGCTATCGCGAACGATACGGTTTACGGACTTGGCGCACATGTGCAGGGCACCGACAAGGAACGCGTGCGCGCGGTGGCCGCGCGCATCCGGTCGGGTCAGGTGCATCTGAACTACCCGGCATGGGACCCGCAGGCTCCGTTTGGCGGGTACAAGCAGTCGGGGAACGGTCGCGAGTACGGGATCGAAGGGATGGAAGAGTACATGGAGATCAAGTCGATCCTGGGTTTCCATGATTGAAGCAGCTGCTGCGCGCGTTGCGGCGGCATTACACATTTGAATCCGTTTGCTTGGTAAAGGTGCCGAGATTGGAAATCCCCGTCATCCCCGAGGCGTCGCTGAACACGCATCACGCGCACTGGGCGGCATTGCGCCGCGATCTGCATGCGCATCCCGAGTTGCGATTCGAAGAGCACAGGACGGCCGACGTCGTCGCCCGTGAGCTTGAAGATCTCGGCTACGCGGTTTCGCGTGGGATCGGAGGCACGGGAGTCGTCGCG
Organism: Burkholderia sp. BE17; assembly: GCF_009362305.1. Lineage (NCBI taxonomy): Bacteria > Pseudomonadati > Pseudomonadota > Betaproteobacteria > Burkholderiales > Burkholderiaceae > Burkholderia > Burkholderia sp. BE17. The sequence goes on from NZ_WHNU01000004.1 coordinate 202,587, forward strand.
AGCCTGCCCGGTGCGAATCCGGGCCGCGGCATCGTGCTCCGTGCCGATCTGGATGCGTTGCCGATCCAGGAAGCCAATGACTTTGCGCACGCATCGTGCGCCCGAGGGGTCATGCACGCGTGCGGGCATGACGGGCATACCGTCATGTTGCTCGGGGCCGCGCGAATCCTGAAGGAACTACGGCAGTTGCCGGGCACGGTTCATTTCGTGTTCCAGCCCGGAGAAGAGGGGGGCGCGGGCGCGCGGAAGATGATCGACGACGGGCTGTTCGAGCAATGTCCGACGGAGGCGGTATTCGGCATGCACAACTGGCCCGGTTTGCCTGCCGGGCATTTCGGGTTGCGTACCGGCCCGATCATGGCCGCGGGCTCCCGGTTCAGGATTACGGTAACGGGCAAGGGCGCGCATGCGGCGCAGCCGCATCTGGGCGTCGACCCCGTCCCCCTCGCGTGTTCGATGGTGCTGCAGTGTCAGACCATCGCTGCGCGGCACAAGGATCCCGTGGATCCTGCCGTCATTTCCGTCTGCATGTTCCATGCGGGAACGACGGACAACGTCATTCCGGACAGCGCCGAGTTGCGCGGGACGATTCGCACGCTATCGTCGACATTGCAGCAGAAGCTGCAGCGCGACGTCCAGCTCATGTGCGAGGGGCTGGCCCGTGCCTATGGCGCGCAAGTCGAGGTCGCGTTTTTTCAGTACTACCCCGCGACGGTCAACACGCCGGCCGAGACGGCGCTCTGCGAAACGGTCATTCGCGAGACGTTCGGCGACGAACGCCTTTACCGCGACGTGCCGCCGAACATGACGTCCGAAGACTTCGGCTTCATGCTGGAGGAGCGGCCCGGCGCTTATGTGCTGATCGGCAATGCGCCGGCCGGAACGGCCGCGCCGGCTCTGCATCACCCGAAATACGATTTCAACGACGACATCATTCCGGCCGGCGTCCGGTATTGGGTCGCCTTGGCGCAGCACTACTTCGGGACCGTTTGACGCGGCGGTTCGACCCATCGTGCCGGGGATCGATTCGTCGCGCGCACCCGGTTGCGGAACGGCGCCATTTGGAAGGCGTTTCATGTGCCGACGATCCCGACCGGCGTGATGACCCGGTCACCTGCCGTGCGCGATGAAATCTTCGGGCCGGTATTGACGCTGCGGACGTTCGACGATGAGGACGAAGCGCTCGCGCTCGCCGCGCACGACAAGTACGGGCTCGCGGCAGGCGTGCATACGGCCGACCTCGGCCGCTATGCCTACGAGGCGAACCTGCGCTTCAAGAGTGGGGGCGTGACGAATGACGCCGGCGCGTTCCATGACCGGATCGGACGACGCTCGATCGGCGCGTGCAGGCTGCCGCGCGCGGCTTGCGCATGGTGTGCTGTCGCGGCCCGGCAAAACAGCGGATGATGCGCGCGCGGTGCGTCAATACGCGGCAACTGCGCTTTTTGTCGATGCTTAAATGGTATTCACCGGGCGGCCATCGCCCGGTCGCGAACCTGCGGCGACAGGCGGGCCGGCGCTCCGCATGCGCGTCATGCGCGGCGCCCGATTGCTCACGAAGGATCCGATGAAATTCGAATCGTACTGGCTGGAAACCCGCCCCGACTTTCGCGCCGGCAGCGAAGGGCCCGTAGAAGGGCGCGCCGACGTGGTCGTGATCGGCGGCGGTTTTACCGGGTTGTCGGCGGCGCTGGCGTTCGCGCAGCGTGGCGTGTCGGTCGTGGTGCTCGAAGCCGCGCAGGTCGCCGCGGAGGCATCCGGCCGCAACGGCGGGCAATGCAACACCGGCGTCGCGCAGGACTACGCGTCGCTCGCCGCGCGACTCGGCGCCGAGCAGGCGAAGCAGTTCTATCGTGCGTACGAGAGCGCGGTGCGAACCGTCGAAACGATCGTCGCCGACCACGCGATCGACTGCGATTTCCGGCGCGCCGGCAAGCTGAAACTTGCCGCGAAGCCGCAGCATTTCGCGGGGCTCGCGAAGACCTTCGACGCATTGCGGCGCGACGTCGATCCGGATATCGAACTGATCGAGCCGTCGCGGATTCGCGACGAGATCGGTTCCGACGGTTTCCACGGCGGCCTGCTGCAGCGCAACGGCGCGCAGATGCACATGGGCAAGTTCGGCGTCGGGCTCGCGCAAGCCGCGGCGCAGGCCGGCGCGCGCATCTACGAGCATGCGGCCGTCACGCAGCTCGAGCGGCTCGATGGCGAGCGCCACGCGATCACCTGCACGCGCGGCACGATCGTGGCCGATCGCGTGCTGGTCGCGACCGGCGCATCGCAGCACGGGCCGTTCGCGTGGTTCCGGCGGCGCATCGCGCCGGTCGGCAGTTTCATCGTGGTCACCGAGCCGCTGCCCGAAGCGCAGCTGAACCGGCTGTTTCCGCACCGCCGCGCCTACGTGACGTCGCGCCAGATCGGCAACTACTTCCGCGTGACGCCCGACAACCGGCTGCTGTTCGGCGGGCGCGCGCGCTTCGCGATGTCGAGCCCGCGCTCCGATGCGAAAAGCGGCGACATCCTGCGCGCCGGGATGGCCGAGTATTTCCCGGCGCTCGCGAACGTGCGGCTCGACTATTGCTGGGGCGGGCTCGTCGACATCACCGCCGACCGCCTGCCGCGTGCGGGCCAGCACGAAGGCGTCTATTACTCGATGGGCTACAGCGGCCACGGCGTGCAGATGTCGGTGCACATGGGCCGCGTGATGGCCGACGTGATGTATGGCGCGGCCGCGTCGAATCCGTGGCGCGAGCTCGACTGGCCGGCGATGCCGGGCCATTTCGGGCATGCGTGGTTCCTGCCGTTCGTCGGCGCGTATTACCGGCTGCAGGACATCCTGCACTGAACGTTGAAAACGATGAGAAGACGCGCGACGGGCCGGCCGGTGGGCGGCGCGCTCGCGCGACAGGAGGGTTGGATATGACAGGGCGATTCGTTCGTCTCGCCGAAACCGGGCGCCGTCCGGTCGCGTTCCGCGTCGACGGCCGCACGGTGAACGGGCTCGAAGGCGATACGCTGCTCGTCGCGATGCTGACGCAGGCCGGCCACGTGCGGCAGTCCGAGTTTGGCCCCGAGGCGCGCGCCGGGTTCTGCCTGATGGGCGCGTGCCAGGACTGCTGGGTCTGGACCGCCGACGGCGAGCGCCTGCGCGCGTGCACGACCGTCGTGCAGCCGGACCTCGACATCGTCACCCGCCAACCGGAGGCGCAATGGTCGAGCCTCGCGTAATCGTCGTCGGCGCCGGGCCGGCCGGCGTGCGCTGCGCGCAGACGCTGGTGGAAGCCGGCGTGCGGCCGCTCGTGATCGACGAAGGCCGGCGCGACGGCGGCCAGATCTACCGGCGTCAGCCCGACACGTTCTCGCGCCCGTACGACAAGCTGTACGGCACCGAGGCCGCGCGCGCGAAAGACCTGCACGACACGTTCGAACGCCTGCGCGCGTCGCTGGACTACGCGCCCGACACGCTGGCCTGGAACCTGTCCGGCGGCGCGCTGTACACCGCGCACGACGGCGTGTCGGTGCGCCGCCCGTACGACGCGCTGGTGCTGTGCCCGGGCGCGACCGACCGGCTGATGCCCGTCAAGGGCTGGCAGTACGCGGGCACGTACAGCCTCGGCGCATCGCAGATCGCGCTGAAGGCGCAGGCATGCGCGATCGGCGCGAACGTCGTGTTCATGGGCTCGGGCCCGCTGCTGTATCTCGTCGCGAACCAGTACGTGCAGGCCGGCGCGAAGGTCGCGGCGGTGCTAGACACGTCGCCCGCGGCGAACCGGCTGCGCGCGCTGCCGAAACTGCTTGCGCGGCCCGACGTGCTCGCGAAGGGCATCGCGCTCACGCGTGCGCTGAAGCGTGCCGGCGTGCGCATCGAGCACGGGATCGAGCCGCTCGAGATTCACGGCGATCCCGCGCAGGGCGTGTCGGCCGTCCGCTTTCGCACCGCCGCCGGCACCGCCGCGCTCATCGATTGCGACGCGGTCGCGCTGGGCTACCACCTGCGCGCCGAGACGCAACTCGCGGATCTGGCCGGCTGCGCGTTCCGCTTCGACGGCGACACGCGGCAATGGCTGCCGCAGCTCGACGACATGGGGCGCAGTTCGGCCACGGGCGTCTATCTGGCCGGCGACGGCGCGCGTGTGCTCGGCGCGGACGGCGCGGAAGCGGCGGGCCGCCTCGCGGCGCTTGCGCTGCTGACGGATCTCGGGCGGCCGGTCGACGCGCGCGCGGTCGCCGCGCTGCAGCGCGAACGCATGAAGATGGACCGTTTCCGCGCGGGGCTCGTGCAGGCGTTTCCGTGGCCCGCGCAACAGGCCGCGACGCTGTCCGACGACACGATCCTGTGCCGCTGCGAGGGCGTGAGCGTCGGCGAGCTGCGCCGCGTGATCCGCGACGAAGGCGCGTGCGAGGCGAATCGCGCGAAGGCGTTCAGCCGCGTCGGGATGGGGCGCTGCCAGGGCCGCTACTGCGGCCACGCGGGGGCCGAGGTGATCGCCGCCGCGGCCGGCGTGCCGCTCGAGGCGGTCGGCCGCCTGCGCGGGCAGGCGCCCGTGAAGCCGCTGCCGGTCGCGCTGCGTGCGGCGGCGGGCGAGCCGCCCGCGCCGCGTGACGACGCCGTGACGATGAAGGGGGACGAGTGATGCGGGCCGATGCGGATGTCGTGATCGTGGGCGGCGGCTTCATGGGCGCCGCGGCCGCGTTTTTCCTGCGCCGGCGCGGCCGCTCGGTGATCCTGCTCGAACGCGGGCTGATCGGGCAGCAGGCGAGCGGCGTCAATTTCGGCAACGTGCGGCGCCAGGGCCGTTACCTGCCGCAACTGCCGCTCTCGAACCGTTCCCGCGAGATCTGGAGCCGGATGCCCGAGCTGATCGGACACAGCGCCGAATTCCTGCAGACCGGGCACGTCCGCGTGTGCTACCGGCAGGAGCAGGACGACATGTTCGAGGCTTATGCGCGCGACGCCGCGCAATACGGGCTGACGCTCGACCTGTATCGCGGCGCGGCGATGCGCGCGAAGTTTCCGTTTCTCGGCCCCGAGGTGCTGAGCGCGTCCCATTCGGCGCTGGACGGCCATGCGAACCCGCGCCTCGCCGCGCCGGCGTTCGGCCGCGCGGCGGCGCGCGCGGGTGCGCGGATCGAGGAGAACACCGCGATCGCGACCGTCGAGAAGGATGGCGACACGTTCCGCGCGACGAGCGCCGACGGCCGCGTGTTCTGCGCGCCGAACCTGCTCGTGACGGCCGGCGCGTGGGGCAACCAGCTCAGCACGCAGTTCGGCGAGCCGGTGCCGATCGCGATCAACGGGCCGCAGATGTGCGTGACGGAGCCCGTGCCGTATTCGATCCTGCCGGCCGTCGGCGTATCGTCGCCGCATATCGAGGAAGTCGTGTACTTCCGGCAGGTCGAGCGCGGCAACATCGTGATCGGCGGCTGCGCGCGCGCGCCGGCCTATCTCGACGAACGGCGCGCGAAGGTGCTGCCCGAGAGCACGCTGCTGCAGTTCACGCAGCTCGCGCGTGTCGCACCGGCGCTGACGCGGCTGAACATCATTCGCGTGTGGAGCGGTGTCGAGGGCTACATGCCGGACGACCGGCCGATCATGGGGCGCAGCGCGAAGGTCGACGGGCTGTATTACGCGTTCGGCTTCTGCGGGCACGGCTTCCAGCTCGGCCCGGGCGTCGGCGACACGATGGCGGAGCTGATCGACACGGGCGCGACGAGCACGCCGATCGAGCCGTTCGCGATCGGGCGCTTCGCGATGCCGGCCGACGCGAAGCATGCAACGACCTGAGGAACCCGCGCATGGCCGACGTTTTCCATCACGTGATCGATCATGATGCGATCCGCCCGTTCGGCGTTGCGCAGCCCGTGTCGCGCGCCGTCGGCGGTGCGCTGCGCATTATCGAGACTTCGTACGCGCAGCCGTTGAGCATCGAGGCGCTCGCGGCGGTGGCCGGGCTGAGCGTGTCGCGTTTTGCCGCGCGCTTTCGCAGCGAGCTGGGCGTGTCGCCGCATCGTTATCTGTGCCTCGTGCGGGTGCGGCGCGCGCAGGATTTGCTGCGCGCGGGGCTGCCGCCGTCGGTCGTCGCGACCGAGGTCGGGTTCTTCGACCAGAGCCATCTGTGCCGCCATTTCAGAAGGGTGCTCGGGCGCACGCCGCGCGATTACGTCGACCGGCCGAACGCGGCGCGGACGAATGTCACGCCGGGGGCGGTGTCGGGGCGGCGTGGGTCGCCGGCGCGCGAGCAGGGCGCGGGCGGCACGGCGGCTTCGGCCTGACGTTTCGCGGGCAATGCCGGTTCGACCGGCTCGTTCGGCAGGGCCCGTATCGGAACGAGCGGGCCGGCGACATCGCCGTGCAACGACGGGGACGTTTTTCCGGGCTATCCGGCCATACTCCCGGCCCGGGAGCGATGGTCAAGGTCGACGGATGGACTCAGCGCGACACACCCAACTGCTCGTCGATCGTCCGTGTCAGCGGTGATTCGACGTCGCCGGTGTGCTTCGTCTGAACGGGTTCGATCAGGACGATCCAGCATTCGTCATCGGCGACCGGATTGTGCAGCGTGCCTTTCGGCACGACGTGCATCGAACCGGCGGGCAGATCGACGACACGGCCGCCTTCATATTCGATCCTGAGGTGCCCGCGCACGACGAAGAACAGCTCGTCTTCGTGTGCATGGTCGTGCCAGACGAGCTGTCCGCGTACTTTTGCGACCTTCACGTATTGACCGTTGACCTGCGCAACGACTTTGGGCGACCAGTATTCCGACACGTCGCCGAATGCGGCTTCGAGGTCGAACGATTCGGCAAACAAATCGACAGGCACGGTTGTCTCCTGGAAGGGATCACGGGAATGGCTCGAGTCTGTACTGTATGCAACGCTGATGCATGATGAAAGTCCGGATCGTCCGTGAACGGCCTCACGCATCGAGCAGGCCGCGTGCGGCCAGGTTGGCGTACAGGGCACGCACGCCGAAGGTCCATGGCGAGATCTCCGTGGAAAGCCGCACGGTGTTGACGAGTGCGCCCAGCATGGGCGTGGAGATGGTGACGCGGTCGCCCAGGTGGTGAGTGAATCCGCCGCCGGGTGCGTCGCGATCCTGGATCGGCGAGAACATCGTGCCCAGGAACAGCATGAAACCGTCGGGATACTGGTGATGCGCGCCGCAGGTCTGCGCGACGAGGTCGGCCGGGTCGCGGCTGATCTCGCGCATGTGGCTGATGCCGTCGAGGACGAAGCCGTCATCCGCGCCTTCGACGCGCAGCGACACGCTGGCCTGCCGCACGCTGTTCAGCGTGAAGCGGTCGTCGAATAGCCGCACGAACGGGCCGATCGCGCACGAGCCGTTGTTGTCCTTGCATTTGCCGAGGAGCAGCGCCGAGCGGCCTTCGATGTCGCGCAAGTTCACGTCGTTGCCGAGCGTGGCGCCTACCGGCCTGCCGTCGCAGCTGACCGCCAGCACGATCTCCGGTTCCGGGTTGTTCCACACCGACACCGGCAGCAGGCCCACGTCCGCGCCGAAGCCCACTGCCGACATCGGCTGCGACTTGGAGAACACCTCGGCATCCGGGCCGATGCCGACTTCCATGTATTGCGACCACGCGCCGCGGCGCTCGAGTTCCGCCTTCAGGCGCATGGCGGCTTCAGAACCGGGAACGATCTTCGACAGGTCGGTGCCGATGGTCGCGGCCATGGTTTCGCGCACGTCCCTCGCTTTGGCGGGATCGCCGCCGGCCTGTTCTTCGATGACGCGTTCAATCAGGCTGACGGCAAAGGTGACGCCGCAAGCCTTGATGGCCTGCACATCGCATGGGGCGAGCAGGTGAGTGGCGCCGGGCGTGCCGTCCAGCGCCGCCTGCAGCAGGGGCTCGACGCGGCCGAGCGATTCGCCGGGGGCGGTGCCCGCGATTGCGACTGCGTCGGGACGGTCGAACAGGTCCGCGGTGGTCGGCACGGTGTACGTGATGTCGAACATCTCGCCGCCGCGCACGGCGACGACGCTCGGGCCCGCGTGGGCACCATTGTGCCGCCAGACGCGGCCGATCAGCAGGGCCTGCGCAAGGTTGTGCGGCAGGCAGTCGGAAACGGAAGGAGTACGCATGGTCAGCTCGGCAAGAGTCGTGGGCGGTTGGGTCAGTGCGAATGGCGCGGATTACCGCGCTGCTCGATTACCTTCAGGTACAGCGTGGCCGGTTCGAGGCAGCCGCCGGTGGACAACTGGCCCACGAACCGGCGATAGAGTTCTTGCCAGGGCGTTTGTGCCTGCGGCACGGCGAAACTTGCAGTCTCGCGGCGGCGCGCGAGTTCGTCTTCATCGACGAGCACGTCGACGCTGCGGCGATTCAGGTCCACGCGGATGCGGTCGTTCGTGCGCAGCATGGCCAGGCCGCCGCCGACCGCCGCTTCCGGCGACATGTTCAGGATCGACGGGCTGGCCGACGTGCCGCTCTGGCGTCCGTCGCCCATGCATGGCAGCGACGTCACGCCACGCTTCACCAGGTCCGCGGGCGGTGCCATGTTGACGACTTCCGAACTGCCCGGGTAGCCGACCGTACCGCAGCCGCGGATCACCAGGATGCAGCGTTCGTCGATTTGCAGCCGAGGATCGTTGATACGGGCGTGGTAGTCCTCGGGGCCATCGAAGACGATCGCGCGTGCCTCGAAGGTATTTTCCGCGCCCGGCTCGACCAGGTAGGTCTGGCGGAAGGCTTCGCCCACCACCGACATCTTCATGATGGCGCTGTCGAAGAAGTTGCCCGACAGCACCATGAAGCCGGCACCGTGCTTGAGCGGGTCTTCGGGCGTGCGGATCACGTCGCGGTCGGCATCTCGCGCCGTGTCGGCGATCTCGCCGATCGCGCGACCGGACACGGTCAGGCAGTCGCGCCGCAGCAGGCCGGCCGCATCGAGTTGACGCAGCACCGCGGGCACGCCGCCGGCGCGGTGGAAGCTCTCGCCGAGGTATTCGCCGGCCGGCATGCAGTTGACGAGCAGCGGCACGGATTCACCCAGGCGCTGCCATTCGTCCAGGCTCAGTTCCACGCCCATGTGGCGCGCAATGGCGATCAGGTGCGGCGGGCAGTTGGTCGACGCGCCGAGCGCGGAGGCGACGACGATGGCATTCTCGAACGCCGCGCGCGTCATGATCTTCGACGGGCGCATGTCTTCGCGAACGAGCTCGACCGCGCGCTTGCCGGTGGCGTAAGCCATCTGGCCGCGCTCGCGGTACGCGGCCGGAATGCTCGCGCAGCCCGGCAGCGACATGCCCAGCGCCTCGGCCAGGCTGTTCATCGACAGCGCCGTGCCCATGGTGTTGCAGTGCCCGATCGACGGCGACGATGCCGTGGTCAGCTTCATGAAGCCTTCGTAGTCGATATCGCCGGCAGCCAGCAGGTTGCGGGCGTGCCAGATCACCGTGCCCGAACCGACGCGCTTGCCCTCGTGCCAGCCGTCGAGCATCGGTCCACCCGACAGCACGATGGCGGGCATGTCCACGGTGGCCGCGGCCATCAGGCAGGCGGGGGTGGTCTTGTCGCAGCCGGTGGTCAGGACCACACCGTCCAGCGGAAAGCCATGCAACACCTCGACCAGCCCCAGGTAGGCCAGGTTTCGGTCGAGCGCGGCCGTGGGCCGGCGGCTCTGCTCGGCCAGCGGATGCACGGGGAATTCCATCGGAATGCCGCCCATGTCGCGGATACCCGCCTTGGTGCGCTCGGCCAGTCCGATGTGGTGGCGGTTGCACGGTGCCAGGTCGCTGCCCGTCTGTGCGATGCCGATGATGGGACGGCCCGACTGCAGCTCCTCACGTGTCAGCCCGTAGTTCATGAAGCGCTCGACATAGAGCGCGGTCATGTCCGCATGGGCAGGGTCGTCGAACCATTCCTGGCTGCGCAGGCGGCGAGGGGGTTGTGACATGGTGGGCTGTCTCCGAATGGTTCTTCGTTCAGTTTTTTTGCCGGATAGTTACCGGTAACATACGAGCCGATGTTAGCACGGGGATTTTGCGTTGCGAAAGGGGATTTTGCGTGCGAGTGGGGGCGGGATGAGGGCGCGAGCCGCTACGCAGTCGCGCGTCGACGCGCGACCATTCTCATCTTGTAAGGGCGGCAAACCGGGCCTTCAGCCCGTCAGGCGCTTTCCCGCGCGACGATCGTGTAGTCGATGCGGATGCTTTGCGATTCGACCCGTTCGCCGTCGTCACGCGCTTGCAGCGCCGCCAGCAGGGCTTCGCCCGTGCGCACGCCAATGCCGTAGGCGTCGACCGACACCGTGGTGATGGTCGGGTGGCAGCATGTCGCCACTTCGAAGTTCCCGAAGCCGGCCACGGCCATGTCGGCCGGCACGGACAGTCCGCGCCGGTGGCATTCCATGATCGCGCCGAACGCCGACATGTCGCTCACGCACATCACCGCGTCGGTGTCCGGCCACATCTCCAGCAGGGCTGCCATGGCGGGGCCGCCGTGGCTCATGGTGATCGGCGATTCACCGAGCCGCACGACGCGCGGCTCGCACAGTCCGAGTGCCTTGATCTCCGACTGATACCCCTTGAGCCGGTCCAGGCCGCGGCGGTCCAGCTCGCTGGCGCCGCCTAGAAAGCCGATGCGCCGGTAACCTTGCCCGGCAAGGTGCCGCACCATCGCACGCGCGGCGCGCACGTTGGAGAAGCCCACGGCGGTGTCGATCGGATGCGTGGGCAGGTCCCACATCTCGACCACGGGAATGGCCGAGCGCTGCAGCACCTTGCGCGTCGCATCGGTGTGCTGCGCACCCGTCAGCGCGATGCAGCGCGGCTGGTGACGCAGCATGGAGCGCACCAGCCGTTCTTCACGTTCGAGGTCGTAGTCGGTGTCGCCGAGCAGCAGTTGCAGGCCATGCGGTTCGAGCGCATCGGTCAGGCCGCGCACGGTGTCCGAGAAGTTGGAGCTCGACAGTGACGGCACCAGCACCGCGACAAATTCCGACCGCCCCGACGACAGCGCACCGGCGGCAGCATCGGCCACGTAGCCGAGCTGGTCGATGGCCTTGCAGACCCGTTCGCGCGTCTCGGCGGCCACGCTGTGGCCGGCAAGCACGCGCGACACGGTCATCTTCGATACGCCTGCCAGGCGGGCTACGTCGGACATGCGGGGCGGTCCGGCAGGCCGGACGGCGGTGGGGCTGGGCATCGGAATCGCGATCGCTGAAACATGTAAAGGCAACATCATACCGGTGCGGCGTACCGTGCAGGCCGCCCGCTGCACCCCCATTGCATCGACGCCAGCACTAGGGAAACCACTCGTTCGTCGGGACTTGAACTCGCCTGTCGGCGCATGCTACCTTCAAATCTGTTACCGGTATCAGAGCGCCGGTTGCTCCCGTCGCCCGGCCGACGGTTTTTTTTATCACCGGATGGTATCGGTAACATCGGCGAGCCGGCGAGCGCGCCGATACGAAGAAGACCTACACAATCAGGAGACAATCCGATGCCAACCATCACCCAGGCCGCTGACGCGCCGGCCGCGGCAGACTCGTCCGAAGACGCCCTCTACCGCAAGGTCATGCGGCGCATCCTGCCATTGCTGCTGCTCTGCTACGTCGTGGCCTACCTGGACCGCGTCAACGTGGGCTTCGCCAAGCTGCAGATGCTCGATGACCTGAGCCTGAGCGACAGCGTCTATGCGTTCGGCGCCAGCGTGTTCTTCTGGGGCTATTTCCTGTTCGAGATGCCCAGCAACCTGCTGCTGCACCGGTACGGCGCACGCTTCTGGATCGCGCGGATCATGATCACATGGGGCATCGTGTCGTCGTCGATGGCCTTCATCGTGCCGCTCGCGCAGTTCTTCCACGTGCAGACGCCCACCATGTTCTACACGCTGCGCTTCCTGTTGGGCCTGTGTGAAGCCGGCTTTTTCCCGGGCGTCATCCTGTACATGAACTACTGGTTTCCGGCGCGCCGCCAGAGCGTGGCCATGTCGGGCTTCCTGGTGGCGATCCCGCTGAGCCTGACGCTGGGCAGCGTGGTGTCCGGCTGGCTGATGGAGCAGACGCACGGCCTGTCGGGCATGAGCGGTTGGCAATGGATGCTGCTGCTCGAAGGTTTGCCGTCGATCGTGGTGGCGTTCGTCGTGCTGGCTTGCCTCGGCGACGGCCCGCAGTCGGCGAAGTGGCTGTCCGACCAGGAAAAGGCGGTGCTGTCGCGCAACCTCGAATCCGAGGCCGCGCACAAGTCGCACAGCGTCGGTGCCGCGTTGCGCAGCCCGCGCGTCTGGCTGCTTACCTTCATCCTTCTCACATTCAATACCGGCTTCTACGGGCTGGCCTTCTGGCTGCCGTCGATCATTCGCGCGTCCGGCGTGCGGAGCCCGCTGCATATCGGCCTGCTTACCGCCATTCCGTACCTGACGGCAATTTTCGCGATGGTGTGGAACGCATCGCACTCGCGCAAGACGGGCGAGCGCCGCCTGCATGCAACGATTCCGGCGCTGATCGGCGGCGTCGGCCTGATCATGAGCGCGGCATGCGCGCAGAACGTGGCGCTGTCGATCGTGTTCCTGACCATCGCCACCTGCGGCATCCTGGCGCTGATGCCGATCTACTGGACCTTCCCGGGCCAGATTCTGTCCGGCACGGCCGCGGCCGCCGGCATTGCGCTGATCAACTCGGTGGGCAACCTGTCCGGTTTCACGGGCTCGATGATCACCGGCATCGCAAAGGAAATGACCGGCAACATCAACAACGGTACTTACGCACTGGGCGCCTGCCTGCTGGTCAGCTGCGTGCTGATCGCGTTGATTCCGCGTAGCATCCTGGTGCCCGCGGCCGAGCAGTAGGTCCGTTACAGTCGTTCGCGTGGCGGCGCCTGACGAGGACGCGGCGCCGGTATCGACGATGCAGCGGCTATCGCGCGACCGACCATGATGATCAGGCCTGCCCGGCCGCGTCCGTCTCGGCGTCGAATGACGTATCGGCAAAGCGCGCGCGTTTCAGCGACCCGGCCAGCTTCTCGATCGCGTGCAGATCGAGCGCGTCGAGGTGCTCTCGCACGTCCTGCACGAAGGCCGCATGCTCGGGCTCGTCCGCATACTGGCCGAGCCACTCTTCGATATCGGTGAGCCGGCCCTCGCCGGCGAGCAGGATCAGTTCGTCGAGCGCATCGTCGGACGGGCCGTGCAGCAACGGCGCGGCGATCTCCGGTTCGGTATCGTCGGCCGGCTGAAACCGCCGGACGAGCTCCGACACCGGCACCAGCGCGTGCCCGACTACCGGTGCGACGATCGGGAACGAGAACGACGTGCCGGCGCCCGGCCGGCTGGAGACGGCCAGTTCGCCGCCCATCGCGTCGACGATGCGCTGCGCGATGAACAGGCCGAGCCCCGTTCCACCGTTCACGGCCTGCACCTGCTGGTACGCGCGGAAGATGTCGCGCGTTCCGCCGATGTCGATCCCGATCCCCGTATCGGCGACCTCGAACAGGAGACGCCACGCATCGCCTTCCCGCGCCGCATGAACCGACAGCGTGACCGTGCCGTCGCGCGTGAATTTCGACGCGTTGGACAGCAGGTTGAGCAGCACCTGCTGCAGCCGCATGCCGTCGATCGACACCGTGTGCGGCAGCGGCGTGGCCGGCCGGTAGACGAACCGGTTGTCCTGCTGCGCGCACAGCGCGACCGCATAGTGGCCGATATCGTCGAGCAGGCCGGGCAGGTCGGTCGTGTCCGGCGACACGCCGAGCGGCTGCAGCTCGGCTTTCGTGAACGCCAGCAGTTCGTCGATCAGCGCGAGCTGGTAGCGGATGCTGCGGTCGATCGACCGGATCAGCCGCGCCTGGCCGCGCGTCGCGCTTTGCAGCAGCAGCTTCGCGTAGCCGTTGATCGTGGACAGCGGCGCGCGCAGGTCGTGGCTGACATAGCCGAGCGTCTCGATCTTCTGCTGCATGTGCGTCTTCACCTGCTGCAGCGCGTCGTTGAGCGCGACCGTGCGCCGCGCGACTTCGTCGCGCAGGCGATCCTGTTCGGTGAGCTGGAAATGCTCGAGCCGTTTTCTCGCCTCGGTGCGCTGACGGCCCACGTGGTGGATCCACGCGGCCAGCACCAGCAGGTGCGTGGCGAGCCCGATGATCGCGGTGACGGGGTTCGGATAGATATCGGACTTGAGCCAGATCAGGAACGGAGGCAGCGCGTCCATGCCGTCGAGCGTGCGCAGCAGGATGTTGAAGCAGGCGAGCGTAACCGCGATCAGCATCACGCGGCCGGTCGGCGTCCGGCGGATCGCGAGCGTCAGCGCGATGCCGACGTTCACGATCCCCAGCACGGTGTTCAGCCGCAGGCAGAACCACGTGAAGGTCAGCAGGTCGCCGAAGGCGGCGCCGGCCATTCCCGCGCATTCGAGGCCGAGGATCGTCATGTAGACGGCGCGCACCGGTAGCCGCGCCTTCTCGCGATGCGCGACCAACAGAATGAACACGATGAGGAGCGAGACCGCCAGGTACGCGAAGATCACCTCGCCGCGCGCCGACCACTCGCGCGCGGCGGGCCACAGCGCCAACGCCGTGTAGCCGCGGTACGCCGCTTCGAACAGCGTCGTGCCCAGCGCCGTCGCGGCCAGCACGTAGAACATCCCGCTGCGCGAGAAGAAACCGATCAGCAGCGCGCACCACACGAGCGCGAGCAACCCGCCGAAGAAACCGAAGTCCCACATCGTGGCGCGCGACTCCTGCGCGTTCCATGCTTCGCGGGTGAACGCGGCCGGCGCGAGCCGCATTTCCTTGCGCGACGTGACGCGGATCAGCACGGGGATGCTTTCGCCGGCGCGCAGCGTGACGTCGAGTACCGGGTACCGCGATGGCTGCCGGTTCGCATCGCCGTCGGCATCGGTATCGGCGGCGGGGAAGCGGCTGGCGAGTGTCCACTGGCCGTTCCGGTGGAGATAGAAGTCGGCATGGTCGACGCGCGCGTCGCGCAACACCAGTACCAGCGGGCGCACCGTGCCGCCGCGGTTGGCCAGCGTCGCGCGGACCCACCATGCCGACCGGGAAAACTCGACGTTGAACGATGGCGTGGTTGCCGCGGATTTACCGCGTGACGGATCGGCGAGCCGGGCGTCGACCTGATCGGCGGTCATCGTCGTGCCGGCGTCCTCGAACACCGACACGGCTTCCAGTCGCGCGGGGTTGGGCGCCGGCGCGGCCCGGGCCAGCGCGCAGGTGACGGCCATCGCCATCAGAAGCAGCAGCAACGCGCGACATCCGGCTGCCCATGCCGCGTATCGCCTACGCATCGTGATGGTGCTCCCCCGGTGTGGGCGGCGCATTGACCGCGTGGCGCTGGCGGCGCCAGTCGGACGGCGTGATGCCGAAGCGTTCGCGGAACGCGGTCGCGAAATTGCCGGGCGTGGAAAAGCCGATCTCCTCGGCGATGTCGCCGATCCCCATCGACGTTTCCGCGAGAAAGTGCATCGCGGCGCGCAGGCGCGTGTCGCGCAGATACTCGAACACGGTCTGGCCGAGATGGTCGCGGAACACGCGGGACAGGCGCTTCTCGTGCGTGCCGACCTGTTTGGCGAGATCCTCGAGCGCCGGCGGATGGCGCAGGTTGCGCAGCAGCACCTCGCTTGCCGCGCGCACGACGGCCGCGTCGGGGTTGTCGGGCAGTTCGGGCAGGTGCGCAAACGGCTGGCTGCGCCGCGCGCGCTTCAGGTGATTGCGGATCCGGGCGATCACTTCCGCCGGTTCGAACGGCTTGACGATGTAGTCGATCGCGCCGGTTTCGAGCCCCGCGATGCGATCCTCGAGATCGCCCGCGGCGGTCAGGATGATCACCGGGATGGACTGCGTCGACGGCGTCGACGCCAGCAGCCGGCACGCGGCGAACCCGTCCATGCGCGGCATGCGCACGTCCATCAGGATCAGGTCGGGAGAGATGGCCTGCGCACGATGATAGGCCTGCAGCCCGTCGAACGCGACGCTGATCCGGCACCGCGCGGCACGCAGGATCTCGGTCAGGAGCCGCAGGTCGTTCGGGCGATCGTCGACGACAAGAATATGTGCGTCAGCGAGATCCGGCGTGGAGCGAAGCGGCGCCGGGCTGGACGAGCGGGATGACATGGTTGCGGACGGGTAGGGAAATAGGCCTGACGGGCTGAAAGCATCGCTATGCGCGCGATTGTTGCGAAAAATTATATGCCGGCAAAAGCACGATTGTGAGGATTCCGTGCGTCCTGTGTGGGCATATCAGACGGGGCCCGGCGGGTTTTCTGTGGCGGCGATCGGCGGGAATAAAAAGAAGTGGAAAAAGATTCCGAATCGCCTTTTAATATCGGTCTTTATTTCCGGAAAAATGATTATCCGATTGAAATGGCCCGCGCGATGAATTCTGGCGTCTTGTGTCGAGGATTGGTGTCGTTCGAGTAAATTGAAAGTGCCGATTCGAGGCTTGACCGATTAATGTTTTATTGATCGTCGTTCAAAATTTTTTCCCGGGGAAATCGGATTTCGCGCCGAAATGTATGAATGTAAATGCCGTCCGCTCGGGAAAAGGGTTCGTCCGCTCGGGAAAAGGTTTGTTTGGACGAATGCCTGCACACTAGCCCCGGCGCGGATGGAATCGGTTCTTCGAGGTGAACGATTCCGCGCGGACGGCTTGCCGCTGTCACATCCGGAAGCATGCGATATTCAATGTGACATTGAATGATGAAACTCTCAAAGTGTGGGAGTGCGGCAGCGGGCGAATAACTGGCACGAGGGTAATGCAAACTTCACAATTCTCCGCATGCGTTGGTATACAAGATAAACCGGAGAATTGTGGGGTTGGTTAGAGATGTGAAGCATCTGGCAATAAAAAATCGTCAAGGAAATTCGACCGATCAATTCGGTGCAGGGGTCGTTCGGCAAGCCCTCGGTTCTTTTCCGGAAATCCGGAAAGTGCGTTTGGCGGCCGAACGGAAAGGGTGAGCGGCTTCGCGGTGGCAGCCTGGCGGTTTGATTCGCTCGGGCGCGAGCGCGCGCGGTGCGCTATCGAATCAGGCGGGCACGAAAAATATGAATACGACAGGCATGGCAGTTCGACGCACCGGTTCGATCGAACCGGCTGCGCATGCTTCAGACCCGGGGACTACGCAGTGTCATCCTCCTCCTGAATGAATCACGACGGGCCGCCCCTGGGGTTTGGGCCGGCATCCGTCCATCCGGCGTCTGAACGACGCTTTCCCATGAAATTCGAGGTCGCCGCAGGTTCGGTGCGACGGCGCACGCGCGCGGATTCACGGTGCGCGGTGCATCGCGCCGCCGCTTTTCCCGCGACGTCGGCTTCCATGATTCGATAACCGGCGATCGTCGTCGCGCATCGTGCCGAAGCGCACGTGCGGCGTGCGGTCGCGTGATCGCGATGGCGATCGCGAGTGTCGTGCAGCGTTGTTCGAGCATTTAGTTAGCTATCCAAAGTGAATCGCGGAGCGTCGCAAGACGAGCGGGAACGCAGACGGATGCGTGATCGCTTGTCGATGCGTTCGCTGTTGCGTCATCCAGCACATGAGAACCGAGGGAAGACAAGATGAACAAGTCGTTCAAGTCGATCTGGAACGAAGCATTGGGGGCCTGGGTTGCGGCGTCGGAGCTTGACCGTGCGCGCGGCAAGCGCGTCGCGTCGTCGAGCAGCGCGGCGGAACTTACCGCGATCGGGGGCGCGGCGACACACGCGGGAACGCCTGCCACTCCGTCGCTTCGGCGGCTGGCAGTGCTGATGGCATCGGCGTATCTCGGCTTGTTCCATGTTGCTGCGCATGCGCAGTACTCGGCGGGTGGCGGGTCGGCAACCGGTGGCGCCAGTTCGATAGCGGTCGGTAACGGTTCGGTTGCGACGCAGGTGAATTCCACCGCATTCGGCAACCTCGCGACGGCAACGGGCGTTTCTGCCACCGCGCTGGGCCCGGGCGCACACGCAATAGCCGACGCTTCGACGGCCATCGGCATCAACTCGCAGGCGACCGGTGTCAATAGCGCGGCGCTCGGCGTGCAGGCGATCGGCAGCGGCGCTTACTCGGTTGCCGTCGGCAATCTCTCGAGCGCGACCCAAAGCGGCGCGGTGGCGATCGGCAGTGGCGCAGCCGCGACCGGCGTGTCGGCCATCGGGCTCGGCAACAATGCGCTGGCGTCCGGCCAGTATGCGGCTGCGCTCGGTCTCGGGGCGAGCGCGGTGGGGGTTCAGAGCATCGCGCTCGGCTACGCGTCGCATGCCACCGATACGGGTACGGTCGCGATCGGCAACCAGTCGACGAGTTCAGGCGCGGCCGCCGTTGCGGTGGGGAGCGGCGCGCTGGCGACCGGCAATTCCGGCGTCGCGATGGGTGTCAACAGCGGCGCGAAGGGCGGCACATCGATCGCGATCGGCTGGGGCGGCACGGCCGGCGTGCCCGGATCGGGCACGCAGTCGCTCGGCATCAGCTCGATCGCGCTGGGTTCGAGCACGACGGCCGGCGCCGACCAGTCGATGGCATTCGGCCTGAGCGCGAATACGTCGGGCGTCAGTTCGATCGCGATGGGCGTGCAGGCGACCGCGACGCAGCAGTTCGCCGTCGCGTTCGGCAATCTCGCGCGCGCGAGCGGCATATCGGCGACCGCATTGGGCCCCGGCGCGACGGCGTCGGCCATCAATTCGACCGCAATCGGCATCAACAGCGTCGCGGCGGCGGGTTCCACGGTGGCGATCGGCGACACCAACTCGGTCGCCGCTGCCGCGGGCGCGGGCTCGATCGCCGGCGGCAATAACTCGAAGGTGCTGGCGGGTACCGGCGCCGTCGCGCTCGGCGCAGGCCAGACGGTCAGCGGCAACGGTGCGGTGGCGATCGGCGACCCGAGCACCGCGATCGGCACGGGTGCTGTCACGGCCGGTGCGAACAACACGGCGAACGGCGATGGCGCGGTGGCGATCGGCAATTCGAACAACGCGCAGGGCGTCGGCTCGCTCGCGTTCGGCAACACGTCGACGGCCGCGGCGGCGGGCGCGGTGGCGTTCGGCGCATCGGCCGTGGCGAACAACGCAAACGATGTCGCGCTCGGCTCCGGCTCGACGACGGCTGCACCGCATCCGACGTCGAGCGCGACGATCGGCAGCGTCACGTATACCTTCCAGGGCACGACGCCGACCAGTGTCGTCAGCGTCGGCGCGCCGGGCACCGAGCGCCAGATCACCAACGTCGCGGCCGGGCGCATCAATTCGGCGAGCACGGACGCGATCAACGGGTCGCAGCTCGATGCGACGAATCAGGCGGTCACGTCGTTGTCGACGTCGACGTCGTCGAGCATTACGTCGTTGTCGACGGGGGTGTCGTCGTTGTCGACCGGGTTGAGCTCGACCAACAGCGCCGTCACGTCGCTGTCGACGTCCACATCGACGGTCGTCGGTTCGTTGTCCACCGGCCTCAGTTCGACCAACAGCGCCGTCACGTCGTTGTCGACGTCCACGTCGACGGGTATCGGCTCGCTGTCCACCGGCCTCAGTTCGACCAACAGCGCCGTCACGTCGCTGTCGACGTCCACATCGACGGGTATCAGCTCACTGTCCACCGGCCTCAGTTCAACCAACAGCTCGATCACGTCGCTGTCGACGTCCACCTCGACGATCGTCGGTTCGCTGTCCACCGGCGTCGCTTCGCTGTCGACCGGCCTGAGCACGACGAACAGCAGCGTGACGTCGCTGTCGACTGCCACGTCGACGAGCATCGGTTCGCTGTCCACCGGCCTCAGTTCGACCAACAGCTCGATCACGTCACTGTCGACGTCGACCTCGACGATCGTCGGCTCGTTGTCCACCGGCCTGTCGAGCACGAACAGCAACCTGACGTCGCTGTCGACTGCGACGTCGACGGGCATCGGTTCGTTGTCGACCAGCCTCAGCTCGATCGCGTCGAACAACACCAATCTCGGCAACAGCACGGCTGGCGCGATCGGCGGCGGCGCGACCTACAACCCGACGACCGGGACGATCTCGGCACCGTCGTACGTGACGTACAACAGCGACGGTTCGACGACGATCAACAACAACGTCGGCTCGGCGATCGACAACATCAACGCGCACGGCACCAAGTATTTCCACGCGAACTCGACCGCGCCGGACAGCCAGGCGCTCGGCGTCGACAGCGTCGCGATCGGTCCGAACGCGGTCGCGAGGGTGGACGGCAGCATCGCGTTCGGCGCCGGCTCGGTGGCCGATCGCGCGACGGTGCCGGCTTCCGGCGTGATCCGCAACGGCAGCGCGTCGATCCCGTTCAACACGACCGACCAGACGCTGCTGGGCGCGGTATCGGTCGGCGACGCGACGAGCAGGACGTATCGCCAGATCACCAACGTCGCCGATGGCACCGGCCAGCAGGATGCCGTGACCGTGCGGCAGCTGGCCGGCGCGCTGCAGTCGTTCGCGGTCACGAGCCAGAAGTATTTCCATGCGAACTCGACGGCCGTGGATTCGCTCGCGGTCGGTGCGGAGTCGATCGCGGTCGGCCCGACGACGGTCGTCAACGGCGATAACGGCGTGGGCATCGGCAACGGTGCGATCGTCGACGCCACTGCGCCCGGCGGCGTCGCGATCGGGCAGGCGGCGAGTTCCGCGCAGGCCGATGCGATCGCGCTCGGCAGCGGCGCGACGGCCACCGGCGCGCAGTCGGTCGCGCAGGGCGCCCACGCGGTCGCGGCCAGCGTCGGCAGCGTCGCGCTCGGATCGGGTGCGCGCAGCAACGCGACCGACGCGCTCGCGCTCGGCGCCGGCGCGTCGGCGACGCTGGCGAACAGCGTCGCGCTCGGCGCCGGTTCGCTGACCACGGTCGGCGCGCAGACGAACTACATCGCGTACGGGTTGAGCAGCCCGCAGTCGTCGGCCGGCGAAGTGAATGTCGGCAACCGGCAGATCACCGGCCTCGCGGCCGGCAAGAGCGGCACCGACGCGGTGAACGTGTCGCAGCTCGATTCGGTCGCCAACCAGTTGACGACGCTGATCAACCAGCGCACGTCCAACCTCGGCGGTTCGTACACGTCGAATCCGGCCGGCTCCAACGTGCCGCCGGGATCGACCGGGTCGAACTCGTCGGCGGGCGGCTCGGGTGCTGTCGCATCGGGCTCGAACAGCACGGCGGTCGGCAACGGGTCGCTGGCGTCCGGCAACGGCTCGACCGCGATCGGGGTCGGGTCGACCGCGTCGGGCAGCAACTCGGCCGCGATCGGCACGGGCAGCAACGACGGCGGGCGCTCGAACGTCGTCGCGGTCGGCTCGGCGGATTCGGCGCGCCAGGTCGTCAACGTCGCGGCCGGCACGCAGGGCACCGATGCGGTCAACGTGAACCAGCTGAATGCCAGCGTCGGCAACACGCTGTCGCAGGCGAACAGCTACACGGACGGCCAGGTCGCCGGCTTGCGCAACAGCCTCGACAGCTACCGCCGCGATGCGGACGGCGGCACGGCGACGGCGATGGCCGTCGCCGGCCTGCCGCAGCCGTCCGGGCCCGGCAAGAGCATGGTCGCGGTGGCCGGCAGCGTGTATCGCGGCCAGTCGGGGCAGGCGCTCGGCATTTCGACGATTTCGGAGAACAACCACTGGATCTACAAGGCGGCCGTCTCGACCAACACGCGCGGCACGTATGGCGCGGTGGTCGGTGCCGGGTATCAGTGGTGAGCCGCGAACCGCGCCGTTTCCCTTTCATTCAAACGATGCCAAACATGAACGCACACATTGCTAAGTTCGCGGCCGCGGCACTGCTCGCCGTCGCCGGCCTGACCGGATGCGCCACGCAGCAGGGCGATCCGCCGTTTCCGTCGGCCGATACGGCCACGCTGCCCGAAGGCACGTATCCGAATCTCGCGAATCTCGCGCAGGTTCAGCCGGGCGTGACGAAGAACCAGTTGTACGAGCTGCTCGGGCCGCCGCATTTCCACGAGTGGATTTTTCATGTGCGGACGTGGAATTACCTGTTCCAGTTCCGCGATTCCGGAAAGGTCGCGACCTGCCAGTATCAGGTTCAGTTCGATTCGGATAACCGCGTCGTGAAGACGCGGTGGGATAAGGCGGAGTGCGAGGCTTTCGGTGGGAAGAGGGTGGTGGGCAAGGCGGGCTGACGCTGTCTGAGCTGCCTTCGGGGCGGTTGCGGGGGCCGATGGGCTGAGGCTATCGGCGCCCGCAACTGCATTGCGGCCGGGCGTGGCAGCACGGAAATGGAAAGAGTGAGACCGCGATCGGGGGTATGGGACTGCAATTGCAGAATTGCTGAGACTGGCCCGGATGAAGCGTGTATGGACATGCCTGGAGAACCTGTCCGCATTTTTGTGGGCGAGGCGGTTGAACAACGCGTTATCCACGCGCCTGGGTGAATCGTTCACCGAACAGGATAGCAAACTGGTTCATTGCTGATTTCCAGTCGAACGCTGCCCGCAC